>BNUW01000145.1 GCA_025997655.1 Spirochaetia bacterium
TGGAGGAGCTGATCAAAGAACAGGTCAAGGGCTACCGGAACATCATCCTTACGGCCCGGCGGAGTGGAACCAACCAGGGCAGCATCCAGGTAATTCTGCCGGAACCTGCCAAGCAGCAGGACACCCCGGCAATGGTGATCCGCAAACTCACTCCCTACACCACCACTATTCCCGGCGCGCGAATTAGTTTTCGTGCAGGGCGTACCATGGGGAACACCCAGGCGGTGGAAATAACGGTAAGCTCACGGGACTACAACGCCATCATGGAAACCGCAGGTGTTATCCAGGGAATTATCACCCGGTATCTGCCGGAGATCGAAAACCCTACCGTTAATATTGATGAGGGCGCTCCCCAACTGCGGGTCGAGATTGATCGGGACCGGGCGGCAAGCTTCGGCCTGTCCCTTGCGTCCATCGCCTCGGAGATACGCACCGCCATGGACGGCAGCACGGTTACCACCTTCAGCCGGGGGGACCGGCTCATCAACATCCAGGTGATGCTCCGGAACGAAGACCGCATAGGCATGCCCAACCTGGACGCAGTATTTGTGATGAGCCGCAGCGGCTACCGCATCCCCCTCTCCAACGTCGCCTCCATCGTGGAAGGCCGGGCGCCCTCCTCTATACGCCGTGAAAAGCAGGAGCGGGTGATCCGGGTCACCGGGGATCTGCCCCCGGGAATCGCCGCCACGGATATGCAGCGCCGCCTGGAGAGTACGGTAAAACAGTACCTGGTACCCCGTGAAGAAGTAACGGTGCGCTACCTGGGTGAAGCCACGGAAATCGCCGGTTACAACAGCCGGTTCATCTTTATCATTGCTGTCGCCGTATTCCTCGTCTTCGGGGTTATGGCCAGCCAGTTTGAATCATTTGTTGATCCCCTGATCATCTTCTTCTCAATACCATTACTGTTCATCGGGGTAATCTGGATATTCAAGATCACCGGGGAAGCCATGTCCATGTTTGCCGCCATAGGCATCATCGCCCTGGTGGGGGTGGTGGTCAACAACGGCATCGTTCTGGTGGACTACACCAACACCCTCCGCGCCCGTGGCATGAAGGTCCGTGAAGCATGCCTGGAGGCGGGCCGCACCCGCCTGCGCCCCATCCTCATGACCTGCCTCACCACCATCCTGGGGATGATCCCCATCGCCTTCTTCCCCGGCGCCGGCGCGGACACCATCCAGCCCATCGGCAAAACCTTTGTGGGGGGCCTCACGGTAAGCTCCGTCATGACACTGTTCGTAACCCCGGTGATGTACTCCCTCCTGAACAGCCGTCACGATAAGAAGCACCTTAGTAATACTACGGAAAAGAAGACTGCAGAGTTAAGGATTGTGAGGAATGATGAGCCGGATGTACCGGCGCTGGCGGGCGGGGCGCGGTGACTGCACAGGAACTATTAGAGAAAATTTATATCAAGTTCACGGGCATAATCCAAACATCGTTCGAACCTACTGCGTTCGCCGAACCTACTGCGTTCGCTGTAAGCGGCAATCGTTCCTTCGCAAGGCAGATAACCGTACCGGCGCCGATTTTCTTATTCGGAATACTCTCAAGACAGCGAAACGCGCTGACCATTGATTTCGTCGGGTCGCTTGATGTCTTAATCTCAATTGGGCAGAGAATGCCGCCATTTTCTATCAGTAAGTCGATTTCGTTTTTATCCTTGTCCCGGTAGTAGAACAGCGGAGGTTTTACAATACCGTCGTTATAGTAGCTTTTCAGCACCTCCGCTAAAACGAAGCTCTCAAAAATATGTCCCCATGCAGCGCCGTTTACCAGTTGTTCCGGCGTGTTCCAGCCCAACAGCCAGCAAGCAAGCCCGGTGTCAAGAAAGTATACCTTCGGGGTTTTCATGAGCCGCTTATTGAAGTTGTTATAGTAGGGCTCCAGTAAATAAACCAGACCGCTGGATTCCATGACAGACAGCCAGGCCTTAACGGTTTTTACATCTTTACCACAGATTTCCGCGACGGTGGTGTAGTTGAGCATTTCGCCTGAAAGCGAGGCAATCGCTTTTACAAACCTAATGAAAGCCGATTCATCCTGAATATTCAGCATATCTTTGATGTCTTTTTCAATGTAGGTCTGAAAGTATGAGCTGTAAAAGTCCGCCCAGTCTTTCAAGTCACTTTCAGTTTCATACAGTTCGGGGAAGAATCCCTTGTGTATGCGCCCTATGGTCTTGTCATAGTCAAATCCGCTGCTTTCTTTTGCCATTGCATCCATATGCGATACGGCCGGCGAGAATACCCCGCGATAGGAGATGCCGTCAAGCTCACGCATAGAAAGTCCGAGCATTTTGATGATACCGGCTCGGCCTGCAAGGCTGTCGCCAACATTTTTCATCAGTTTTAGACTTTGTGAACCGGTCAAATAAAACTGTCCTTTGAGTTCGTTCCCGTCAACAATGTCCTTAATATACTCAAAAAGCTCCGCCGCTTTTTGAATTTCATCGACAATCACGGGCGGTTTGTGAGCTTCAAAGAACAGCGTCGGATTGTCCTTTGCGCTTTGCCGCACGAGCGGACTGTTCATCGTGATATAGTTAATACCGCCAAATGTTTTTTTGAACATCGTGGACTTTCCCACCTGCCGTGCGCCCGTTAAGACGATTACCGGCTTGCGCTTGGCGATTCGCAGAGAGACGGCTTCAATGTGCCGATGATAGTACATACCTTGTCCTTTCGTCTAATCAGGAATATAATTCCATTATAGTCGAACCGGGGGCAATTGTCAAGCCTCTCTGTTCCCGGTAAAAAAGCTTATCCTTGTATTGCGCCGTACGTGGTGCACTTTTTCCAAAGACCTTGTATACTTACCTTGTATTATCAATAAACGGTGGGCCTTCGTAGCGCCCTCCGCGTATAACCTACAACCGGCGGCCCTTAAAAAAGCCCGGCGGTCCGGTCAACGGCTTAGAGGCCTTTCGGTCTAAAAGACCTACCGGTCTCTAGTCTCCCAGGATACTACTAATTGTTTGTGGAATACCGGTGAACCCTGTACAGGGTTCGCCTTTTTCCGGTACCGCTTGATCATATTTTTAGTGAGCGCCTAAACAATATCCATGCGTATGCAGTATTGATAAGACACAGTACCCAAATGACGCAGAAAAGAGACATAGAGACATCAAACTCAATAAAATTAGGCCGGCTGACAGCAAGGATGCCGCGTAATGACGGTATGCACAGCCATAACACTATCATGCTAAGCAGAGCATAGGGAAAACAACCTAACCACGATAAAAGCCGCTTTTTACCGGTTAATCTTTTTCGTTCTGCCGACTTAGCAGGCGTCAGTGTTTCCATTCTTTTTTCAAGCCCCTCGATTTGCATAGAAATTACCGGAGCCAATGCAAATATAAAAATATACACAAGGCTTAAACTATTTAAAATATCACTATTCATGTAGATACTCCTTTTTTAACAATTCCATCGTGTCCTCCGCACATTCATACGTAGCGGCAGTTCCCCCCAGTAGTTGTATTTTTTGGAGGCCAGGTTCTTTTTCAGTAATTTTATTGTTAAACATTTGTACTATTAGCTCGGATTGAATTTCCAGGCTGAAGCCGTTTTTCGCGTTACCGCCAGGTTTACCCAGAATAGATTGTATCTTCGCATTCAAAATATCTTCAAACAGCATCTCGTTTTTTGTGATGGTGTTTCTCAGCAGCGTTCTGCAGGTTGACGCACTAAGTTGAAATAATGGGCGTATTTCCGATTCATGGGGAATACTCTTAAAATAATGTAGTATCAAATGATGCAGCCGTTCTTCCCGTAACGCTGAAATAGTAGCAGGTATGCCATGTTCCAGAATCATTGTTTTATATTCATGAAACGCGGTATTAGCTATATTGAACAAGGTATCATTTAATTGTGCATCTTCAACACCCAGCTTTTTGCATACTATAACTCTCTCCTGCGGCGAAAAGTCATCTGTATCAAATTTGATTTCCATAAAAATACTCCCTGTTCAAAGTAACAGCACACGGCGAAGGGCCGTATGCCCCCGCCGGGCAGGGGTGTTATAGGCTGCCTTGCCTAAGCCCCTTTGTATGCGCCGCATCCGTGTAACACACGGTTTTTCCGTCCGGCGCTGTTCTGCCGTATACCGGGGGCCTTATGGTATCCCCGGTAAACCGCCCCACAAGGGGGCGGGATTTTGAGATGTCCGTATCAAATACCGCTTACGCGCTATTGGACACAGAAAGCGGGGGCGCAGCCACCCACTGCTTCCGCATAGTAGCTGTTCGGATTACCGTAGCTGTGGATACCAGCAAAACCGGCCGCAGACGAATGCTGGGGCGAAGCACTCCAGTACCAGACACTAATGCTATTGTTATATTTTTTGCGGGCTGAAGGACTTGCATAGTACTCAAGTCGCGCTTGACCCGCATTAACCTCATCCGGTGACGAGTCTGTACGGAAGCCAAACATTTCCCATTCGGTGGGGAGCCAGAGCGCGTCAGTTATCGTATTCACCGTTGTATTTGTTGAGGATGATCCGCTCTCGCCCGACAGGAATCCGTTCCACACCCTGCGGGACGGCGCCCAGAGCTCCGTACTGGTAAGGCCCGTGGCGGTTTTCAGGCCCGTCAGGAAGTCCCCCGTAAGATAGGTCTTCATCGCGCTTCCCGCATAGCCACCTACGTTGGTATTAGTGCCGTTCATATTGTGCGTAACCGGAATATTCTGGAACTGGAACACCACATGGTCAGGCGCGCCGGGATTATTAGCAGTAACAGAACCCGCGCCAGTGCTATTGCGCTTAAATGAATTCTTGCCTACCACAATAAGGCGCAAGTCGGTTATCATACCGGACCCCGCGATAGTCAATGAAGGCAGGTCAATATAGTCACCAAGGGCGATTTGATCAGCCCAGTTCCCATCGGTCTGAATAAGATTGTGCAGGGCGGTAAAGGTATCACTCGCCGTGCTTACGCTGAACTTTGTTTTCAGGTCGGTACCCCCTCCTCCGGGGGTAACCGTTACCACACAGGCTGCGGTGTGGCTGCCATCGGTGGTGGTTACCGTAATGGTGGCGGTTCCCGCAACCACGGCAGTTACTACGCCATCCGCTACGGTGGCGATTGCCGTAGCATCGCTGGACCAGGTAACGGCTTGATTGGTAGCGTTTGCGGGCGCTACGGTGGCGGTCAGGGTTTCGTTGGCGCCAACCGCAATGCTTGCTGTCGCCTTATTAAGGGTTACGCCGGTAACGGGTACGGCAGAGGTAACCGTTACCACACAGGCTGCGGTGTGGCTGCCATCGGTGGTGGTTATCGTGATGGTGGCGGTTCCCGTAGCCACGGCAGTTACTACGCCGCCCACTACGGTGGCTTTTGACGTATCACTGCTGGACCAGGTAACGGCTTGATTGGTAGCGTTTGCGGGCGCTACGGTGGCGGTCAGGGTTTCGTTGGCGCCAACCGCAATGCTTGTTGTCGCCTTATTAAGGGTTACGCCGGTTACCGAAACGCTGCCGTCACCGTCACCTCCGCCATTACCTGCGCCGTCACCACATCCGGTGAACGCCAAACTCAACGCCAGCACTATTGCCGGCAAACCAAAAAATCGAAGCTTTCTCATTTAAAACACTCCTTTACATATATGAACCACCCCGGAAGGGAGGGTTTCTTCCACACCGCTCACGCGGCGTAAAATACAGGGGGAATAAAAGCCCCCGGACAATACGGAAAACCGTACCGGATGGGGGCGTTCTGGTGAGTGTGCGCGTAATTTGTTGTATAGTAAGGAATTACATGTGTGGATCGGA
>BNUW01000146.1 GCA_025997655.1 Spirochaetia bacterium
CACACTCTTTCCCTACACGACGCAATACCGATATCGCATGGTGCATTCAGGGTGCGCACCCCAGCATGGTCAAGGCCGGTCAGGGGGGCAAGATCATTAACTTCTCCTCCAAGAGCGGAAAGACCGGTTCTTCCCTGATGACCCCCTACTCATCCGCCAAGGGCGCCATCATCGCCCTGACCCAATCCCTGGCCTATGAATATGCGGGGCACAAAATCAACATCAACTGTATCTGCCCCGGCATTACCGACGCAACCGGTGTATGGGGGGAGGTGAGCAAGGGGTATACGGAAAATCTCAAACTTCCCCGGGAGGAGGTGATCAAGAAGTTTACCGCCAAGGTGCCCCTGGGCCGGCTGACGGATATCAACGATGTGGTGGACTATGTATTTTTTCTCACCGTCTCGGGAGACTACTGTACCGGCCAGGCGATCAATATTTCCGGCGGCCGGGAAATGCACTAAACCCGCGGGTCCAAGGAGCATCAACAATGGACTTTAACGAGATTGTAACAAAAGCAATTCGGGATGTGTTGGGCAATGGCGCCGCAGCTGCGGCCCCGGCGGCGATTACCGGCAAGGCCGGGTATGATCCCAGTTATGCTCAGTACATGGATCATACGGTGCTGAAACCCGAGACGGTAAAGGCTACCCTGAAAAAGTTCTGTGACGAGGCGAAGGAATATCACTTTGCCAGTGTCTGCGTAAACCCCGCCAACGTGGCCTATGTGGCCGGCCAGCTCCGGGGCAGCGGGGTAAAGACTTGTTCCGTCATAGGTTTCCCCCTGGGCGCCAACACATCCACGATAAAAGCTGCGGAGGCCGCCGAGGCGCTCAAAAATGGAGCCGAGGAAAACGATATGGTGATCAATATCGGCGCCCTCAAGGATAAGGACTACGAACTGGTATACAACGATATCCTTGGGGTGGTAAAAGCTTCTCATCCCAAGGCCATTGTAAAGGTCATTATCGAAACCAGCGCCCTTACGGATGAGGAAAAGGTGGCGGCCTGCGCTCTGGCCAAACAGGCGGGGGCGGATTTCGTCAAAACTTCCTCCGGATTCGGTGCCGGGGGCGCCACCGTGGAGGATGTGCGGCTTATGAAACGGACCGTGGGCGATGGCATACGGGTCAAGGCATCCACGGGGATCAACGATCGCAAGATCTGCGACGAAATGCTCAAGGCTGGGGCTACACGCATGGGAACCAGCAAGGGGATACGTATCGTTAAGGATGAGTAGAAAGCGCCATAGGGGGCTGTCCGGAAAAGACTTCCCGGACAGCCCCTTGCATGGAGAAAATTAACGGTCATTTCAAAAAACACTCCCTTTTACTTGCAGATCAATGGCCGATAGCTTAGAATTAGCAGAATAGTACGCATGAATTTTATAGCCATAGATTTTGAGACTGCGAAATATTCCCGGGAGAGCGCCTGTGCGGTGGGGCTGGTAAGGTTCTGTGACGGGGAAGCCCGGGAAAGTTTCTATTCCCTGATACGTCCGCCCATTCTCTACATCCGTCCGGATTTTACGGACATCCATGGCATTACGGTTGATGATGTTGAGGATGCTCCCACCTTTGAGGAGCTCTGGGAAACCGACATACTGCCCTTCATTGGTGATTTGCCCCTGGCGGCCCACAATGCCCCCTTTGACATGGGGATATTGCAGGCGGTATTGGAATGGTATGAATTGCCGATCCCCGCTCTGAATTATTTTTGTACCCTGATGTTGTCCAGAAATGTCTGGCCCCGCCTTAAATCCCACAGCCTTCCTAACCTTGGAGCCCACTTCGGCATAGAGTACGAAGCCCACAATGCCCTGGACGATGCCCATACCTGCGGGGATATTGCCTGCCTCGCGGCACAGAAAACCGGCAGCGCCGATCTGAAGAGCCTGCTCCATGCCGCACGGGTGGGGATGAAGGTACTGGCGTAGTGTTCCTACGGCGTAACCCGTTTCCTGTCCCTCGGGAATAAGCTCGCTTCCTTCACATTGGCCAGCCCCAGCAGTTTTTGTGTAAGCCGCTCGCAGCCGATGGCAAAACCGCCGTGGGGGGGGCAGCCGTACTTTAAGAGCGCCTGGTAGTTTTCCATATCTTCCGGTTTGAGGCCGAACCGGGGGAGCACCTCCAGAAAGGCATTGTAGTCGTGCTGGCGTTTCCCGCCGGTGGTGATCTCCAGGCCCCGGAAGAGGCAGTCGAAGCTCATGGTGGAGGCGGCTTTCCCGTCACCCAAGTCCAGTGGATAGGTGTAGAAGGGCCGGTGCCGCCGGGGGAACTGGTTTACAAAAATCAGCTCAATACCGTGTTCCCGGCCCGCCCAGGCGCAGAGAAACCGTTCCGCCTCGGGGTTGATGTCGAAGATTTTGCCGCCCCCACTTTTACTTTTTGCCGCCTCACCGGTGGCGATGGTCATGGCCTCGTCGTAGGGAATCGTGGGGGCCCTGGCTACCAGGGCGGGGTCGGGAACGGTGGAACCCCAGGCGGCCACATCGTTACTGTTTTTGCGGATCACTTCCTCAAAGATATGGGCCAGGAGCCCCTTTTCCAGTTCGATAAGGTCCTTCTCGGATTCGATAAACCCCATCTCCACATCCAGGGAAACGTATTCGTTCAGGTGCCGGGGGGTGTCGTGTTTCTCCGCCCGGTAGGCCGGGGCAATTTCGAAGACCCGTTCCAGGCCGCTTGCAACCATGGTCTCCTTGTAGTACTGGGGGGACTGGGCCAGGCAGACCTTCCGGTCAAAGTATTCCACCTCGAAAAGTTCGGTGCCCCCCTCGGTACCCCCCGCCACCAGTTTACTGGTTTTTACTTCCGTAAAGTCCTGTCCCCGAAGGTATGCTGCGAAAGCTTCAATGATGGTGGCCTGGACTTTGAAGATGGAACGGATCTTCGGGTTCCGCAGTGATAGTGTGCGGTTATCCAGGATCGATTCCAGCCCGGTCTTGGTCACATCGGCGTTCACCTGGTAGGGCAGGTCCGGGGCCGCCCGGCTGATAACTTCCAGGGAAGTCACCCGGAGTTCCGCTCCGCCGGGGGCCTTTTCGTTTGCCGCCGGTGTGCCCCTGGCGGTGATCACCGATTCCAGGGTCAGGTCGGGTTTTTCCTGTAGCACAAGCTGTAACAGACCGGAGCGGTCCCGGAGTATCACAAAGGTGATGCCCCCCAGTTCCCGTATGCGGTGTACCCAGCCGGAGACTTCGACAGAACTTTGTTCTGATTCACCGACAACCTTGCTTTCCAGTATATCTTTTGCTAATACGCGCATAATTTCGCCCCTGTTTGATACAATTTTCTTGAGTGTAGCAATTTATAGGGGAAGATTAAATCCCCCTGTTCGATAACTTGACCGCGTCAAAAAGAGGGTTTATACTAATGGGCAAATTAGGGAGGTATACTATGGGATTGCAGGAACTGAGTTTTCCGTCTTATAACGGAAGGGATACGGTTAAAGCGTGGGTGTATAGTCCGATTCGGAAGCCGAAGGCCATTGTACAGGTGGTCCACGGTCTTCTGGAACATTCCCGGCGATATCTGTACCTTATTCTCAAGCTGAACGAAGCGGGATTTGTGGTCTGTGCCGACGATCATGTGGGGCACGGCAAAACCGCCGCCGATTCCGATACCTGGGGGGATTACGGCGACAAGGGGTATATCACCACCACGGAGGACGAGAACAGCCTCCATGACCTGGTTGTTAAAGCTCATTCCGGACTGCCCTTTATTGTATTCGGACACAGTTGGGGTTCCATGATTGCCCGGAGTTTCGCCGCCCGTTACGGCACGCTGCTCAGCGGCATGGTTCTCTGCGGTACCTGCGGCGTTATGGATGCCTTTAATTCCGTAGCAAAGGAATTAAAGGCCCTGGTCGACGCCGGGAAGGGCGGCGAACGGGACCCGCAGTATCTGGGCAGAATGTTCGAGGGTTGGACCAGCCGTTATGAAAAGGTGATAAGCCCCAACGATTGGGTTTCCGCAGACCCCGATATCGTTGCGGACCTTGCCGTCGATGCCTTCCATAATCACTACCAATTGCCCACTAATCAGGCAAACTACGATCTGATTGCATTGGTGGAGGCCATTACCGGTCCCCAGTGGGCGGCTAAGGTTCCCCGGGATCTTCCCGTATATAATATCGCCGGGGATCAGGACCCGGTGGGAAACTACGGCGAAGGAGTTTATGCGGCTGCCAACTGGCTCGCCACTACGGGCCACAAACGGGTCACGACAAAGCTCTACTCCGGACACCGGCATGAAATCCACAATGACCGGGATATCCGGGAGGAAGTCACCGACGGGATCATCAGCTTTATCAATAGTATCCTGTAACTAATCCGGTTGTTGACAGGCCCCGGAACCCTTTGGTATCATAAAACGTATTGGAGGAGACTAAAATGAAGGGAAGAAAAAGTGTATTCGGGTTATTTGTCCTTGTGGTGGTAATGGGGACCCTGTTGCTTGGCTGTAAAAAGACAGATAGTAACCAAATAACGGTGGGATTGGCCCTTTCGGGGATTCAAACCAATTCAATATTCATCGACATGAGAAGGGCTATTGAAGCAAAGTGTGAAAAAGAAGGCTGGAAGCTGATTGCGGCGGATCTTCTTGAAGGCCCTCCCAAGATGATAACTTTCCTGGAAAATTGTATCAACGCCAAGGCAAAGATAATTATCTACCAGAACATTGCCGAGGACGCCTACGTTGATTTGCTCCAGCGGGCAAAGGATCAGGGCGCCATCCTTGGCTCCTATGATAACCCCACCACGGTTGCCCAGTACACCAGCCTTGCTTCCAATTTTGAGTTGGGGCGCGCCATAGGCCGGGAATGCGGGAAATGGGTGGAGGCTAATCCGGGGAGTAAAAAGGCGGCTATCTGCGGCTATTCCCTGCTGGACTTTTTGGTGGTCCGCGAGCAGGGGATGCGGGCCGGGTTTGCCGAGACCTGCCCCTCCGGCCAGATTGTCATATCCGTGGATGCCGGTTTTGTTCAGCAGGGCGTAGCGGCGGGTGAAAATTTCCTCCAGGCCTATCCGGATCTTCAGGCCGTAATGGGCATCAATGATTCGGGTCCCGTGGGTGTCTGGGAAGCCTACAAAGCGGCGGGGATGAGTTTTGAGAAAAACCATGTCGGTCTTTTCGGCTGTGACGCCAGTGAAGACGCCCTTAGGGCGCTTCGGGCCAATGATATGTTCCTTTGTACTATTAACTTGGATGTGGTGAATCAGGTGGTACAGTTATTTGATCGCTGTATGCGGATGGCCCAGACCGGTGTTTACGAAGCGGACCAGGCGGAAGTGACCTTCCCCATGCAGGCTATCTACCTTGAAAACATCGATGACGTTGGGAAATTAGTATTGTAATTGCCAAGAGGGAAGCACATGGCGGATGAAGTTTTAGAATTACGGCATATTTCTAAACAATACCCCGGTGTGCTTGCCCTCAATGACGTTTCCGTTAGTTTTCGTACGGGGGAAGTACACGCCCTTATCGGGGAAAACGGCGCCGGTAAATCAACCCTTATCAAGGTTTTGTCCGGCGCTATTATTCCCGACCATGGGGAGATTGTCTTTAACGGCGCCGTATATCCCAGCATGACCCCCCAGCTTTCCAAGAAACTGGGCATCGCGGTTATTTACCAGGAGTTCAACCTGTTTCCCTCCCTCAGTGTGGCGGAGAATGTTTTTTCCGGGAACCTCATGGGGAATGCGATTTTTATCGACCGGGCACAATGCGAACAACG
>BNUW01000147.1 GCA_025997655.1 Spirochaetia bacterium
GGCCATGAAAACCCTGCTGGATATCAAGCGGAAGGGCAAACTCATTCTGGTGTTCCCCTCCGGCACACGGTACCGGCCCTGGGACCCCGGCACCAAAAAAGGGGTCCGGGAAATTGATTCCTATGTAAAATCCTTCGACTATATGTGTCTGGTAGCCATAAACGGCGAAGTACTCCATGTCCGTCAGGGAGACATGATGGACGATTTTGTCAGCGAAGATGTGATACGGTTCACCGCGGGGCCGGTTCAGTCCTGCACGGAATTCAGGGACGCCGCCAAGGCTAAGGCCGATGCTGCCGGGATAGAGGATAAAAAGCAGGCGGTGGTGGACACCATCATGGAGCAGCTGGACGAAATGCACATCGCCGCCGAGCCCGACAGGCAGAGGCGTGCCGCCAAAACCTGAACGGCGGCTTTTAGTTCTTAAACGGGCTCCGGGCATAAAAAAACCTCCCGGGAAAAGGAGGTGAAGAAACCCGGGAGGCAAAGACAATACGGTTGATGAATACACGTAGCTGCTCAACAAATTTTAGACTGCCGATAATAATCGTTGATGTAAAACCTGTCTAAATAACCGTACCATCAAACTAAAAGATATACAATTTCAGTGCAAGGGTCAAGGGCATAACCGAAATAGTTGATTAATAAAGTAATAAACTACAAAAATCCGGATATTCCCCGGTTAACGCTCAGGCCTAATCCAGGCTTCCTTGACATCCAGATTTCCTAAACGTTGGGCCAGCCAGGGAAGATACTGAGCGGGGACTCCGGGAAGAACCACCCGGATATGCTCCCCGAACCGTTCGTAGTAGGGGTGGAATCCCGCCGCTACCAGCCGCTCAAATGCCTCCTTCGCATGCAGGGGCAGCAAATAGGACCCCGCCTGTACCCGGAAAATCGTAGTATTCCCCGGATCGGGCATACGGGGAATGATCTGCGCGGGCGGCTTAGTCAATACCGGTTTCGGCGCTGGGGGAGGCGGCGGGGGCGGATCGGGTTCCTTCGGCGGCGGGGGCGGCGGATCAGGTTCCTTCGGCGGCGGCGGGGGGGGCGGATCGGGTTCCTTCGGCGGTTCCACCGGACGGGTCGCCCGTTCAAGGAGTACCGGAACGGACCCATCAATGGGCACACCTATCACCTCGGCGACACTGGGGGAAAGATCCGCTATTCTATCAACCGAAGCGGTTATCCGGTTCGTAACGGTGGCATATACCACCTTATCATTGTCCGTATTGGTAATCTTTACATAGGTACCGATGGGCAAACTCGGGTGGGCTACGCTTAGCTCGTCCGATTCCAAGGTTCCGGTGGCGGCGCCTTGCTGCTTGAAATTCCGGAGCGATGCCTGGGCCGTGCAGAGCGTAATGAAAATCGCCCCAAACAAAAGCATCGCCATTATCCGCTTCATTCTTAACCTCTTATATCGGACATTTCAATGTACGTAACCCATTTTGATTATAGCCTACAAGGATGAATATCGTCAAGTTCCCATAGTCATACCGTCAAAAACGGTGTATAATTGACAACAGATTTTCATCATCTTATAGTTAACGAATGAATAGGAGTTACATATGAAAACATTGGATATGCGGGGAAATCCCTGCCCGATTCCTGTGGTAAACGCACAGAAAACCCTTGCCGAACAGGGTTCGGATGGTGTGGTGGTCCTGGTAGACAATTTTGTCGCGGTGCAGAACCTCGAAAAGATGGCGAAGGGAACCGGCTGCGGTTTTTCGTATACTGATGAGGGGGCATCGATCTACAAGGCGACCATCGTTAAAGACCCCACTAAGGCTTTTGTCAATCCTTCGGACTCCGGTTCTGCAGCGGGGAAGAAGGGACCGGTGGCGCTGATAACGGCGGACAGCATGGGCAGGGGGGCGGAGGATCTTGGCAAGCTGCTCATCAAGGGTTTTATATTTTCGCTGACCCAATTAAATCCCCTGCCTGAAGCGGTTATCTTTTTGAATGGCGGGGCGCATCTTACCACCGAGGGGGCAAACACCGTGCCCGACCTAAAGGCGCTGGAGGAAAAGGGTACGAACATCTATACCTGCGGGACCTGCGCCAATTACTATAAACTGACGGAACACCTCGCCGTGGGCAGCATCGTTGACATGATGAAGATAACAAACACCCTGGCAAAGGCTTCCGGCGTGATCACCCTGTGACGATATACGCAAATTACGCCGCCACAACCCCTGCATTGTCTCCTGCGGTAACCGGCGAACTGCGCGAATATCTGGGCGGGGTACACCTCAACGCCGGGCGGAATTTTGAGGGACTGGAGGCGGGGACTATTGCTCTTCGGGCACGCCGGGCGGTAGGAAAGCTGTTTGGCGCGGCCGATCCTTTGCGGGTGATATTCTCAAGCGGGGCCACACAATCGCTGAATATGGCTATTAACGGCCTTGTCCGCCTGGGGGACCATGTGCTGGCCACCGGTGTGGAACACAACGCAACGGCCCGCCCCCTTGACCTGCTCCGAAAAAACGGCGTGATAGAACTTGACTGGCTCCCCTGCGAACCCGACGGTTCGCTGGACCCCGGCGCCGTCCGTAAAGCAATACGGAAAAACACACGGCTGCTCGTTATGACCCATGCGTCAAACGTCCTTGGCACGATATTGCCCGTAAGGGAATGTTTCCGGATTGCCCATGAATACGGCGTCCTTACCATCCTTGACATGGCGCAGACCGGGGGCGTCCTGCCGTTTACCATGGGGGACTCCTGCGATGTTGACATCTTCGATGTTGTTGCCTTTGCGGGCCATAAGGGGCTCAGGGGTCTTGCGGGATCAGGCGGGTTCGTGATTGGGGAAGCGGCCTGCGGCGCGATGCGGCAATGGATAAGCGGAGGCACCGGCAGCGTATCCCACTCCCTTGATATGCCCGATTTTCTACCGGACCGGTTCGAGCCGGGTACGCAAAACATCATCGGCATCCTGAGCCTTGCCGCATCGGTGGAGGAGATTTTAGGCGTCGGCGTCGAAACAATACGGGAGCGCGAACGTGCTTCCACGGCGCGTTTTTTATCGGGGCTGCGGGAACTAAAAAATATCCGCGTCTGCGGAACCCTTGATCCGGATCGCTGTGTATCGGTTGTTTCAGTTGTTGCCGAAGGATACGATGCCGGAGAGGTTTCACAATTACTGTTTGAAGGCCACGGCATAATTACCCGCAGCGGCCTGCACTGTTCCCCTTTGGCGCATAAAACCGCCGGGACATTTCCGGGCGGGACGGTTCGCTTCAGCTTTGGGAGCGGAACAACGGAAGCGGAAATCGACAGGATACTTGCAGCGCTGGAGAAATTGTAAAAAATTTTATCCCTTTGCCGCGTCAACTTTTTTATTCACCGTTTCCGACATTACTATTTTCAGTACCAATATGGCGCCGATAAACACCGGGAATATAACGAAATTGATATGTGACGCAATCCAGCCAAACAAGGGCGGCATTACCGTAATGCCAATATAGGCGGTTGCCATTTGTATGCCCATTATCATTTGCGAATATTCACTGCCAAAGTTTTCGGGGGTTTCATGTAAAAGGCTGGGGTATATCGGCGCGCAGCCAAGGCCGATGATAAAAAACCCAAGCAATAATGTAATAGTACTGTTACCCGGTAAAAGCAGGGTAATGATTCCGCAGGCGATAAGCCCCTGCCCCAAACGGACCATCCGCCGGTTGTTCAATTTCATGGTTAAGAAACCGGCAATAAAACGCCCTGCGGTGATTCCGCCATAGTACAGCGCAATCCACCGGGCGGCGGAATCGGGGGCTACATTTTTAACCCGTACCAAATAGCTGCTGCCCCATAGTCCCGTTATTTGTTCTATACTGCAATAACAAAAAAACGTGACAAGAATTTGTTTTACCCCGGGGATTCTGAACAATTCGCGGTAACTAAGGGACCGTTTTTGTTTCTGTGCCGCCGCCGCCGCGTCCAAGCGGTGTTTCCCCCATAAGGGCAGGGATATAAACAGTAACAGTACCAGACAAAATTGAATGACGCCCACCGTGCGGTAAGCCGCATTCCAGGGCCTGCCGCCGGTTAAATACGCCGCCATAATAAGCGGCCCTATTGAAGCGCCGATGCCCCAAAAACAATGGAGCCAGCTCATGTGCCGCGCCTTATAATGCAAGGCCACATAGTTATTGAGTGCCGCATCAACAGAACCGGCGCCTAATCCAAGGGGAATTGCGCAAAAACACAAACCGATAAAGGTATGGGAAAGCGAAAAACCAAAGAGGGCGGCGGCGGTCATGAAAACGCTTAGGGCGGTAACAAGCCCCGTTCCCAGACGTCTGATAAGCCGTTCGCTGAATATGCTTGAAACCACCGTTCCGCCCGCAATAATCATTGCCAGTATTCCGGCGTAATGGAGCGGCGCCCCAAGCGCGCCATACATTGACGGCCATGCCGATCCAAGCAGGGCGTCGGGTAATCCTAAACTGATAAACGCAAGGTAAATCAGCAGTAAAAGTAATACGACGATCATGAAAACACCCCTCCCCGTCCCCACCGCTTCACCGAGTTAAGGTACTCAATCGCCCGCAGCCCATCTGCGGCGCTGGACCGGGGCTGCCGGGCAGGATCGCGGTAACAGGCAACGGCGTCTTCAACCATAGTGGCAAAATATCCCGTGGGGCCATCAAAGGTGTCACCGGTTTTTTTTAGGGAACGGAACCCTTCGGCGTAGGAGCTTTCGGCGCTTTCCCAAACCTCAAAGATCCCGTTTCCGATACGCAGCCGTCCACGGGCGCAGGAAAACTCCAACTCGAATACCAGATGATCCCGTTCCGCTCCGATTTCCATAAGGAAGGGGATGCGTTCCGCCGGCCGTTCCAGATACCCCTCCAGCCATGCGGTCCCGGTTCGGCTGCCCAGCCGCGCGCCCCAACGATTCCGGTGGTACAGGTTTGCGCCGGTCAGGAACATGGCGGCGTCCGCCAGATGGGTGCCGTCGTGCCAGAACACGTCCAGGAGCCGCCGGGTTTTCCCCATGTACAGTGCGGCCCTTATACTGAGCAGGGGGCCAAGCCGTTTGTCTTCCAGGATTGCCTTGGCTTTGATATAATCTGCGGAGTAACGCCGTTCATGGTTGGTGAGTATCCGGGTGATGCCTTTGCGATGAAGCGCCGCTATCTTTCGCGCGGCAGTAATGGTATCCGCCAGGGGCTTTTCGCAGACCGCCACCGGAACCTCATGACGGGCGGCCAAGGCACAGTAATAGTAATGGCTGTCCGGGTGGGTAGCGATAGTAAGTATGCCCGGCTTATGTTCCGCAAACAGGGCATTAACATCGGCATAGACCGGGCGATGCCAGCGTTCGGCAAAAATACGGCGGCGGTCCGCGTCAAGGTCGCAGCCCGCAGCGATGGTGCAGAACGGGTTTGCCGCAATAGCCCCGGCATGGGTGCAGGGTTTTTCACGAAGGGCATCGTCCTCCAGGAGACTGGCGATACGGCCTAAACCGATGATGGCAACGGGGATTTTTTCCATGGTTTATAATCCCCGCACCCAATTTTCCAGTTTTAGATCCGGAATCTTTGAAAAATGCGTTTCATTGTTGGTAACCAAAATAGCGTTGGAACTTTTTGCACAGGCGGCTATGAGCATATCCATATTACCGATTGGTGTTGTCCATCAGAATAACTCCCGGCGCTGGGGCGGCTCGTCATTGCGGTCAAGATCAAAATCC
>BNUW01000148.1 GCA_025997655.1 Spirochaetia bacterium
CCTGGGTAGCGGTACCATTGTGCTGAGCTACTATAGTAGTAACAACTCCACCTTGAGCTTCGCTAGCGGCTCCACGCTGACCGGATTAACCTCCGGCGCTGTTGTCCACACCATGGACTGGTCAACTGCAATCTCAGCGGCGAGACATTTCACCACAAACCCGGAAATCTACTTGATAGGAGGCGCCTCAATAACGGGTGCTCCAACAACCTTGAGTGTCACTCCTCTTAATATTACAGCGTCACAATTCATTTTTGGTCCTTCTGGGAACCCAATAACTAACGGGGCACGACCAACCATCTTCTTCGCCCCGGCGGGCGCTGCAAAGCTTAATAGTAATGGTGGGGATCGGAACCTCAACGCAAGTTCAGTTATTAACTGGCACTACACCGCCACCGATCTACCCAACTAATTGGCACAAGGAGTCCGGCATCCGCCGGTTTCCTTTGCCAGACAAATCCTAAACGGACCTTCGGGTCCGCGGGGTTGCCGGGAAGCAATTCCCGGCAACCCTCCGCATTGCGGAAGAAAAAAAGGGCTGCCGGACCCTTAATCCGGCACGGGGCCTGCGGCTAACTCACTTTCTCCGCAGAAACCGGGGCTGCAGGGACGTCCATTTCTGCAGCCTTTTTTTTAGGGCCCGGCTCACCCGGGAAATATATTAGTACCGCCGCTTATTGTTCGGCAAGCTTTTTAATAGTGTCCATGGGTATACCGGTAATTATCTGGACCAATTCCGGCGAGATTCCTGCTTGCAAGGCTTTTTTCGCTGTTTCTTCCCGGCCCTCTTCCCGGCCCTCTTCCCGACCCTCTTCCCAGGCTTCTTCTCCCCTCACCTTTAGGGCGGTATCCAAATTCCATTCGTTTAATAACATGTTGATTATCTCCTTAGAATGTAGTTTTAAAAAATCCTTGAGGATATTGTGCTTGATGCAGTATTTTATCGCAGTTTCCATGGCTTTTTCGCTGCCGGGCGCCGCTTCCTCGCACTCACGGACCTTGGCAATGAAAGCGCTGTACTCCTCCAGCGTCTTGCATCTTTGGAGGATAGCCTTATTGCGGCCCTGATTGATGTTGTAGACCGTGACTATCACTTCCAACTCAGGCGGCGCCCCCGGCAGAATCCCCAAAAAAGAGGCATCCTTATATGAATCTGAAAGCCTCAGCGTCTTTTTATCATCGTAGGGCTTGGTTCCGTTATAGAGTACGATGAATTCAGGCCGGGGCAGGGGTATCTTTTTTTCCCGGTATATATCTTCATCGTTGGTTATTTTCTTGTAGATTTCTGCACAGTATAAAAGCAGCCGCAGGGGCATGTTTTCGTTGATCGTACTCTGATGCTCAACCAAGACCACCAGGATATCGGCTATGACAAACGAAATATCATTCATCTGCCCCGAGAATAAAACGCTTTCAAGGGTGTTTATCCTGATGGGTACATCCGGGGGGAGCATAATACCCTCAAGCGCGCCGTACAGTTCCCGCAACGTATCGGGGTCACTGAAAAGCCAGGAGAATACGCTGCTTTTGTAAGCTCTGGTTACACCCATACTTCAAAAATACCGGAAACGGATCAATATTTCAATACTCTTCCCACTCCCCCCCATTCCCTATATAATAGATAGGTTATGGCAATTGACCCCGCAAATCCTCTGATTGTGCAAAGCGACCGTACCCTGCTTTTGGATGTACACGCCCCCCGTGCCGAGGAAGCCCGGGCTGCTATTATGCCCTTTGCGGAACTGGAAAAGTCCCCGGAACATATCCATACCTTCAGGATAAGCCCCCTGTCCCTCTGGAACGCCGCCAGTGCGGGCTTCAGTGCCGCCGATGTGGCGGCCTCCCTGGATACCTTCAGCCGCTACCCCGTTCCCCAGAACATCATTGAAGGGTTCTCCGACACCATGGCCCGGTACGGCAAGCTCCGGCTTGTATCAAATTCTCCGGAACTATCCGACGAACTCCTCCTGGTGGCGGATGATACGGCGATCCTGGCGGAAATAGGGGCGGCAAAGTCCCTGGATAAACTGGTGCAGCAAACCGACGGGGGGTTCCGGCTGCGGCTTACCGACCGGGGGAGCGTTAAGCGGGAACTTATCCGGATGGGCTGGCCGGTGCAGGATATGGCGCCCCTGGTGAATGGGGAGGACCTGGAACTCAGCCTGCGGACCAGCTCCGGCGTCACCGCAGCCTCGGGCCGGCCGTTTACCCTGCGGGACTACCAGGCCGATGCCGCCCGGTCGGTACTGGGGAATAGGGGGCCCGGGACCGGGTACGGGGTGGTGGTGCTTCCTTGCGGTTCCGGGAAAACCATGGTGGGGATGGCCCTGATGGCCATACTGAAAACCAATACCCTGATACTTACCACCAACGTGGCGGCGGTGCATCAGTGGATAGACGAACTCCTGGACAAAACGACCCTTACGGCGGATCAGATCGCCGAGTATACCGGGGATTCCAAGGGGGTAGCGCCGGTGACCGTGGCCACCTACCAGATTATCACCTGGCGGCCCGATAAGGAGGCGGAATTTCCCCACTTCAAGCTCTTCCGGGAACGGCCCTGGGGGCTGATCATCTACGACGAGGTCCACCTGCTCCCGGCCCCGGTGTTCCGGGTTACGGCGGAACTCCAGGCGGTCAGGCGGCTGGGGCTTACCGCCACCCTGATCCGGGAGGACGGCGCGGAGGATGCGGTGTTCAGCCTGGTGGGGCCCAAGCGGTACGATGTGCCCTGGAAGGATCTGGAGGGTAAGGGTTGGATCGCCGAGGCCCTCTGCACGGAGATCCGCCTGGATATGCCGGAAAAGCTCAAGATACCCTACGCCGTGGCCACGCCCCGGGAGAAGTACCGCCTTGCCAGCGAAAACCCCCACAAGGAAACCATTGTCCGCCAACTGGTGGATAACCACGCCGATGACCACATCCTGGTAATCGGCCAGTATATCACCCAGTTGGAAGGGCTGGCCCGGCTCCTGGCGGCGCCGCTGATCACCGGGAAGACCCCCAATGCGGAACGGGAGAAGGTGTACGGGGCCTTTAAGCGGGGAGAGGTCCGGGTCATCGTGGTATCCAAGGTGGCTAACTTTGCCATCGACCTGCCCGACGCCTCCATGGCCGTCCAGGTTTCGGGCTCCTTCGGCTCCCGTCAGGAGGAAGCCCAGCGCCTGGGCCGAATCCTGCGTCCCAAGGGCCGGAACTCCTACTTTTACACCCTGGTTTCCCGGTATACCGTGGAGGAAGACTTCGCCGCGAACCGCCAGAAGTTCCTTGCCGAGCAGGGTTACAAATACGCCATCCGGCACTGGGGAACGGGGGTTCTTGATGAGTAGTGTTCCCTTCCAATCCCCGGATGTCTGGAAATCCGCCCTCCTCACCCTTCCGGATACCTCCTACTTCGAGCTGATGCGCAGTGTTTTTGGGAATGTTAAAACCCCCTTCAATAAGCAGCGGCTTGCGGAAGATTTGGCGGCCATTCTCTCCAAAAAGGAAACCCAGGAAACCATCGCCGGGTATATCGACGAAACCGACGCCAGGGTCATTGCCGCCATCGCAACCCTGGAGGAGCCCGCGCCGGGGGAACTGGAAACCTTTTTTGCCGGGGAGTTTTCCTATGCGGAACTGCACGGCATACTCCTTAATCTGGAGGAACGGCTCATCCTCTATCGGTATCTGGATAAGGAGGTCCGCGGGCCGCGGCTTAACAGCCCTCCGGTGCGTCGCCTCTCCCTGAACCCCCTCCTGGAACCGATACTTGCCCCAATCATTGCCGACAAGGGCTCCCTGTTCCCATCCTGGCCCCTTGACGTTTCGGGGGCGGCTCCCGGGGCGGCCCTTGACGACAGAATCCTGGCCGCGATCTTTGCCTTTATCGCCGGCGGGACGGATTTCTTTAAGACCGAAGGGGGGATACGGAAAAAGGTCCTTGATGACGGCAAGCTTCTTTTCCCGGGCCTGGACCTTGAGGCCATTATCGGCGGCCTCTTAGCGGTAGGTTTACTGCGCCAGGAAGATGAGGGGCTTGCCATTGAGGAATCGAAACTCCGCCACTTTAAGGACCTTTCCTTCACTGCCCGGCGGGAATATGCGGCTGCGGGAATCATTCATGGGTCGGCGTTGGAGGGGCCGCCTCCCTTGCTGCAGTATGGCCGGAGCCGCCTCCAGGCGCCGGTCAGGTTTATCCATACCTTTTTGAGCGTCCTGCGGATAGACCGGCAGTACCCGCGGGCGACCCTCAGACGGATTGCGGATACGCTGGAACGGGACAGTATTGGGCAGGCCGGTTTCCGGGCGGCCCCGTATGGGGTGGCGGAAGCCGGCGTATTCGATACGATGCTGGAAGCCCTGCAAACCGTCGGTCTTCTGGGAAGCGCCGGTGAAACGAATGACCGGTATTTCCGGTATCCCCCGGCTCTTAGCCCCCCTCCCGGCGGCGCGGGCGGGCCGGTGATCGCCATGGATACGGCCTTTTCCTGCATACTCTACCCGGAGATTAGCTTTGAGGATGCCCTGGAATTGGCCTCTTTCTGCGAGGTCCGGGAAACCGGCACGGCGGTACGGTTTGAGCTGACCAGGGAATCGGTGGTCCGGGGCTTTGACCGGGGCATGAAAGCCGACGCCATGCTGAGCCTGCTGGACCGCCTGTCCCTTAACCAGGTGGAACAGAACCTCCGCTGGACCGTGAAGGATTGGGAAACCCGCTATACCGGGGTTTCCCTGCACCAGGGGCTGGTCCTCACCCTGGCGGAGGATCGCCGCTACCTGGCCGAGGCGGAACCCGTGGCATCCCTGATCACCCGGACCGTGGCGCCGGGGGTGTACCTCCTTTCGGCAAACGAAAAGGCCGGCGTGGTACAGGCCCTGCACAAGGCGGGGATAGATATCATCGCCCAGCCATCCACGGTCAAAGAACCTTTTTCTGCGGAACGGCGCAGCCCCTATCCGTCCCCGGAATCGGCGTTACCCTACCCGGCCCAAAACCTTTTCCCTGACACTTCGGAATCCCCCTCCCGGAATGGGGAAAAGGCGGAGCAGTACAA
Organism: Spirochaetia bacterium; assembly: GCA_025997655.1. Classification (GTDB taxonomy): domain Bacteria; phylum Spirochaetota; class Spirochaetia; order Treponematales; family Breznakiellaceae; genus Termitinema. Next base: position 5,037 of record BNUW01000148.1, read on the forward strand.
GGAGCGTTTCCGTGCGTCCCTGGGGAAACTGTCCCTTACCAAGGGTGAGCGGGACGAACTGGCCGCCCGCATTGAACGGCGGCTGATCCTCAATGAATCCCAACTGGCGGGTGTTTCGGTACGGTATGAAAAACTGGAAGCCCGGGGTCTTGACTATGTGGGGAAAACCGTCATCGCGAAACAGGCCATTGCGTCAAAGCAGCTCATAGAAATTACGTGGTCCAATCCGGACGGTGAAGTGAACCGGGTCATCGGAAAACCCGAGGCCCTGGAAAAATCCGGGGGAGAGACCCTGTTGGTCCTCAACCCCGTACCGCAAGGCGCGTTAGTGCCCGGCGAGGTGATCCGCCTCCCCTTGGGAAAGATCGGTCTCCTCAGGCGGATTAAACAATCAATATTTGGAGAGTGAATATGCCCTTATTACCTTTTTCTGCGAATCAAATAGAAGTAAACCAAGCGAAATTGGCGGTCCTCATCGACGCCGATAATACCCAACCCGCCATCATCGACGGCCTCCTTGACGAGGTAGCCAAGTACGGCGTGGCCAGCGTCAAACGGATCTACGGCGACTGGACCAGCACCAACCTTCGTTCCTGGAAGGACCGGCTCCTGGACCACGCCATCCAGCCCATCCAGCAGTTTGCCTACACCCAGGGTAAGAACGCCA
>BNUW01000149.1 GCA_025997655.1 Spirochaetia bacterium
AGATTCAGGACTTTTTTGGCCGACCCTTTGAACTTTATGTGGGGAACCTTTACTCCCTGGAACATCCCGGTGTCGATAAAGCTGGGGCAAATGACCGTGGTGCGTACCTTGCTTTTCAGGCGCCGCAATTCCATACGTATCGCCTCATTGTAGGAGTAGGCGGCGGCTTTACTGGCGGAATAGTCCGCCAAACCGGCGATGGCAACGATGGCCACGGCGGAGGAAATGGTTACGATGTGGCCGCTGTTCCGTTTGACCATCCCGGGGAGAAAGGCTTTGCCGGTCCAAAAGGCGGCAAGGGTATTGACCTCAAAGGTTTTTTGTATCTTTTCATCCGGGGTTTCCAGGAAGGTTGAGCCGGACACGATCCCGGCGTTATTCACCAGGATATCCACGGGCCCCAGTTCATCCTCCAGGGCCTTTGCCTGCCGGTATACCGCATCCCGGTCGGTTACATCGCAGACCATGCCTTTAATAAAAAGGCCTTTTTCACGGGCCTCATCTTCAAGCTTTTTAAGCGCCTCGGCGTTAAGGTCCCAGGCAACAACCTTGGCTCCCCGTCCTGCAAAATCCAGGCCCATTAAACGGCCTATGCCGCCGGAGCCGCCGGTAATAAGAACGATAGCATTTTTTACGGTTTTCATGGAGTTTATTATAACCCCTAACCGGCCTTTAATCAACTACCAAAATGACATTTAGCCCATAAAATGTCATACTTGTTCAATAATGGACGGTTCTATCAAGCAGAAAAGGCTATGCGCCCTGCGATAAAAAGAATATGCCTCACAAAGGGCATTAGGGGTGTCTGTGGAAAAATATGGGGGGACCCTTTGGGGGGTCCCATATTTTTCCACAGACAGGCCCCCACCTGCTGTTTTCCCGGCATATTCTTTTTATCTACACACTACCAGGAATCTATCATATCGTCCGGGTCCCGGCTCTCTTCGGCAAAGAGGTCCGTCACCGCCCGGAGATCGTCGATGTAGAGGTAATAACTTCCAAAGGCTTCCACCGGGTCTACCCTCACCTCGAAACCGGTCACCTTAATCCCCATCTGGTTATTGTAGTGGTAATTCCGCTGGATAATACCGTTCTTTCCGTCCGGCGCCTGGGGGGGAATGGCAACGGTCAGTTGTTTCCAGCCCTGGAAATTAAGGTTCCCCACATAAAGTTCAAAGGGTCGGCCAAAAAAGTCCTGAATCTGAATGTACAATTCATGATTAAAGTTACGGCCAGCAACCCAAAGAGAAATCGTCTTGGTGACCCCCTCAATGGGGATGGGACGCATGGGATACAGGACAAAGCGGCTGTGGCCCCGGCGGAGATAATCGACCCGGGTACCCAGAACATAGCGGTCGGGGATATTCAAATCCGCTTCATCCGGAATGGCCTTTTTTGCCTGGGGGCTTCCCTCAAAAAGACGGGTGGTGGTATAGCCCTCGTCCGGGGACATATGGGAACGCCAGAAGCCGTCCTGCTCAAACCGGTCGACGGATACTTCCTTTAGTTTCTGCTGGGCGGAGTCTATCCCGATCCGCTCGGCATTGGTTCCGCCGATCTCCTCCTGAGCAAAGGTAAAACCCGCCAATGATAGCATCAAAGCTATAACTACATAACGTTTCATTCTATTGCTCCTTATTGTTGATCGCTGTTCCAGAGTTCCTGGATCCGATCGGGCATAGCCAATTCGTTCCCGTCATAGAGGGACTCAAAGGTATCCGTAAGAATTTTGAACTGGTCAAAATAGATTTGGAAATCATTCACCGGTTCAATCGGCGGAGTCCAGACCCGGAATTTGATAAAGGTCATGGGCTCCACCCGTCCCCGCTTGGCCTGGGGAATGTTGGTGGGAATTCTGACCTGCAAATTCTTCCAACCCTGGAAATTGAGGTTCCCAAGGGTAATGGCATGGACAAGTCCGTTCACATCCCGGAAATAGGCTTCCAGGGTGTAACTGAGATTTGAACCCCAAACCCACATATCCATAGTTTGTAAACGGCCGGGAATGGGTATCTCCGCAGGACCCGCATCGTCCCCGCCGTCCGCCGCTACCGGGTATATGTCTATCCAGTTGTACCCTTGGCGGTCAAACTTTCCCCATATACCCAGGCTCTTAAGGTCCTTCCCTTCGCGGTTTACACCGAAAAGCGCCTGGGGCCACGAGGCAATAAGGCTGGACTTAGGCCACGAATCGTCCTCGAGTTTAGTGGCAAATTTACTCCCCGTAACTTTCCATACAAAGGGAGAATCACCATCAAAGGACTCCAGAACTCTGGATTCACTATTAATGGTAATATCATCTCCGAAAGCTGAGCCAATCGCTATTGCTACCAAAAGCACCAGACATACAGCTTTGAAACTACCCTGTTTCATCAAATACTCCTTTTTCCAATCTCAGGGAAATGAGGTCAAATAAGATTATATTTCCTTCTTTAACCTTTGTCAAACCCCTTTCTCTGAACTTTTTACATAATCGGCGTAATCTCAAATTTTTTTAACCCCCCTTAGTCTATATATTTACGCTCAACAGCCTTTTTTATTTCCCGCCGGAGCGCCTCATCCCCAATCCGGCCCCGGGGAATCAGGATTTCCGAGGGTATGGGGGTCAAACCGGAGCTTTGCGCCGGATGAAGCAGTTTTACCGCCGCCGCCGCCTGCGCCCAGGGGGAATCATCAACGATAAGCTTGATTTCCCGGGGGGTAATGCCGGGATCCATCCAGGAAAAGAGAATCGTCGGTATAGCGGGGTTATTATCCAGATAAGCCTGCGCCGGGGCGGCCATGACCACACAGGAGATCCCTTCGGATGGGGTATAATTTTCGCCCCTGTCCACAAAAAGCGGGGGATCCTCAAAGCCCTGGTCCATCAACCCCTTGGAAAAGGCTTGCCGGGCATCCCCGTTACCCGCATCCCCGGTAAAAAAGAGGACCCCGCCGCCGCCTGCGCGGGCAAAAATGGCCGCGCAGCAACCCGCCCGGTAGAAATCGGTTTTTCTGTCCGTTTCAATAAAAACGAGACCCCCGGCGCCGGCCCCCGGGGGAAAACCCAGGACCGCAACGGGGATACCCGGGGCTTGTTCCGCATAATGCCGGGCGCCCTGCTGGTAAATAGAAGGAAACAAGACCGCATACGGTCCGACGGCCGCCTCTACCGCCGCAAAGGCCACCACATCCGCCGAGGCGCCATCGGCTATAGGCGCCAGACGGACCCGGCGGAAGAGCTTTAGGGAGATTTCGGCCTGTTTTACCAGGGACCGGCGCTTACCGTAGAGCCCGGTAAACTCATCCGCAACCACCAGAACCACCGGAGCGCGGAGCCGGTACAAACCGGCAAGGCCAAGGACAGCCGCGATGATAACGATACCGGGGATGCTCCGCCATTTAAGCCGCATACTCCTATAATACCGGGGGGAAAAAGGATATACCAGTATGGATCGCGGAAGGCCTTGACAAAAGAGCGGGAAAGTCTAAGAATAGTCGAAACTATGAGTATTTGAGGAGAAAAAAAGAACATGAAGAGGGTGTTATTAGGGGTAATGCTGTTAATCACCTCACTGGCATTTGCGCTTGACAAGGAAGTGGCTAAGCGGGCTTTAGATAAAGAGCAGGCAGTTGCGGTCAGATATCAGGAACAGGTGGTTTCCAACCAGGGCACTATTCAGGATATGAATGATGAAGCAAAGCTCCGGGATTTTTCCCGGAGACTAACCTATTTGCGCCAGCAGATTTACATACGGCAATACGAATTCGATAAGAGAACCACCACCGTAGATAAGAGAACCGAATTGGCCAGTGATATTAAAACCTTCACCGACCAACATTCCCAGCTTCTTCATGAGTTTCAAACTTTTGTAAACGGATTGCAATGAGGCGTTTAGTCGGAATATTATTGTGTATACTCACCGGCTGCGCCTCCGCTCCGAAAATTCCGACCGTTGAAAAGCCGCTCTGGGAGCAGATACTTGATGAGATTCCCTGGGAAAAACGGATAGTAGGCTATATAGCGGAGGATGAAAATAATCTCCCCGCCGATATGTTCGGTATTATGTATAAATATGGGTATCAATATGTCAACTCCACCCATCAGGCAGAGCGGAAAGAGGGGCTTGAGATACGGGAGCGCATTTATGAGCTTGATCGGGAGAATGCTTTCTATGATCCAAGCGATGATACCTTCGTCTTCATAGGCGAGTTTTATCCGGACCTGTCAAAGATTTGGTTAGTATTCTCTACCGATGAAAATTATGATTTATTTGCCGGGCCGGAGAGCTTGGAAGGTGAAGAATACCGGCATATCAGGGTAATCGGAAAATCGGAGTTATGACCCCGCCCTACCATTCCCGTTTCCGGGGGGGGGCCACTATCTCTATCGTCTGACCGGGGTGTTCTATTACATACAGCCCCTGTTCCAGGGCATATTCACGGGCGCCGTCTTCAATAAGCGCCCCTGCTACGCTGCTTACATATTTCCGTTTGTCACCATGGATATCCGCATGACGCCGCAGGGTTTCCATCCGTTGCAGGTGCTCCATGACATCAGTCTTGGTCAGATTCGTTTTTACCTCTACCACCATGGCATAGTCCCCGTCTTCCAACAGGATGTCAATTTCCGCTTTAACATGGTTCTTTTCGTCTTTTATTCTACTATTGCGGGAAATTTTGGTAAACTGATACCCCAGTTCATTAACCTTTTCAACGAGATTTGACGCGGTTAAATCCTCAATGAGTTCACCCAACCGACTACCCAGCCTGCTGATTTTACGATCCGTCTCTTTCATCTGCTCTTTCAGCTCTTCGGAACTCTTTTTCATGGCCCATTCCGTCTCTTTCATCTCTTCGGAACTCTCTTTCCTGGCCTGTTCCCTCTCTTTCCTGGACTGTTCCGCCTCTTTCCTGGACTGTTCCGCCTCTTTTATGATTCGGTCGATCTCTTTCCTCTGCTCGGCCATCTGCTCTTTCATTACCCGGTCAGTTTCCATCAATGCTGCCCATACCTTCTCAAAGGTCAGCCCCATTTCAGGCTCCCGTATGTTTGCTTCCGCCATATATTCCCTCTGCGGTTAGTATACTGCCTGCCTTGAAAAAAAGATACCCTTGAGAAGAGTAAGTTGATATGCCGGGTGGAAGGGGGCGTGGCGTGCGCTCATGCTGGCCGGGGAGTCTGCTCCCGGAGCCTCGGCCCCAGGGGGCCCAAAGAGTCTCCGTGCGCAGGGAAACCGGACGCATTCGGCCCGCCACGCCCCCTTCCACCCGCTGCGCCAATGCTATTGCGCACGGCCGCTAGCGCCCAAAAAAGAAAGGCTGCCGGGAATTGCTTCCCGGCAGCCCGCAGACCATTAGGTCCGTTTAGTTTCTGTCTGGCAAAGGAGCCCGGCGGATGCCGGATTCCTATTGCCCTTCACCATGTTAATGCGTGGTATAATGCCACCCAATTGTTGAAGCGCTATTAATGCGGACATCATTAACAAAATCATTCGTAAGCACCACCCCAGCACCCGGCGTTAAGAAGTCTGTGGGTCTTGCCAAAGTGCCAGTGAGCGGATTCGCGCCAGTAGATTCAACTGCAGGAATGCCATTCGGAGTTACCCCAGCGCCGCTTCTAAGCTGACTGGATTGAACGGTGGACTTGTAGCAGTTACCAATCTGTATGCGCTTGGTTCTTATGAGTTCCAGACCCCACGAATCTTCAGGATTAACAGTGCT
>BNUW01000150.1 GCA_025997655.1 Spirochaetia bacterium
CAACGCTGCCGAACGGGGGATACGGCCATTTGTTATGGGGAGGAAAAACTGGGTCATGTGCGGCTCTCCGGAGGGCGCTAAAACTGCCTGCGCTCTTTATTCCCTTATCGAGACGGCCAAGGCTAACGACCTGAACCCCTACAGTTACCTGAAAACCGTTTTTGACAAAGTGCCAACCTTGGCCCCCGGCGACGATTGGGGGCAACTGCTGCCCTGGAACATCACCCCCTGATTTTTCGGGGGTGGCTGCTTTTGACGTTTACGTTTACTCCAACTACAAGCTCTTTTGTAACAGTGCCAGTCCCCAATATATCTGTGTTTTTCATTGCGGTTGCTGAAAAAACATGAACACCTGTTGTAAGAGTAATCGTTACCGATGTTTGTGTTGATAATAACAATTGATTATAAACTTCTTCCCCTCCCTTGGTTATAGTCAATTGGTAACCGGTTGTCTGGTTAATTAATGCTTGAATCTCCGGGTTCGTACTTGTGGTAGGAAAGTTCACTATGGCTCGAGCTTCTACATTTCCTCCGGGACCATCATCATTTTTGTTTGGAAAAGCGCAACCCGCAAGAACAAACCCAAATGCCAGCACTACACTGAACATTGCCCATAAAATCTTCTTGTTTTTCATAAAAACTCCTTTATAACTCCCTCTATCCGCACCGTCTTCATGCAACGCATGGCTTCGGCACTGAATATATCTTTAAGCAGGAGCAACACCCCCACATAAAACCCACTATTAGTATCACCGCTATAGTTTTCTCAAACGCCATTTATCCACGTTTATCCACGCCGCTTTCATGCCCCACACGGCATTCCTTGGCGTACCACCTTATCCAGCGGGCAACCCCCCGCTGTCTTAAGCCGTCAAAAGACGGCTTAAAAACCTTACTGAAAAAGAAAAGTGCTCCACTCCTGAAAAACTCATATCGAAATCTGAAAAATACGAGCATTCTCGTATATAAAAACAATATCCCATAAAACAGGGAATGGTCAAGGGGAAAATATGAGTTTTCTCGTATTTTTAAGACATGGGCTTTAGAGAGAACCTAAAAGTTGAATTGCAGTTTGCCGGTATGCCCGTAAAAGAGCTGGCTGCCCGTTCCGGAATCAAAAAGAAGACCCTTGACAGTTATCTAGGCGCCAATCCGTATACCCCCTCAGCCACCGCCGCCGTCAGTATCGCCAAAGCCCTCGGTGTGTCGGTTGAATACCTGGTAGAAGGCACAGAAAATGGGAAAAACCGCCTCCGATCTTCCTTCCCCCAGGATATACAGGATATTGTCCAGGCCGCCGCCCAGTTAAACACGCGGGATCGTCAGGTAGTGCTCACTCTTGCAAATACCCTGCGAAAAAGATAGCCCTTAGCTTGACTTTTACTCCCTTTTGGTATATATTGCTGCTAAAGGTTATAAAAGGTGGCATTATGGCTGGTACTGCGGTAAAACTTTCTTCGGATATCCTTGCGGAAGCGGATAGATATGCCCGTGTTTTTTCGCGGTCCCTTCCAAAACAGATAGAGCATTGGGCCAGAATTGGGAAAATAGCGGAAGAAAACCCGGATCTTTCCTATGAATTTATCAAAGATATCCTGCTCGCCTTGGAAGAAGCCAAAACCGGCGCCGTATCGGAATACCGGTTTGGATAAGGAACTCAAGCTTCATTCAGCGCCGAGTTTTGACCGGGCGGTGAAAAAGTTACAGAAAAATGAAAAACTGGATTTGGATAGGGCCGTTAAAGAACTGGCGGATAATCCGCTCCTGGGAGAATTAAAGAAGGGCGATCTTAGCTCTGTCAGGGTTTATAAATTCCCTATGGTACATCAACATGCCTTTTTGGCGTATTTATATGACGGGATTGAGCCATCGCTAACCTTTATCGCCATCGGCTCCCATGAAAATTTTTACCGGGACTTAAAACCCCGCAATTGACGGACAGCCCGTTCTGACTAAAGCACAATGAACCCTTCCCCCCTGCTACGGTTAAGAGGGTAATAATGTCCGGAAAAATCCCACGGGTCTACCTGGAAACCACAATGTTCAATTTTCCCTTTGCCGATGATTCCCCGCAATTAAAAGCGGATACCTTGAAAGTCTTTGATCTGATAAAAAAGGGAAAATATGAGCCCTACACATCGGAGTATGTCTTGCAAGAAATTCGGGACACCACGGAGCAAGGCCTGCGCTTGAAAATGCTGGAATACATAACCAAGTACGAGATCAAGGACCTGGGGCAAAGCGATGAGGCGGAACGGTTAGCGGCGCTTTACCTTGAAGCCAAGGCAGTACCTGCCGCCTATCCAACCGATGCGGCGCATATTGCCATGACCGCAATCAATGGTTTAGACTTTATTGTAAGCCTGAATTTTCAGCACATCGTAAGACCCTGGACGATTGAAAAGGTAGATGCGATAAACGAGCGTGAAGGGTACAAGCATATTGGCATATACAAGCCATCGGAGGTATTGGAATTATGAAAACGGTGCAGGATTACCTGAATGACCCCCGGCTCGTCAATGACCCGGAAATGATGAAAGCCCCCAGTGCCATACGGGAGATCCACGCTATCCGGTTAAAGCATCAGGATGAAACTAAGGGTATGACACCGGAACAGCGCCGGGCCTATATTCACGCAGGCGCCATGGCCGCTTATGCGGAGGCCGGAATCACCCCTCGCTATGTCAATCTTTCCGGGCAGGGCAGGATCCCGTTATGAAAACTATTGAATTGCAATACACCTATTGGCAAGGGAAAGACGGATGGCTTGTTGGCTATCTCAATATTTGGCCCGATCACCTGACTCAGGGAAAAACGATAGAAGAACTTGAAGAAATGCTCGCCGACCTGTACGAGTTTTATAAAGAGGAACAGGCAGAAAATCAGGAAAAGAAAGTTGGAACCTTGAAGGTTTTAGCATGAAAAACGGCGTGCTTCTCAAAATATTGAGAAAGCAAGGTTGTATTTTTGTTAGGAAAAACCGATCAAATTCCCCGCCACCCCGACATTGACGAGTTAGTAGCCCGAAGCATTATTAAAAATCTTTCGTAGCCCGTACCCCCCGCACCTGCCCCCCTCCCCGCTGCCGGTAACCCCGCACACAGGTTTCAGCGGCCTTTTCCAGTCCTGCTTCCCCGTAAAGGAATGCCAAATCCACGGCTGTTCCCGGTGGCTGCTTTTTCAGGAACCGGTCCAGGGCACTTTCGGTGATGGTCCTGGGCAGGGCCAGGATCAGGATGCCGCAGCCGGCGGGGGATGCAGGCAGTTCCATCGGCGTCGGCTGAGCGGGTTCCGTAGCCGCATCGGCGCCGACCGGATACGCCGCCGGATACGCCAGGGCTTCGGCAAGGGCTTTGCCCCATTCCGCCCCGGTTCCCTCAACAATGCTGCCGCCGGAATAGCCTATGGATAGCTCCATCCCCCGGCCCTGGTATTCCAGGGCGATGGCAAGGGCGTTCTCGCAGAGCATGTCCACCCCGCGTCTGCCCGCGGCGGGACGGTAGAGCGCCGGGTCGGCCAGGGTGTCCACCAGGATGAGCAGCCGGGAATGGGGGGGCGGTTCGGGCTCCCCTTCCCGGACGAAAAGTTCGTTGGAGGGGGCGTGGCCGTAGAGTTTCCAGTTGATCCGCCGGGGATCGTCTCCGGGTACGTAGGGGCGGTGATCGTTAAGGGTGTCGGTGCGGTGGTAGTGGACATTTTGCCGCTGAGCCTCGCCGCCGGACCGGATGTATACCGGGAGGCTATCCGCCGCCGCCTGGGGGAGGGCCAGAATGCGGGGACCGGAATCTGCAGACAGGGGCAGGTACAAGCGGAAAAGCCCCAGGATATCGCCGATGAAAAACCGGTCAAGGGAGGCGTAATAGGCCCCCCGCTCGGGAACCGGGAAAACGGAAGGGGTCTCCGTCTTGCTATCGGGATCAAAGAGGTGGCGGATCTCCCGGCCGTCACGGGTGCTAAGCCGTATCTCATAGCGTACCAGGATGCCGGGGAGGCGGAAAAAACGGCGGCTTCCTGCCTGATCCCGGTTTAAAAGGATTTCACCGGTTTTTCCGGTGGGGATACTCACATTCAGCATACGGGAAGAGAGAAGCCGGGCCCGTTTGGAATGTATCAGCCGCAGGATAAGGGCGGCAATAACGGAATAGCCTAATACCGCCAGGAGAACCCCGCCCATCAGGGTCAGGGCAAGCTCCTTCCGCAGGGCTCCCGCCCCAAGCGCCAGGACAGTCAGGATGAACAGGAATATTCCCAGGTCAGACGGCCGTGATCCTGTCGATTTGCGCAAGGCAGATCTCCCGAATAAGCGTTGCTCCCTGGGCTCGGGGGTCCCGCAGTTTCAGCCGGTGGGCCAGGGTCGGCGCCGCCAGAACTACCAGGTCTTCATCGATCACATAATCCCTGCCCCGGACCAGGGCCAGGGCTTTCGCCGCAGCCAGAAGTTGCAGACCGGCACGGGGGGATGCGCCTAAAAGAAAGCCTTCGTGGGTACGGGTGTCCCGGACCAGACCGGCAATGGCCGCCTTCAGAGAGGGATGGCAAAATACCGCCGCCGCTGCATTCTGGACAGCCAGGAAGTCTTCTATAATAAGTACCGGTTCAAGCTCGTTCAGGAGGGTTTCCGAGGGGTTTTCATCCAGAATGGCGAGTTCCGATTCCAGATCCGGGTAGCCCAGGGAAAGGCGCATCATGAAGCGGTCCAACTGGGCGGCGGGCAGGGGGAAGGTGCCCTCGCTTTCAATGGGATTCTGGGTGGCAATCACAAAAAAGGGCTGCGGCGGATGGTGGGTGGCGGCGCCGATGGTCACCTGCCGCTCGGCCATCACCTCCAGCAGGGCGGATTGTACCTTGGGGGTAGTCCGGTTGATCTCATCCGCCAGGACGATATTGGCCAGAACCGGGCCGGGGATGAACCGGAAGGAATGGCTTTCGGGATCGAACACGTCCACCCCGGTAATGTCATAGGGAAGCAGGTCCGGGGTAAACTGGATGCGCTTAAAAAGAAGGGGCTTGCCGTCTTCCCCGGCAATCAGCTTCGCCACGGTTTTTGCCACCGTGGTTTTTCCCAGCCCCGGGTTGTCCTCGATAAGCACATGCCCCTTGGCAAGAATCGCCGCGGTAAGCAGTTCCAGAAATTCCCGCTTTCCCCGGATTATCCGCTGGATTCCCGCAATCAGGGCTCCGGCGGCGCCGTTTTCCTTGAACGCCAGTTCAGGTTTCATATGAGAAAAGCATACCATAGGCAGGGGGTATTTGCAACGGAACAAGCTCCTTCTCCCAGGGCCAGCGTATTATAAACACATGTTTAGTATAAAATGTATTCAAGGGGAAAATTTGACCACAAATTACACGGTTCCTAACTGATTTTCATAGGTACAAGACCGCCTAATCCGTAAAAGCGTAGAAAATTTCTCCTTTGGGGGCACTTTTCTACTTAATAAATGTTTATAATACGCTGGCCCTGTTATACACCCCACGACAAACGCATGAAGGATCAGAGCGCGAGGACGGCCTCAAGATGTTGCTCAAAGCCCCAACTCAGTATACGGCGTTTGAGCCTGAGGCTGTATTTTTTCCCCAGTTGTAATGTCTTAAGC
>BNUW01000151.1 GCA_025997655.1 Spirochaetia bacterium
CGGACTTTTATTCCCTCACCATGGCCCAAGGTTATTGGAAGAACGATATGGACAAGCGGGCTATCTTCGAGATGTTCTTTCGCCGACACCCCTTTGGCGGCGGGTTCTCCATCTTCGCCGGCCTGGATCCCCTCCTGGAAACCCTGCGGCGTTTTTCCTTTTCCGCTGAGGATATCGCCTATTTGGAGGGCCTCAAGTTTTTTGAAAAGCCCTTCCTGGATTACTTAAAAGACTTCCGCTTCAGGGGCTCCCTCTGGGCCATGGACGAAGGTACGGTGATCTTCCCCCAGGAACCGCTGATCCGCATTTCCGGCGGGCTCATCGAGTGTCAGATCATCGAGGGGATGCTGCTCAATATCGTCAACTTCCAGAGCCTTATCGCCACCAAGACCGCCCGGGTGTGGCTTGCCGCAGACAAGGGTTCGGTGATGGAGTTCGGCCTCCGCCGCGCCCAGGGGCCGGATGGGGCCATGTCCGCTTCCCGGGCGGCCTTTATCGGCGGCGCCTTCGGCACCTCCAATGTGCTGGCGGGTAAGGAATATGGCATCCCTGTCCTGGGAACCATGGCCCATTCCTGGATCATGGCTTTCCCCAACGAGGAAGCGGCGTTCCAGGCCTACGCGGACCTCTACCCCGAATTCCCGGTGTTTCTCATCGACACCTACGATACCCTGCGGAGCGGAACCCCCGCTGCCATTAAGGTGGGCAAGCGGCTGGCGGCCCAGGGGAAGAACTTCGGGGTCCGCCTGGATTCCGGGGACATGCACTACCTTTCGGTCCAGGTACGAAAACTGCTGGATGATGCGGGTTTCCCCAATGCGAAGATTTCGGTTTCCAATGACCTTGACGAAAACATCATCCAGACCCTTACCGATGCGGGGGCGCCCATAAATTCCTGGGGGGTGGGCACACGGATGGTGACCGGCGGTGACGAGGCGGCTTTTTCGGGGGTCTATAAGCTGACCGCCCGGGAGGATGCTTCCGGGAAGTTGCTTCCCACCATCAAGTTTTCGGACAACCCCGAAAAGACCACCAACCCCGGGCTAAAGCAGGTATGGCGGCTCAGGGATGCCCAGGGTATGTCCGTGGCGGATGTGCTGGGTCTTGAGGATGCGGCAAATGTTCCGAAACCGGGGAACCGCTACATCTTCTGGCATCCTGCGGCGGACTACCGGCATTTCTACCATACATTGGAGGGCGCCGCAGAACCGCTGCTCAAGCTCCGGCTGGAGGGCGGCGCGCTGACATCACCCCTGCCCCCCCTGGAAGAGATACGCCGGCATGTCAAGGCGGATCTGGAAACCTTTGATGCGAGCCACAAACGGCTCCTTAACCCCCATGTCTACAAGGTTTCCATCACCGAAGAACTCCGGCAGCTCAAGCTGGATTTAATACAATCATACCTGGGAGATTTATAAGGAACATGAATGAAGTAGAACTGCGGTTTAATACCCCTAACGTCGCTCCTATCCGTATCCCCTCCGGTACTCCGGCGGAAACCCTGCTGCCCGGTGAGGAGATTGTGGCGGTAAAAATCAACAACCAGCTCCTGCCCCTCTCCACCCGGCTGGAGATCAACGCCCTTCTGGAGCCGGTTTCCCTGAACAGCCACGAGGGCGCCATGATCTACCGCCGCTCCCTGGCTTTCCTGCTGGCCCTGGCCGGCTGGGAACTCTTCCCCGACCGGAGCCTCCGCATCGGCCATTCCCTGGGGAACGGCTATTACTACACCTTTGCTAATGACAAGAAACCCACCCCGGAAGAAATGCAGGCCCTGAAAGAGAAGATGCAGGCGCTTATCAAAGAAGATATTCCCATCAACTGCCGGTACATTTCCTACACCGATGCGCTTGCGGAGTTTGAGAAAAACAAGCAATCCGATACCAGCATGCTCCTGGAACACCGCAGCGAGTCCCGGATACGGGTCAACCAGTGCAAGGGTTTTTCGGACCTCTACATTGAACCCCTGGCTGTCCGCACAGGGATACTATCGGTGTTTGAGCTCATGCCCTACCAGGACGGCTTCCTCCTCCGCTTCCCCGCCTCGTGCCGTTTCCCGGTGATCGACCCCTTTGAGGACAAGCCCGGGCTTTTTTCGGTGTACCATGAATACAAACGCTGGGGGCGCATCATCGGTGTCCACGCGGTGGGGCATCTGAACCGGCTGGTTGCCGGCCGGACTATCCGGGACTATATCCGCATCGCCGAAACCTTCCAGGAAAAGAAGCTTGCGGCAATCGCCGATAGTGTTTATGCGCGCAGAGAATCGGTGAAGGTAGTGTTAATCGCCGGGCCATCCAGTTCCGGGAAGACCACCACCGCCAAGCGGCTTTCCATTCAGCTCAAGGTCCTGGGCTTTGATCCCATTGCCATCAGCCTGGACGACTATTACGTAGGTAGTGATAAGACCCCCCTGGATGAAAAGGGCCAGCCCGATTTTGAATGTCTGGAAGCCCTGGACGTGCCCCAACTAAACGAACAGCTCCTCACCCTTTTTGACGGCGGGGAAGTGGAACTCCCCAGTTTTGATTTTAAGAACAGCCGTCCCCGGGAAAAGGGCAGCGGCAAACGGATACGCATGGGCAGGCGATCCATCCTCATCATTGAGGGCATCCACGGTCTGAACGATGCCCTCACCGCCCAAATCCCTGCGGGCAAAAAATTTAAAGTTTACGTTTCCGCCCTTACCCAGCTTAACCTGGACGACCACAACCGCATCCCCACCAGCGACAACCGCCTCCTGCGAAGAATCGTCCGCGACTACCAGTTCCGGGGCAAGGATGCGGCGGGAACCATTCGCATGTGGCCCAGTGTTCAGAGCGGGGAGCAGAAACACATCTTCCCCTTCCAGGAAAGCGCCGACATGGCCTTCAACTCCGCCCTGGACTACGAATTGGCGGTGCTGAAATTTATCGCCGAACCCCAACTCCGCATGGTAAAACCCTCCATGCCGGAATACGCAGAAACGGTACGGCTCCTGGCCTTCCTGGAAAACTTCGCCCCCATCCCGCCCCAGTATGTGCCGGGGCAGAGCATCCTCCGGGAGTTTATCGGCGACAGCGAATTCCAGTACTGACATGAACACCGACCGCAGTAATTATGCTCATCTTAGAAACCTCTAAATCAGTCGAACAGTCCACAAGGCGGTTTTTGGAGGAGTGCGTTGACAGACATTGATGCGTTCCTTATAATATGCTTTGAGGTAAGGCTGGGACGATGGACACAGAGACAGAAGCATTAATTGATACGCTCACCCTTGCAAAGACCGATAAACGGACATTAAATGGTTTGCTCACCCGTTATATGCCATTTATCAAAAAAACTGTTTCAAGTATGTTTTATAAAAAGGAACAGCGGCAGGATTATGTAACAGACGCGATGCTTGCGTTTGCACACAGTGTTCAAACATATAATAGCGAAACCGGCTCATTTATCGCTTATGCGCAAACGGTGATACGAAACAGACTGATTGATACCGTGCGCAAGGAAATTAAAATACAAGAGCCGCTCATTTCAATTTTTATGGATGTTGATGAAAAAGACGGACAATGGGAAAATGATATAGCAGAGCGTACCTGCGATCTTGTGCAGGAACGTACTAATTTATGTGCCGAAATAGCATGTATTGATAAGGAATTTATAGAATGGGGTTTTGATTGGGAAAATCTGGTGAAAAAATGCCCCAAACAAGAACGTTCGCGGCTGACCTGTCATAAAATAGCCCGTTCAATTATCGAAAATGAAGAACTCGTGACGGAAATGCTGCAAAAACGGCAGGTCCCGGTGAGCCGTCTTTCCGCAAAAACAGGCTATTCACAAAAGATATTTGAAAAATATCGCAACTATATCGCGGCGATTGTCATGATTATGCGGGGGGATTACCCTTATATTCATTCGTTTTTACCCCAGTTCTTTTATGAGGAGGCATCGTTTTGAAAGGAGTTATTGTCCGGATAGGTAAAAAGAAAAGTGTTGTAATGCTCAATAATGGAAACATCCGCACAATTCCCAATCTTCCGAACGGTCAAATGGGGACGGTCATTGATGTATCATATAACAAGCGGAAAGTTGTTTTTTGGGCTGTTCTTGCGTTTATACTTCTTGTATGTTTCCCTATTGTGGCAATTGAAGCGTATAGCGTGAGGGCCGGATATATACAAATAACAAACGGCGAAAACGAACAAACAAACGCATCGATTGAGTTAACATATAATTATTTTAACCGGGTAATTTCTTTTTGTCCCCTTAACGATTTCGCGGTCACCCCGCTTGCCGGTATGGAATTGCGATTCAAATCTATTACCGGCGCCTATCAAAGCATTATCGAAACATTCGGCGATACTGTTGTGGTACGGATTGCACAGGATAACCTCGTGAACGCAAAAGAGATTGAACAAAGTCTTGGCGCTGTTTCGGATAACCGTGCATTAACTATAAAGTTTGAATTGTATACCATTGCGCTGTATCGCAAGGCCTTAGAGGAATCAGGCGCACTTGAATTTTCCGCATTGGGAAAGCAAGACGACTAAAAAAAAGATTGATTTACCCCCCATTTTACGCTGACCGGTTTCGTATTCTATTAGTGTAAGGGGGTAAAAACTCCCGAAAAATACATTATGGAGGTATGGTATGAAACATACGAAATTTTTGGGAAAAATAATTCCTGCGGTATTGCTTATTGCAATGTTCCTTTCGGTTGTGCTTGATCTTTCTGCACAAGATGGTGGTTATCAGGGACCCAGACCTAGACCCGAAACCGCTAATTTAGTCCTTATAACCGTTGGAGAGGCAAAAACTCTTAACAATAAGGCGTGGGTTCTTTTAAGAGGAAAAATTGAAAGTTCCCTGGGGCACGAAGATTATGTGTTTGCTGATGCTTCCGGCAGTGTCAACATCGACATTGACGATGAAGACTGGCGAGGGCTTTTTGTAAACGAAAACGATGTGGTTGAAATTGTCGGAAAAGTAAAAAAAGCTTCTTCCGGCAAAAACATTGAAATAGATGTAAGAACCATAAAGAAGCTATAAACCGACCCTTTTCAAGCTCTGTCACTTGGGGACGCATGAGGACGGTGGACGGTATAACCGTTCTCCGTCCCCTTTTACGCAAGGTTTTTGGGGATAATTTTTTACCCCATTATTTGAGCCAGTTCCAAAATAAGGATTAACCACAGACCTCACTGACGCCACGGACTCCTGCTTTCTTATCCTTTCCTTTGTCCGTGTTGTCCGTGAGGTCGACTTTTCCACTCTTTGGGTGGAAAAGTGGTTAAATTCTTAATTTTTATTCGTGTAATTCGTGGTAGATCTTGCATTTTGGAACTGGCTCTATTATTTTATAAAATAAATACATTTATTGCCATATAATAAAATTAATACAGAATATCCTTTATTTGTTACACAAAAGCACAGGGCGCATTGCACATAACGCCCAGCCGATGACATTCCGGTTGAACAGGCCGATCACCGCCGTCGGGTACTTTTTTTATGCGGGAAAATTCAGTACAATACCCCCATGATTAAGGAATTTCTCCCCTACGACGTGGTCCGCAATAACGCCTTGAAACTGGCCCACCGCATCGCACAAGACGGC
>BNUW01000152.1 GCA_025997655.1 Spirochaetia bacterium
TAAGCCCCGGAACCGCAAGCGTTGCCAAGGGCGCAACCCAGCAGTTTACCGCCGGCGTAACCGGGACCAACAGTCCATCGCAGAGCGTTACCTGGTCTATAGTGGAAACCGGCAAAAATGCGGGAACTACCATTGACGGAAGCGGATTACTCACCGTGGCTGCGGGCGAATCCCTTACCAGCCTGACGGTGAAAGCAAGCTCCACCGTGGACACCGCCAAGAGCGGCACGGCCGCCGTAACCGTTACGGCTCTCGCCCCCACGGTTACCGGCGTAACCGTAAGCCCCGGAACTGCAAGCGTTGCCAAGGGCGCAACCCAGCAGTTTACCGCCGGCGTAACCGGGACCAACAGCCCATCGCAGAGCGTCACCTGGTCTATAGTGGAAACCGGCAAAAATGCGGGAACTACCATTAACGGAAGCGGATTACTCACCGTGGCCGCGGGCGAATCCCTTACCAGCCTGACGGTGAAAGCAAGCTCCACCGTGGACACCGCCAAGAGCGGCACGGCCGCCGTAACCGTTACCGACCCCGGGTCCTCCACGGTCACCATCAACCTCTGGACGAACGACGCCACCGTCTTTGCCTCTGCCGATTCGGTGTCTCTTTCCCGCGGTGCGTCCCAAACGGCGCTTATCACCGGCCTGACTGGAACTGAGTATTCAAACCACCAGTGGTCTATTAACGGCGCGCCGGAAGGAACCGGAACGACGTTCAGTTTTGCCAGCGCCGGAAGAGATAACGGGAAGTACAATATCGGGCTCCAGGTACAAAAAGACAGCGCCTGGTATTCAACAACTATTACCATCACGGTAACGAATTAGGAGGAACACATGAAAAAGTTTATGAACCGGACCACCGGCCTCGCGGCCTTATACGGCTTTATTGTTGGAGCGGCAGTTCTGTTTGCCGCTTGTAGTAACCTGGTTTCCCCGTCCTCCAAGGCGGGAATTGCAACGGAGCCGGGAACCGGGCAGGTGCAGGTGTCCATCGCGGGTGAGGACTTTGCCCCGGCTGCCTCGGTGCGGACTATCTTCCCCACCCAGCCTACGCTTTCCTATAAGTATACCTTTACCAAAGCGGGAGCGACGCCGCAGGTCATGCCCTATGTTGACGGTACATTCACCCTGGTAACGGGCAACTGGAACCTTACGGTGGATGCCTACCTTGAAGCAGCGCATACTAACCTGGTGGCAACCGGCAGTACCGCCGCCGCCTTTACGGTTACCGAGGGCGTCTCCACCCCGGTCAGCGTCACCCTGGAACCGGTGACAAGCACGGGAACAGGAACACTCACCTACACCGTCACCTATCCGGCGGGGGCAACGCTTGATTCTCTCACCTGGAAAAAGCTGGGCGGTGCAGTGCTTCCTAATTTTGATGTTACCTCTTTTAATGACGATGGCCTTAACAAAACCCTTTTGGAAACAGGGACGCCGGTAGCCGCAGGGTACTATGTGATTACGGCTGCTCTGACGGATGGCGGCGGTAAAACCGCAGGGAAAATGGAAGTGGTGCATATCTATCAGAATTTGACCAGCGATGTAACGCTTACTTTTGTGGCGGACGATTTTACCTTGTTCGACCCCACCCCCCCGGCGGAGGTAAGCAGCTTAACTGCAACCGCCGGAAACACAGAGGTAGTCCTTACCTGGACAGACCCCGCAGACAGCGACTTTGATAAAGTGGTCATCACCTTTAGTCCGGAGCCGCCCAGCGGAACCTCGACGGTAGATGTTGCCGCAGGAACCCAAACCGCCACGATTACCGGCCTGACAAATGGCACGGCGTACACCTTTACCGTAAAGACCGTGGATACCCTCGGTAACACCAGCGCCGGGACTCCCGCAACGGCAACCCCTGTCGTCCCTATCACCTACACCGTTACGGTGGACGGCAATGTGGTTACCGCATCGACTAAAATCGACTTTGTGTTCAACGCCGCCGTTACCGGACTTACCGACGGTGACATCACCATAGCCGGACCGCCCGGCGCGGCGACCAAGGGGACCCTTACCGAGAACGACAGCACACACTGGAGCCTGACTCTTACCGTTACCACACCGGGACTCGCCACCGTGGCCATCAGCAAGACCGGTATCGAAAGCGTGGCGAAGTCCATAACCCTGCATGGAGGCCTGACCTTTACGGCGGGCGTAGCAACCGCCGCGTTTAGTAGTAGTGATATCAACGGAGTAACCTACGGCAACGGGAAGTTTGTCGCCGTGGGGGCCAACGGCAAAATAGGGACATCCTCCGATGGCGCAACCTGGGCGGCGGCTACTACAATAACCCCCGCGTTTGGTGGTAGTAATTCCATCAGGGGAGTAACCTACGGCGGCACAACGTTTGTCGCGGTGGGGAACGGCGGCGAAATAGGGACATCCACCGATGGCGCAACTTGGGCGGCGGCTACTTCAATAACCCCCGCGTTTGGTAGTGTTAACATCTTCGGAGTAACCTACGACGGCACAACGTTTGTCGCGGTAGGGGCCGGCAAAATAGGGACATCCGCCGATAACGGCGCAACCTGGACGGCGGCTACATCATCCCCCACGTTTGGTAGTACTACTAATGATTACATCTTTGGAGTAACCTACGGCAACGGGACGTTTGTCGCGGTGGGGACCTACGGCAAAATAGGGACATCCACCGATGGCGCAACCTGGACGGCGGCTACATCATCCCCCATGTTTGGTAGTTCTTCTAGTGATCAGATCAGGGGAGTAACCTACGGCGGCGGGAAGTTTGTTGCGGTGGGGCAGAACGGCAAAATAGCGACATCCACCGATGGCACAACCTGGACGGAGCGTACGCAATCCGTGTTTACTGGTAGTAATGATAACATCTATGGAGTATCCTACGGCGGCGGGAAGTTTGTCGCGGTGGGGGTCAACGGCAAAATAGCGGCATCCGCCGATGGCGTAACCTGGACAGCGGTTACAACCACCGGGTTTGGTGGTAGTAACAATATCTGGGGAGTAACCTACGGCAACGGGAAGTTTGTTGCGGTGGGGGCCAACGGCAGAATAGCCTATTCAAACCCGCAGGAATAGGGAAGCGTCCGGGGAACGGGGAAGGCGGCGTTTTACCCGCCGCCTTCCCCGTTCCCCGGCTGCCCCATAAGCGGACCCATGCGGGGGCAGCCGGCAGTCTCCTGACCGCGCCCCCGCTTTCCGGGTCAACTAGCGGGTAAGCGGTATCCGGCTTGCCGAATATCGCTCCCTATGAGCAGGCCGCTTTCGGGAAACCGGGGGCGGCTTTTTATTGGCGGGGGGTGGCGTTGCGGGACTGCCGGGATTTGTGATATACTGGATGCATGGATATGGCATTACAGATCATCTGTATACCCTCAGCCTTTAAGCATGATGCTACCGAAGCGGATATCCAATGGGCGTTTAACACCGCCAAATATGACCAACTGATAGTCGGGTTTGACAATAAATACCTGTTGCTGGGTTTTAATAGCAAAGGCAATCCGCTCGAAGTAATGTATAACGATTTAGGTGAAAACAGGGTGAAGGTGTTTCACGCAATGGCCTGTAGAAAAGAACTTATTCCATTAATGAACAAATAGGAGAAACTGTATGCAAGACATTACCGATGAAGAAGGGGAAGTGCTGGACGAATACTTTACCACGCATTTACCGGTAACCGATCCGTCCAAAGGCGGCGTTACAACCCGGCAGGGTTTCCGCATGATCGCCCTTGACCCCCTATCCGAGGACTACCTCATGACCAGGGCGATTGCGACACACAAAACCCCCACGGAAATCATAGGCGAACTGGTGCGGGAAAAGATCGCCGCCACTTTATAACCGCGACAGGACAGGGCGCGTCCCTGTATAAGGATACGAACGGCATAGCGAAGTACGGACGACCCATTCGGAGAACCCTCCCGTGTGATATCAGAGCCGGAGCGGGAACAGAGCCCGTTCCGGGTACCGGCTGGACGGCTATCCCATAAGCGGACCCATGCGGGGGCAGCCGGCGGTCTCCTGACCGCGCCCCCGCTTTCCGGGTCAAATAGCAGGTAAGCGGTATCCGGCTTGCCGAATATCGCTCCCTAAGAGCAGGCCGCTTCCGGGAAACCGGGGGCGGCTTTTTATTGGCGGGTGGACTTTACCTCGGTTGTGTGGTATGATGGACGTATGGCTGATATTGTTTATAAGGATAAATTCATCTGGGATGCCGCAAAAAATGAAGTAAACAAAGAAAAGCATCCCGGTATCAGCTTTGAATTGGCGACAGAGGTGTTTGATGACCCCTATACGGTGGAAATTTACGATACCGAAAACTCATCTGATGATGAGGAACGTTATAATGTTATAGGCACAACGGCAATCGGGGTAATTAATGGGCAATGTATTGCTGTTTCGATAACGAACCGGAGGTTCGCCCTATCGAGACAGGTTTATTCGGATCTTTTCTGCAAGAAAAGCAGAACCGATTGAAATAAGGAGGTATAATGAATCACTTGCAAAAATCCTCGGCTTATAAAAGCGATACAAACGGCAAAGCTCGCTTGATACATGAGGATTTACTGAAACGGATTCCACCGGATATTTTGCGGGAAATGGCATTACGGCGGTTTGAAGAAATACAAGCTGCCGGATACGACATTCCGGATGCTGTTTCTGCATTGCTGGCCGACAGAAAAAAGCCCGCTTTTGGGTGATAGGAAACGCAAGGTAAGCACACAGGTGGCTGCCCAATAAGCGGACCCATGCGGGGGCAGCCGGCGGTCTTCTGACCGCGCCCCCGCTTTCCGGGTCAAATAGCGGGTAAGCGCAGTGGAGAGTAGGAAGGCTTGGGGGCGAAAGTCTCCAAGCCTTTTTTTAAGGGGGGCGTCCGGCACTGGTTCGTAGGAGGTGTTTTCATCGTGACGGACTGCGTGCGTTTGACAAAAGCGCACAAAGCGGTTATAATCACTAAATGAAGCGTATTTAGCGAGGCTTGAAAATGGATGACATAGAGCTGATTTTTAGGGAAAGCGCTTTTGAACATGGTTTAAGTGAAGCGGACATTCGGTTTGCGATTAACAATTTTGTGTATGACGAGGTTATTGCAGGTGACGAAACAAAACGCCTGTTGATAGGCTTGGACAAAAATGCCCGTTTGCTTGAAATTATCTACAATGAGATTGATGAACTGACCGTCAATGTATTTCATGCAATGATTTGTCAGAAAAAGTACTTGAGGTATCTTGAAAAATAGGAGAAAACTATGCCGGATATGACAGAGGAAGAAGCCGCAAGGCTGGACAAATACTACACGGAAAACACGGTCGAAACGGTACGAGGTAAACCCGGAACTTTCGCCAAACACCGGGCCCGGATGCTTGAATTTGATGCTTTATCCGCCCAATATTTACAGATAAAGGCTAATGCCGACCATAAGAGCATATACGAAGTGATCGGCGATATGGTGCGCC
>BNUW01000153.1 GCA_025997655.1 Spirochaetia bacterium
CTCAACAAGGATGTCCTTGCTGCGGAAAAAGCGTATGCATCGGCACTGAAGGCTGATGCGAAAGCTGCCGTAAAGCCCGCCAAATCGGCGAAGAAAGCCCCCGCGAAAAAAGCTGGTGCAAAGAGAACTCCCGCGAAGAAAGCTGCGGCAAGAAAAGCCCCGGCGAAGAAAACCAGAAAAGCCCCGGCGAAACGTAAGCTTGCGGCTATCAAGCTGGACTAAGCCCTAAAAGGTCTCCCCTAATCGGGAGACCTTTTTTTGAAATGACGAACCCAAGAACCCGCGGTACGTTCTTTCTTTTTTATTCTTTACTACACAAAAGAGTAGTTTTATATATTTAGCGATACTACTTTCCCGTAAGCATCTTTACAAAGTCCCGCTTTTTATATAGACTCCTCTTACTCTATGCGGAACGCCCTGAGCATTGCAGCTCCCTGTAAGATAAACCTGCATCTGCGGATAAAGGGTCGGCGTACCGATGGGTTTCACGAATTGGAGAGCATCTTCCTGGCCCTGGCCGCAGGTGACACCCTCCATTTTGAACTTGGAGAAAACGGCAAGGGCGATGAGTTCCTTGTGCAGGATAGTGCGGAACTGCCCCGGGAGAACAATATCGTCCTTAAGGCGGTGCACCTTTTCAGGGCACGGACCGGTTTTGACGCGCCGCTGCGGATACGCCTGGAAAAGCGTATCCCCCTGGGCGCCGGACTCGGGGGCGGGTCCTCCGACGGCGCCTCAACCCTGCTGGCCCTGAATGAGCTTGCGGGACGGATGGGACATTCGCCGGTCCTTGATGGCGACGCGCTTCGGCGCCTGGCGGCGGAACTGGGCAGTGACGTGCCCTTCTTTCTGGGCGCATCAGGCGCGGCTTTTGTGACCGGCCGCGGGGAGCACATACGGTCCATTGAGGGGCCGCCGGATTGTGGGGTGGTACTGGTAAAACCTGGGTTTTCCAGCAATACCGCCGATGCGTTCAGGCTTTTAGACGCCCATAGGCTTGATGCAGAGGCTCCCGGTGATACTGCCGGGCTTTCAGCGCAGGCCCTGGTTGAAGCCCTGAAAGGTCCCCCTGCCCGCTGGCCGTATAGGAATGACTTCCTGGAGGTCTTTTTGGCAAAGGGAGAGCCTCTGGTCCGGGATATTTACCGGGCTATCCTGGGGGACTTACAGGAAGCGGGGGCGGATTTTTGTGGACTTACCGGGTCGGGATCGACCTGTTTTGGGATATTTACGGGAGGAGGAGGCGGACCGGCAGGTCCGGCGGAAAAAGCAAAAAAAGCACTATCAAAGCCGGAATTTTTTACTCTTTTGACCTTTCCCCTTGCGCGTTTGGGTAATGCGGTAGTAAAATAGATACTAGTGTAATGAACCGGGACCAACAAAAGGAGAGACGCCATGGAGATTACCGATATCAGGGTCCGCAAGGTAGCTGGAGAGGGAAAACTAAAGGCTTATGTGACGGTTACATTTGATGACTGTTTCGTCGTCCACAATGTAAAAATTATCGAAGGGAAGAGCGGCGTGTTTATCGCCATGCCGAGCCGGAAAACGAGGGTAGGAGAGTACAAGGATGTTGCCCATCCTATCCACCCGGAGTTCCGGGCGGAGCTGCAGCAGAAGATTCTGGACCGCTATGATTATGGCAATGTCCAGGACGATCCTACTGTAGAAATTTAGGTGTTATTGGGACGTAGGCAAGTGGTAAGCCACCGGGTTTTGGCTCCGGCATGCACTGGTTCGAACCCAGTCGTCCCAGAGAAGAGGAGTATAGCATGAGTAACGTTGTTTTTGCCGCCAAAAACCGGGCGGAGGCGGGGTCCGCGGAAGCCCGCCGGTTAAGGAAGGAGGGCCGTATCCCCGCAGTGGTGTACGGGCGGACCGGCAAGGCCCTGTCCATAGACCTGGACGCCCTGGAATTTGTCAACAATGCCAAGGGTATTTCCGAAAGTACCATCGTCACCATTAATGTCGACGGGACTACCCATCAGGCCTTTGTAAAGGATACCCAGCGGAATATCACCACCGGACAGGTCCTTCACATTGACTTCTACGAGGTCGAAGCCGGGGTAACCCTCAGGGCCAAAGTTTCGGTCCATGTTCACGGAAACCCCGTCGGGGTCCGGGAAGGGGGCATCCTGGAAGCGCCCCTCCACGATATTGATGTGGAATGTCTGCCAAAGGACCTCCCCGAGCGGCTCGATGTGGATATCGCGGAACTCAAGGTGAATCAGTCCATCCACGTCCGGGACCTTAAGCTCGGCGACGGGGTACGGCTCATTTCCAACCCCGATCAGGTAGTGGCCCTGGTGAAATTCGCCAAAGCGGAAGTTGAAGTTGCCGCGGAAACTGAAGCCGCCGCTGCGGAAACTCCGGAAGCCAAAGATGGTAAGGAACCCGCTAAGGATGCCAAGGAACCTGCCGCTAAGGAAGCCAAGGCATAGGAAAAGAGTCCACGGATAGACACGGATTAAACGGATGAACACGGATAGAATTCAAAATTCTTTATTTTATCCGTGTAATCCGTGGACTCTTTTTTTGGAGCGGGAATGGATGAGCACGCCTTTGAAGTAGCGGTGGCTGCGGGTTTGGGAAGCTGGCCGGAGGGTACGGTCTTTCTCGCCGCAGTTTCCGGGGGCGCGGATTCTACCGCCATGCTTGCCGCGCTGGCCATGCTTCGGGACCGTTCCGGGTATGCAATCCAATGCCTCCATGTAGAACACGGCATCCGGCCCGCTGCCGAAAGCCGGGGGGACGCCGTTGCGGTTGAGGCTTTCTGTACAGACTTAGGTATCCCCTGTTCCGTGGTTTTCATTGCCCCGGGGAAGATTGGGCGGACGGCCAGGCGGCGGGGTATCGGCCTGGAGGCGGCGGCCCGGCTGTACCGGCATAAAGCCTGGAACGCCGAGGCCCGGCGCGTAGGGGCGGCAAAGGTGTTGGTGGCCCACACCAGGGACGACCTCCTGGAAACGGTGTTGATGCGTATACTCCGGGGTTCCGGTCCCGCAGGGCTGGCAGCTATGCCTCGTTGCCGGGGCCGTATACTGAGGCCTCTTCTAAACCAAAGCCGCGCCGATGTTTTAGCCTACCTTGAAGCGAAGGGGATCCCCTACCGTACCGATTCCACCAATGCGGACCCCGCATTCCTTCGCAACCGTATCCGCCACAAGTTGATCCCCTGTCTGGAGGAGTTTTTCCCCGCGTGGAGGAAGACCCTGCTTGATATGGCGGAAACCCAGCGCATGGCGGCGGACTTCCTTGCAGCCGAGGCCTCTGCCAGGATTCCCTGGAAGGAAGAAGATGGGAGTTGGTCGGTATCATCGAAAAACTTCTTTTCCCAAAGCCTGATACTCCGGGAGGAGGCCCTCTTTGCCGCTCTGGATACGCTTGGCGCCAAACCGCCCCGGCGGCGCGCTCTTCGGCTGTTTGCGGGGGGAACCCTTGAGGCGCTGGATCTGGGGCACGCCATTCTCCGAAGGGACGCCGAAACCGTTAGCCTGGGGCTGCGGCAGGAGAGGAACCTCTGGTTCCCGGAATCCGGGTTTTCACTGTTGATTAAAGGGCCGGGAATATATAAGCTAAAGGGACTTACCATCAGGGTTTACCCGGAGGGCAATGAGGCTGTACGCCCCCCGAATGCGGTGCGTCCCATAGGTTTTTTTGCGGGGTTTCCCCTGGTACTGCGGCGGCATCATTCGGGGGATTATATCACCCGGGGGGGCCGGAAACGCAGGGCGGCGGAGTATATCCGCTTAACCGGATTATCGGCTTCAGGCCTTATTACCGCCGAGGATGCCCAGGGGCCTGCGGCATTTATCGGTCGTGCCGACCGCAGCCGCTTAGGGGATGGTTTTTCGATTGTGCTGACCAGGGAAGAAGAGAACCGGGAAAACCGGCCGTTCTTTTCCATAGAATAATAAGGGGATAGTGATGTTTGATGATAAGAATAATAATGTACCGCCGCCGCGTCCGCCGATTCAGACCGGCCGGCCTAACCGGTTTGCCCTGTTTTTTTTCCTCATCGTGGTGGGGGTTTTTATCGCCTATTTCTTCAAACCCGAAGCCTCATCGATGCAGGAGATTTCCTACTCCACCTTTACCAATTACCTGGAACGGAATGAGGTAAGCACCGTCAAGATCCTGGATAACGATATCATTGAAGGTACCCTCAAGGGGGTGTCCGGAACTTCCCTGCAATTCAGAACCCTCATCCCCTATCAGGACCCGTCCCTGCTGCCAACCCTGCGGGAACGGGGGATCAATGTTTCCGGTGGGATAAGCAAGGTGGGGCCCCTGCGGATATTGATGGAACTGCTCCCCTGGATTATCGGGTTTGGCTTTATCTGGTTCATGATGCGGAACATGCAGGGGCCGGGCAACAAGGCCTTTCAGTTCGGGCGGAGCCGGGCCAAGCGCTACCAGGATGAGGGAAAAAAGACCACCTTCGCCGATGTGGCGGGCCAGGTAGACGCCAAGTACGAATTGCAGGAGGTGGTTTCCTTCCTTAAAGACCCGCAAAAGTTTACCAAAATGGGGGCAAAGATACCCAAGGGGGTGCTCCTGGTGGGTATGCCCGGTACCGGGAAGACCCTGATGGCAAAGGCCGTGGCCGGAGAAGCCGGGGTAGCCTACTTCCACATGTCGGGCTCCGATTTTGTGGAGATGTTTGTGGGGGTCGGGGCCAGCCGGGTTCGGGACCTCTTTGAGCAGGGCCGGAAAAACGCCCCCTGTATCATTTTTATCGATGAATTAGACGCCGTGGGCCGTACCCGTGGGGCCGGTTACGGCGGGGGCCACGATGAACGGGAACAAACCCTGAACCAGCTCCTGGTGGAAATGGACGGCTTTGATTCCAAGGATGGGGTCATCATTTTAGCGGCCACCAACCGGCCCGATGTGCTTGATCCGGCGCTGCTCCGGCCCGGCCGTTTCGATAGGCAGGTGGTGGTGGCCATGCCGGACATCAAGGAACGGGAGGCCATCCTCAAGATTCACGCCGAAAAGATACCCCTGGCGCCGGAGGTGGAGCTAAGCCGTATCGCCCGGGCGACTCCGGGGATGAGCGGCGCGGAAATAGCAAACCTGGTCAACGAGGCGGCCCTCTTTGCGGCCCGGCAGGACAAGCCCACGGTGGAAATGCCCGACTTTGAGGAAGCCCGGGACAAGGTGCTCATGGGGGTGGCCCGGAAAACCCTGGTAGTTTCCGAAAAAGAACGGCGGATGACCGCCATCCACGAGGCGGGTCACGCCCTGCTCCACTACTTCCTGAAAAACGCCGATCCCCTCCATAAAGTAACCATTATTCCCCACGGCAGGGCTCTGGGTATGGCCATGTCCCTGCCCCTGGAGGACAGTTACAGCCGTACCAAGGGCTGGATCGAAGACCGGATCGCCATCTGCTAC
>BNUW01000154.1 GCA_025997655.1 Spirochaetia bacterium
AAAATCACGCATCCACACATCCCCAATCACGCGCCTTTTTTTCGCGTCCATTTGTTCAGGAACCAAGGGCGATAAAAAAGCATCGTCAAGCGGCAGGGACTCGATCGTAAACACCGGATAACCCCGTTTTGAAAACTCTTCCGGGATATGGTGATTGATGCCCGGATCATGGTGATAGGACCGACCGATAAGTAAAAGCCCGATTTTATCTTCATCAATGAGCCGGTTCATGGTAAACGCAAAGGTGTCGCGCTGCTTTTGCAGAAATGTTTTGATTGCGTTCATTCCCTGCTGAAAAGCCCACGCATTTTCAGCCCGCGTGATTCCCAGCTTGTCCTTGAAATATTCAAACGTCCGTTTTTCACCTTCAATGTTACGGTCAAGATTTACCATCGGTTCCCAGTATGCGATATTTTTTTCGGCAAACACATTGCGCTCCCGGGTAAAAACCGCCTTTACAACTTCGGGGGTTCCCATTTGAATGACACACGCCGTATTCCCAAGGGTGTTCTGCACGCCGGTTTCAAGATGGGTGATTATCGGGAAACAAATAGCGTCAAGGTTTTTTTCATCACCGTCTTTGTAATTGAGAAGCTGCCAAACATGCGCCGGGGCGGCTTTTGCCGGAAAGCACGGGTCAATTGCACCCCATTTGTTGCCCTCGTTCCATAAGCGCTCATTGGTAAAGTCTGATGTTACCACCTTAAGCCCCAGGGTTCTGAAATAGGTGGTCCAAAGCGGCGCGTAGTAAAACATATTCAAAAGGCGGGGAATACCAACGGTGAGGGATGCGCGTTTTTCTGCCGCCGCCGCATTTACGATGCTTTCCGGCGGCGGCTCAAAATCAAAATCGGAAAACGCAAGACAGGCGGCCTCAAAACTGATGTCGGGATTTTCCTTCCTGATTGTCCGCAGACGCTCGGTTTCATTGCGTACCTGTTCTTTATCTTCCGAGGCGCCCTTTTCGCACAAATACCCCGAAATAAATCTGACGTGGCGTAATTTTTCGCCATCCGCAGAATCGGTAGTTTCTATATCAACAAAGGTACGGTGGCATTTATTCGTGCAGATTGAACAGCGGGTTGTTTCGTCATTTTTTGACGTAAAGTACAGCTTGGATGCGGCGTCAATCCCGATAAACCCAGAGCCGCCGCCGACAGCGGATTCGGTGCGGCTGATTGCATCAGCATTACTGATGACCTCCATCGCCGCGCCGATTGCGCCGCCGATGTCTGCGTATTTGTGCACAAACACTTCCGCGCCCGGGACTTTGCGCTTGATAAAATCAACCTGCGCTTTTACCGCCGCAAGATTTTTTTGCGTACCGCCCTGTAATACAAAGCGTTTCCCCAGACGCGCCAGATTGCTTTCCTGCACCACGTAGGTCCAAATATTGAGGGGCAGCACCTGCGCCAGGCCGCACATCATCTCTTCTTTTGTCCACCCCGATTGCTGAAACATGACCCGGTCCTGTTCCATAAAAACCGCACATCCATAATTAAATTTCGGTGCACGCTCTGCGCGGAATGCGTAATCGGCATATTCTTCAATCGGAATGTTAAACTGATTTGCCATGGCCTGCAAAAAATAACCGTTGCCCGCAGAGCACTGGGTGTTCAGTTTAAAATCGACCACCCGGCGGTTTTTCATAAACAGCACTTTTATGTCCTGGCCGCCCACATCGCAAATCACATCAACATCGCCATAGAGGGCCGTGGCGCTTTTCATGTGCGCCACCGTTTCCACAACGGAAACATCAAGGTTGAGCGCCGTCTTCAATATGTCCTGCGCATAACCGGTTACGCCGGCGCCCAAAATTTTCACAGTGATTTTCTGCTCATCTCTCCAGGCTTGCATCTTTTTGAACAACCGCTGCGCGTCCTCAAGGGGATTTCCCTGACTCAGTATGTAGTCGCGGTATAAAAGCCTGTCCTCCATATCAAGCAGCACAATTTTTGTACTGGTGGAGCCGCCGTCAATCCCGATAAATGCTTCAAGAGTATCGCCGCTTTGAAATACAGGCGGTGTAAATGCGGGCGCCGCATATTCTTTGCGGAACGATTCAAGCTCTTCGAAAGAAGAAATAAGCGGCGGGAGTGTAATCTGTTCGGTGTTTTTTATTGAACGGTAAATTGATTCCGGTAAATCGGCGGTTTCCATGGCAGCGTCGCCGGAGATATATTCATCGAGACACGCAGTGTCAAGACTCGAAGGATCGATACTATACGCATCACGCTGCCCTGCGCTCTCGCGGGTAAAAAGCACCGCCCCTATTGCCGCAAAAAAATGGGGCAGCTTTGGCACGATAATTGATTTTTCAAGATTTTCCTCGCGGGGCGTATACCCGTGCATATCCCATGCCGCTTTTATCTGGCTGCGCCAAACGTGAGCAAATGCCGGAATGAAGGTATTGGGGCCGCCCAGGAGCACCACTTTTTCCGGCAGCACATTACCGTGGACAAGCACCTCAAGATTTTGTTTAACAATTGCGTTACACAGAGATATAAAAATTTCTTCCCGTGGAATACCCGATTTAAGCAGTCCTACCACATCGGTTTCCGCAAAAACGCCGCACTTTGCTGCAATCCGGTGAATCTGCCTGCCCTCCGGCATGATTTTCCCGGCTTCTTCGCTTGATATACCGATTTTTGCCATAATCTTGTCGATGGTGCTGCCGGTGCCCCCCGCGCATTTATCGTTCATATAGGACAGGGTCGTTTTGCGGAAACCGATGTGGTAGGACTGCTTAAATCGGGTATTCCACGGGAAGAAATTTTTATATCTCTGTGTAACGCAATTGTTAAACAAAATCTTGAGGTGCTTGTCCACGGTAATGTGCTGCCGGAAAAAGTGGTGCTCCTGGGCGGCCCCAATACCTTCATTCCGGCATTTGCTCACGTTTGGCGCAGCCAGATAAAAGCGGCATGGGATATGCACGGGTATACGCCCCGCGAGGAAAATCTTGAAAAATCAATTATCGTGCCAAAGCTGCCCCATTTTTTTGCGGCAATAGGGGCGGTGCTTTTTACCCGCGAGAGCGCAGGGCAGCGTGATGCGTATAGTATCGATCCTTCGAGTCTTGACACTGCGTGTCTCGATGAATATATCTCCGGCGACGCTGCCATGGAAACCGCCGATTTACCGGAATCAATTTACCGTTCAATAAAAAACACCGAACAGATTACACTCCCGCCGCTTATTTCTTCTTTCGAAGAGCTTGAATCGTTCCGCAAAGAATATGCGGCGCCCGCATTTACACCGCCTGTATTTCAAAGCGGCGATACTCTTGAAGCATTTATCGGGATTGACGGCGGCTCCACCAGTACAAAAATTGTGCTGCTTGATATGGAGGACAGGCTTTTATACCGCGACTACATACTGAGTCAGGGAAATCCCCTTGAGGACGCGCAGCGGTTGTTCAAAAAGATGCAAGCCTGGAGAGATGAGCAGAAAATCACTGTGAAAATTTTGGGCGCCGGCGTAACCGGTTATGCGCAGGACATATTGAAGACGGCGCTCAACCTTGATGTTTCCGTTGTGGAAACGGTGGCGCACATGAAAAGCGCCACGGCCCTCTATGGCGATGTTGATGTGATTTGCGATGTGGGCGGCCAGGACATAAAAGTGCTGTTTATGAAAAACCGCCGGGTGGTCGATTTTAAACTGAACACCCAGTGCTCTGCGGGCAACGGTTATTTTTTGCAGGCCATGGCAAATCAGTTTAACATTCCGATTGAAGAATATGCCGATTACGCATTCCGCGCAGAGCGTGCACCGAAATTTAATTATGGATGTGCGGTTTTTATGGAACAGGACCGGGTCATGTTTCAGCAATCGGGGTGGACAAAAGAAGAGATGATGTGCGGCCTGGCGCAGGTGCTGCCCCTCAATATTTGGACCTACGTGGTGCAGGAAAGCAATCTGGCGCGTCTGGGGAAACGCTTTGTATTACAGGGCGGTACGCAAAAAAATCTTGCGGCGGTAAAAGCGCAGGTTGATTTTATCAAGCGCAAAGTCCCGGGCGCGGAAGTGTTTGTGCACAAATACGCAGACATCGGCGGCGCAATCGGCGCGGCGATGGAGGTCATCAGTAATGCTGATGCAATCAGCCGCACCGAATCCGCTGTCGGCGGCGGCTCTGGGTTTATCGGGATTGACGCCGCATCCAAGCTGTACTTTACGTCAAAAAATGACGAAACAACCCGCTGTTCAATCTGCACGAATAAATGCCACCGTACCTTTGTTGATATAGAAACTACCGATTCTGCGGATGGCGAAAAATTACGCCACGTCAGATTTATTTCGGGGTATTTGTGCGAAAAGGGCGCCTCGGAAGATAAAGAACAGGTACGCAATGAAACCGAGCGTCTGCGGACAATCAGGAAGGAAAATCCCGACATCAGTTTTGAGGCCGCCTGTCTTGCGTTTTCCGATTTTGATTTTGAGCCGCCGCCGGAAAGCATCGTAAATGCGGCGGCGGCAGAAAAACGCGCATCCCTCACCGTTGGTATTCCCCGCCTTTTGAATATGTTTTACTACGCGCCGCTTTGGACCACCTATTTCAGAACCCTGGGGCTTAAGGTGGTAACATCAGACTTTACCAATGAGCGCTTATGGAACGAGGGCAACAAATGGGGTGCAATTGACCCGTGCTTTCCGGCAAAAGCCGCCCCGGCGCATGTTTGGCAGCTTCTCAATTACAAAGACGGTGATGAAAAAAACCTTGACGCTATTTGTTTCCCGATAATCACCCATCTTGAAACCGGCGTGCAGAACACCCTTGGGAATACGGCGTGTGTCATTCAAATGGGAACCCCCGAAGTTGTAAAGGCGGTTTTTACCCGGGAGCGCAATGTGTTTGCCGAAAAAAATATCGCATACTGGGAACCGATGGTAAATCTTGACCGTAACATTGAAGGTGAAAAACGGACGTTTGAATATTTCAAGGACAAGCTGGGAATCACGCGGGCTGAAAATGCGTGGGCTTTTCAGCAGGGAATGAACGCAATCAAAACATTTCTGCAAAAGCAGCGCGACACCTTTGCGTTTACCATGAACCGGCTCATTGATGAAGATAAAATCGGGCTTTTACTTATCGGTCGGTCCTATCACCATGATCCGGGCATCAATCACCATATCCCGGAAGAGTTTTCAAAACGGGGTTATCCGGTGTTTACGATCGAGTCCCTGCCGCTTGACGATGCTTTTTTATCGCCCTTGGTTCCTGAACAAATGGACGCGAAAAAAAGGCGCGTGATTGGGGATGTGTGGATGCGTGATTTT
>BNUW01000155.1 GCA_025997655.1 Spirochaetia bacterium
CATAGGGAACTTCATCAAATTCCACGGTGTTTTCACCGGAATCAGTATCAACGATGAGCGCATTGATGATATCAATATCAGCAATGCCCTGGAGGGCGGAGGCATCCAGACCGCCGCCCGAAGCGCGGGGGATCCGCTGGACAATATGACCCCGGATGGTGGCCGTATCACCCCGGACAAAGACGTTGGCCTTATGGCTGGTTATTACCAGGGGAGAAGGCCGGGGGTATATCGTTGAGACCTCCTGGTGGTTGTTTTTATTGACCTGCAGGGTATAGGGGGCGCCGATGGTGCCGTCCTCGGCCTTTGCCCAGAGACGGATGGCACTCCTTCCCGGGGGAATCATATCCGGGGAAATCCGGAAGCCCGGTTGGGCGGGCAGTTCCTCAATCCGTTCTTCCAAGATGATCGAGGCGGGGATAAAGCCCGGGGCGATTTGCCCGAAAATGGACTGGTCCGGGCCGAGGCTGCCGGTCCGTGCAGGATAGTCTATCTGTACCATCGGAGTTCTTTCCGCCCCCTTGCGGGAATCCGTAAAAAGCCTGGTCACCACGGTGGTGTGATTACTCTTATCCACCGCGATTATCCGGACGGTGGGCTTAGGCCGCTGGTAAGAGATAAACAGGTCAATAGCCCAGTAGGGGTCCCCCGGCCATATGGGGATATCGTGGGTTTTCTTCTCCCATTTATTGTCGGTTTTCTCCTCCCACTCATAGTAGAATTGGGAGAGCCCCACCGCATCGTAGACCCTTCCGGTAACCCGGGTTGTCCCCAGGCAATTCTCGCCCTCGGCGGGGCTCAGTATTTGGATAATAGGCTTTTCATTGTCCACATTGAACAGATAGGGCTTGGTAGTGGCCAGACCCGTGGAATCCGTGGCCCGCAATTGGCAGAAGACCTCGCCATCCCTCATTTTGGTGGTATTGAAGGGGACTGAAAAGGTGACATTTTTGGGGTCCCGCTTGTTCTTGATGAACTTCATAGCCGAAAAAGTAAGGCCCCCGTCACTGCTGAACTCCACCCGGTCAATACCGTTCAAATCCGATGCAAATCCCCGGAGGGTTTGATTCCCCGATATAATCTGGCCGGCTTCCATGGCGAAGAATTCCACCTCCGGCGGAGTTTTATCAAACATAAAGGGTATTTCGAGTTCCGGCCCTTCGAGCCCCTTGATATCCCGGGCTTTGACGTACAGGGTATGCCTTCCCTCGGAAATACTATCAGGACCGGCGGAGGTGTAGACGCGGTATTTCCAGTACTCGGCGCCATCCGCCGGAACCGGCGGCAGGTCATCCAGGCGGACCGTGACCAGGTCTATCGCAAAATGTCCGCCGGCGGTCCCCAGAAATTCTATATCCCGGCGTATTACCGCATTTACCCCGGGAAATACGGGCTGGATGACCGGGGAGCCCGCCTGGGGATCCACGGTGAATGTATAGGGGCCCTCCAGGGTTTCGTTTCCCGCAGCGTCCCGGGCGCGGACCGTAAAATTGTATTTACCCTTCTTGAGGCCGGAAATATCGTATTCCTTCTGCCACAGTTCCCGTCCCTCCACGGGCTCCCAGTTATCGTTTTTGCTCTCTTGTTTACCATGCCCCCATACGGGAAGGGCTAAAGCCAGGAAAATGCCAACCGGATAGAGACTCCGTAGTAACAAGCCCATTTTAGCTCCTTTCATAGGACAATCATCCAAGTATAGGGAAAAATCACTTTTCTTACAAGATCGGCATACCGGGAGCAAAACTAGAGGGGGCTATCGCGTACAGAACAATCTCGCAGAGATTGATATATTCTGACATTTAGTGGAGAATAGTAGTAATGATTGACAATGACATACTTACCATAGACGAGGTGGCAAACTATCTGCGGGTTTCCGAGCGCACCGTGTACGATTGGGCCCAGAAAGGGGAGATTCCCTCAGGCAAAATCGGGACCGTCTGGCGTTTTAAGAAGTCGGCAATTGAAAAATGGGTAAATGACCGCCTTTCCCCCCATACCATGATGTCCCCCACCGATGCCATCGCGGTGGAAACCATCATTTCCCCGGACCGCATCCTCATCCTCAATTATTCCACCAAGCGGGATGTGCTTATGGCCCTGGCGAATAACCTGGCCGCCGCCCCCCAGGTAAAGAACCGCCAGGAACTGGTAACGGAAATCCTCAAGCGGGAAGAACTGATGACCACCGCCATGGGCCGGGGCATCGCCATCCCCCATGTCCGCCTCGCCTCGGTGACGGACCTGGTGGTCTCCCTGGGGGTAAGCCAAACCGACATCATGGACTTCCAGGCCCTGGACGACGAACCGGTACGGCTGGTGTTCATGGTTGCCGCCGCCCACAATCAACACGCCTACTACCTGCAAACCATATCGTTTTTCAGCGCCCGGCTTAAGAACAGCGCCCTCAGGAAGGATCTGCTCAATGTCAAAACACCCGACGAGGCGTATGTGCTGCTGATAGGGCGTTAAGTGGTTTCTTCACTGAAAAATAATCCCCAGCCAATGCGCAGGATCGCTCATTTTCTGCTCAATGCGCCCCAGGTTTACCGCGGCGGTGGTTTCCGCTACCAGCCACCGTGCGCCATCCAATTCAAACCGTGCGCCGGGGCCCGGTATGTCAATCAAGCCCATGGCGTGGCCGTAGTCGGCGGAAACCATGATCGCCGCAGGGATATTGGCCTGCTCCATGATGATGGCCCAAAGCAAAGACCGGCTGTCGCAGTCCCCCCGGCCTTCGATGGCGGCGCTTACCAGGTTCACAAAGTCGCTGCCCGAAGGGTCCCGTTCGTAGGTAAATGACTGTACCCATTTCAGGGCTTTCCCTGCCAAATCCCAAGTGGTGCCCGGCGCCATTTCCGGGATGTTCCAGTGGCGTTCCAGGGCAAAGGCCAGCTCACTCAGGCGGCTAAAGGAGTCCCGGTAGATGGTCCGGTAAAAACGGGACCAGGCGCTTTTCCATTGGGGGGAGTCGGCGGCGCGTTTTAGCACCTCGAATTCCCGTTCCACCAGGGCTTGGGCGCCTTCCCGGTCGTGTTCACGGGCGAAGGCTTCCAGGTCCAATCCGGCGGGGGATACCCGTATGCGGTTTCCACGGGGATAGGCATATTCGGTTAAAGGCCCGGGAGCACGCCGGTCGCCCTCAGAAGGGGCCAGGGAATCCAGGGCGGAAAGGTGGAGGGTTTGAAGCGCCGCCTTTCCGGCTTCACCATAGGCCAGAGCCAGGAGTAATGGCGTTCCGTTTTGCCGGCCTTCCAGTTCCACACAGAGGCCCCAGCCGGAAAGACGGCTTGTTGAGGAGGGGGCGGGAAAATCCAGTTCCAGGAGAACCGCTTTCCGGTTCCGGTACTCGAACTCGCTGATTTCCCCATTATTGCGGAGGCGCTTCTGAATGTCGGTGGCCAGGGCTTGCGGGGTTGGGTAGGGGGCGCCGGGAGGGTATACCGCCAGCTCAAAGATCGCCCCGCCGGGGGAGTGGAAGGTAAACTTGTCCTTGCCGTCCCCTGCAACGTAATCGTATTCTTCGGGGAGATCGATACGGAAACCCCAGGAAGGTGAGACCATGGGCTCTGCGTTCAAGGAGAACGGTGCAAATAGAACCGCGGCAAACTGCACCAGGACGAAAACCGGGGCCAGAATTTTTTTCGTATTCATGCTAGTATAGTAATCGGTATTTTAGGGAATATATATTGAAGAATATTGCCATACTTTTTGAAAATGACCACTGTATCGTCCTGAATAAACCCGCCGGTCTTGCGGTGCAGGGCGGGGAAGGGGTAGGGGTGTCCCTGGATTCCCTCCTTGCCGCCGAATATGTTAAGCGGCCCCTGCTGGTGCATCGCCTGGACAGGGATACCTCGGGGGTCATCCTGGTCGCCAAAAGCAAAGAGGCGGCGGCGCTGTTTTCGGGTATTTTCGCCCGCCGGGAAGTCCAAAAACAATACCTTGCGATCTGTGCGGGCCGTCCCGAACCGGCTTCCGGAACCATCGAAACGGAGCTTGAGGTCCGGGGATCCCGGAAAGCGGCTCAGAGGGCTGTTACCTTCTATAAATGTCTAAGCGCCGGGGAATTTTCCCTCCTGGAGCTGGAACTGGGTACCGGCCGTATGCACCAGATCCGCCGCCATCTGGCCTCTATCGGCAACCCCATCCTGGGGGACGACAAGTACGGCGACTTCCCCCTGAACAAACGGCTTCACAAAGAACAGGGCTTGCGGCGGCTGCTCCTTCATGCCAGCCGGCTGGTTATACCGGAAGGGCTCTGCGGGTTTACGCTGGATGTCGGCGCGCCTTTGCCGGAGTACTTTGAGGCGTTTCTGGAGGGCACATCTGCAAGGTAAATATTGAGGTGATGCTACTCGCAGCCTTCGCCCTGCAGCCAAAACCGATTTTTCAGGAGGTGTCAGAAAAGGTCAGGTTCCACGCAGTAATGCCAAATTAGGAAAAACCACCGACCACACAAGAACCCGCTCCCGCGGGGGAGCCTCACCGACAGATTAACGGACGATCCTTATGATTTCCGCTTTGGGAAACGCACAAAAATTTACCAAAAAACCCAATTTAAGCCCGGTTGCTGCCTGGATTCACCGGCAAGCCTGGTTACCGCCTTTATTTCTATCGTCTTTGTCCGTGTTGTCAGTGTGGTCGGTGGTTAAATTTTGAATTCCTGGTTCCACGCCCCGCAGGGCTAGCGCATACTTGCCAAGTAATATCCATCGTATAGATAAAAAATGAAAAGAGTCCACGGATTACACGGATGAACACGGATAAGATAAGGAATTGTATTTTCTATCCGTGTGTATCCGTGTAATCCGTGGATAAAATTCTTGTTTCATGGAAAACCCGAAGTTCAGCCTGCAAGTATGCGCTGGCCCTGCCACGCCCCGCCGTGCGTGTTGACTTTTCTTCCATTAGGTAATAATATTTTGAATACGTTTGAACCTATATGGCGCCGTACCCAAGCGGTAAGGGAGCGGTCTGCAAAACCGTTATGCAAGGGTTCGATTCCCTTCGGCGCCTGTAGTTATTTGTCGACAAAGCCGGGGGGGGGGGGGGGGGGGGGCAGCCCCCGCCTTAACCCGCCTTGGGCCCTCTGGTCTCCGCATCCTTTCTCGGGAGCGGGTATTGCATCTGGGGACTGTGATTCCCCCCGCCTCACCTGCTCCGAAACACATCCTTCCCCCCCTTCCGCCTCACCTTATATCACCTCCCCCACCTCTCAATTACGGACTACCTTC
>BNUW01000156.1 GCA_025997655.1 Spirochaetia bacterium
ATTCCTCGACCTTGCCGTACCAATACCCCTAAGCGGATTTTCCAGGGTAAGGGATGCGCCGAGACGATCCGGGGCAATCTCAAAGTCAATAATGGCGGTGATAAACTTCCCCGTTTCGTCTTCCGTCAATGCAAGCGATTCCTCCAGGATTTCTTCCGCGGAAACGCGTAGTAGTAACTTCCCCCCCGCCAGGGATAAATCCAAAACCGCCGTACCCTCAAGGCTGTCTTTTGCCGCAAAGCGGGCGTTGAAAATAGTCCCCGCCGAAAGGGGCGCGAAATAGAAAAATATCCGGCCCCGTCCCGGTTCTCCCTCAGATAAAACAAAGGTTTTTCCGGGCAGGGCATAGCCGTCATCGGCGCCGGTGAAAAGGCCATATATACCTGCAAAGGGGATCCAGCGGGGCTTCTGGGACAGCAGGGGGGTCAGGCGCTGGTCCGGATTATTGGAAGCAAGGCTCCCCTCGAATTGATACCAGTTGATAGGATCACCGGAGGAAACGGTAAGGCGCCGCATCCCCTGGCCTTCAGGTCCGCTGGATTTTGAGGATACCGCCAGGGATAGCTCTTTGATTTTTCCGATAATGTTTCCGGACAGGCGTTCCTCCGGCAGCAGGGGAAACACCTCCGCCCGTACCGTATGAAACCCCGTCTGGGCCGGTGTTTTCCAGAGCAGATACTGTGCCCCTTCGGATACCCGGCCCTGGGCAATAAGCTTTTTGCCGCTGTACCATACCACGTAGGGGTCCAGTCGGCGGTCGGCGCTGATCTTGGTTTCCAGTACCACATTAATTCCCGGTGGAATAAGCCGCCCGCCTGAGGATGTTCCCGGAAGGTAGCTTTGAATGTCCCCAAGGGTAAAGCTCGCATCCCTGAGAAAATAGACCGGCTTGAAAGCGGTATAGAGAACCGCCTTCTCCCCAATAACCTGGAAAACAAGGTTATACCGGCCTATTGCCAAATTCTCGAAGATCCGGAATGACGGCAGGTACCGGTCCAGTTGTTTAACCACCACGACCTGTTCAACGGAACTGTCTGCCGCCGGAAGCTTCTCCTCCGCAGTTTCCCCGGAGCCGCTTGGTTCCGCAGCCTGGGGTGTTTCGGGGAAATCAGGCTCGGGGGAATCAGGCTCGGGGAAATTGGGGTCGGGGGAAACCGGTTCAGGGGAAATGGGTTCGGGGAAATCAGGTCCGGGGGAAACGGGCTCGGGGGAAGTATCCGGGAGATTCGGGGGCGTTTCCTCCTGGGCATCTGCGGCAAGCACATAGCGTATCTTTCTGCTGACGATGGTCCCCGAAAGATCCTGCACAAAGACCGTCAAACCCCGGACATCGGGATCATTCACCACGGAATTGACAAAAAAGGGGCTTATTTTACTGTTTTGATTGATGATGGAGTATTCATCCAGGGTATACCCATTGTCCACCGAAGCGTTTACCCGGTAGCTCCCCTGGGACTCAAAAACGGTACCCAAGCCTCCGCAACTGCCCAGAAAAAGAGAAAAACCCAAAAAAATAAAAAAGGTCTTACTTTTTCGTTTAAACATGCCGATAACTACTAGAAAAATTATATCGCACATTTCAGGTTTTATCTATAAAAATGGCAATTTATTTGAGCCAGTTCCAAAATAAGGATTAACCACCGACCTCACTGACGCCACGGACTCCTGCTTTCTTATCCTTTCCCTTGTCCGTGTTGTCCGTGAGGTCGGTGGTTAAATTCTTTATTTTTGATCCGGGGTCCTTGGTTCCTTATGCCTGCCCTGCGGAGCCCAGGACATTGACGGTCTTATGGGCATAGAGCTTTTTAAGCTCATCCCGGGCGGGTCCCAGGTACTTCCGGGGGTCGAATTCCTCCGGCTTTTCCGCAAAAACCTTACGGATAAGGGCGGTCATGGCCAGCCGGCCGTCGGAATCGATGTTGATCTTGCAGACCGCGCTCTTGGCGGCCCTCCGGAGCTGTTCCTCGGGGATACCCACGGAATCCTTCAGCCTGCCGCCGTACTTTTCGATCATCTCCACATACTCCGGGGGCACCGATGAGGAGCCGTGGAGCACGATGGGGAAGCCCGGCAGTCGCTTTTCAATTTCCGCCAGGATGTCGAAACGCAGGGGCGGGGGGATCAGGATGCCCTTGGCGTCCCGGGTGCACTGTTCAGGCTTAAACTTAGTCCGGCCGTGGCTGGTACCGATGGAAATCGCCAGGGAATCGACCTTGGTCTTCCCCACAAAGTCCTGGACCTCTTCCGGCTGGGTATAGTTGCTGTGTTCCGCGGCAACATCGTCCTCAACCCCCGCCAGAACCCCCAATTCCCCTTCAACGGAGACGTAATCCTTCTGGGAATGGGCGAATTCGCAGACCTTTTTGGTCAAAGCCACGTTTTCGTCGTAGGACAGGTGGGAGCCGTCGATCATCACCGAGGAAAACCCGGTCTCGATGCAGTCCTTGCAGAGTTCAAAGGTATCCCCGTGGTCCAGGTGCAGCACGATGGGGATGGCGCAGCCCAGTTCATGGGCGTATTCCACCGCGCCCTTAGCCATGTTTTTCAGCAGATTCTGGTTGGCGTATTTCCGCGCCCCGGAGGAAACCTGGAGGATAACCGGAGACTTGGTCTCCACGCAAGCCTGGATAATAGCCTGCATTTGTTCCATATTGTTAAAATTAAACGCCGGAAGCGCGTAACCCCCGGATACCGCTTTCTTGAACAGATCCAGGGTATTGACCAGCCCCAATTCTTTGTAACTTGTCATGTAAAAAACTCCTTAAATATTGAGATACTTTACCGTTATAGTACGAGATAGAGGGACCCTGGTCAACGCTTGCCACTTCTCCCGGCAAAAATGGAAAGACCGGCTTATTCGGTTTTAGCGGATAATTTTGCTTCAATCTGTTCCGCCTGGTATCCTTGTTTCAAAAGTTCCAGAACCTCATGGAGCGTTTCCACCCGACCTTCCATCCGACCTTCTTCCCGGCCCTTTTCCCGGCCCTCTTCTTCCCACTTTGATACCAATCCGAGATTCATGAGAACATCATCCAGGGTTACCGTACTATCCATTTTATAGACCTCCTCAAAGACCAAAGGGTTTGCTTGCAGAACCGCGTACAAATAGGCCCGTTTAGAGAGCCCGTCTTCTTTCTGCGCGCCTTCTTTAAATATAAGCCGTGCATTGGAAATTTCCAAGCCCGTATTTAGCCCTTTTAACCACATATTATCGGACTCGGAGAGTTTTTTGCTCTCCAAAATCTGGATCGGGATAAAATCCCCGCTAACCCGGTGGATTCCGGGCCAGGGCTCGTCTACGCTATAGCCGCAGACTTCCTTCAGGTGTTTGATAAGCTCCCGGGGGTATTTGGTTACAACGAAGGTGAGGGTTATATCGTCGATGTCTACCCCCTCGCCGTCGGCGACATACTGGCAGGCGTAGGCCATAACCTTGTAGAAGTCTTTCACCGCTAAGTAGTCCCCGGGGGATTTGAACTCGCAGATATTGTTTCCCCGGAAGATTTGGGCAAAATTTTTCTCGATTTTGACCTGTTTGGGTTTTTTGATAATGAGGGTATCTATGCGGAGCGGGTCGGTGGTGAGCTGGTAGTCATAGATAAATTCAAGGACATTGCGATAGGCGGCAAGCTCTAACTGGATGGCCTCGAAAAACGCGGGGTGCCAGCGGATGTTTCCGGAGGAGTGTTCGTTCGCCATGGTACCGCCTTTATGAACACCCTAGCCGAAAATGGCATGAGGTACAAGGCCGGGCTGTTTCTTCCCAGTAATTCCAAATTAGGAAAAACCACCGACCTCACAGACACTCACCGACAGATTAACGGACGATCCTCAATTTAAGCCCGGTTGCTGCCTAGGCTTGCCGGTGAATCCGGTACCGCCTTTATTTCCATCGTCTTTGTCCGTGCTGTCCGTGAGGTCGACTTTTCCACTCTTTGGGTGGAAAAGTGGTTAAATTTTGAATTCCTGGTTTCTTCCTGTTTCCGGCCGGGACAAATTTTCGGAAATTAGTTTTTTTTTCGGGTTTTTATCTTGACATTATGATTTTTATGAGGTATGTTTTCTTACATCTCCAGGCAAGCGCCCGGGCTCGGGCGTACAGGCGGGGAATTTGAGCGGTAAGGGAATTGGGTTGTGAAAAGCAAAAACAGGCGTTTTGACCGCACAATTGGTAGGTTTTTCGGCTGGTTTTCTCACCAGGAGAATGATATAGTTGCCACTATGATCATGGACCGCCCGAATAGTTTTTCCTCCCCTATAGGTAATTCGTTATATAGTAAGCAATTAGTACGGTCATTCTTTAGGTACTCGAAGCTTGGGCTGGACGGCCCGGGCTTTTTGTATATGTACATAAAACTCTTTGCCAGAACCGGGGTGGATTGGACGTCGTTCAATCCCGGTTTAAGGCAGGGGGGGTTGGTTTGTTCCCACACTAAGGAGGGAATCTTTTATGAAAGTGAGAAATGTCTCAAAATGGGTGCTTGCGCTTCTGGCGCTGGCACTGGTCTTTGCGGGCTGTGAAGGCCCTGTTGGCCCGGCCGGTGATAATGGCGTTAACGGCGCGGCTGGCAATGATGGCACCAATGGCACTGGTGGCTCTGGTTCGAGCGGGGCCTATGCTATCGATAAGCTGCCGGAGAATCTTCCCGGCGATACCGTTCTTATCGTTAAGGTGTATCAGAACACGGTATCGGTGTACAGAGTAACTTGGAATCCTCTTGGTACTCCTTCTGGCGGTGCTGGTTTAGATCCTAGTAATCCTGTTCTTCCTTCTAGTGGTGGTTCTCCCGGTCCTGGTGCTTGGGAACTAACCGAACAGGGGACGACATCCTCATCAAGCCAGAACGCGGTTGTTGAAGATCTGTTTAACCGGGTTGATGCGATTTACCTTGTCGGCGGGAACGGGATCGTTACCGTACCCCCCGGAAAGACCCTCTTCGTTGGTGAGGGAACCGGCCTTACCGGTTTTAATATTGGCTCAACGGTTGACAAAGGAAGCCTTCCAGGCAACGACGGTCCCTTCGGAAACCGGTCGTATGGCGCAGGCGCTCCTGACAGCACCGGCGGTGCCACCGGCGGTGACGGCCTACTCGTGGTGTTAGACGGCGCAACAGTGACGTTGAACGGCTCCACTGCGAACGTTTCCGGTAAACTGGAAGTGAATAAGGGCGGAAAAACTATTCGGGCTGTCCATGATCATAGT
>BNUW01000157.1 GCA_025997655.1 Spirochaetia bacterium
ATTCTCTACCGTGAATTCGGCATCCTCTTTCTGCGGAACCTGATGCTG
The DNA here is from genome assembly GCA_025997655.1 of Spirochaetia bacterium. Classification (GTDB taxonomy): domain Bacteria; phylum Spirochaetota; class Spirochaetia; order Treponematales; family Breznakiellaceae; genus Termitinema. The sequence continues at coordinate 49 of BNUW01000157.1, forward strand.
AAAAAGGGGGTTGCCATGGGCGCCCGGAGGGGGGGGAAAATCAAGGCGGTCAGCTATATGTTTACCGGGATAAGCGCCCTCCTTGCCTCCAGCGTGCAACGCCTGGGGATCGAAGGTCCCTATTTCGATATCCTCCGTTATATCGCCTGGGGTTTTCTCGGCATTTCCGTGGTAATCGCCCTGATTTCCTTTTTTGATTACCTTGGGGTGTATAGAAAAACGGCGTAGGTTTTGCGAGCTACAAAAAATACCGCAGCAACACATATCCTGTGCATATCACCAGGCTGATAAGGGTAATCAGAGCCCCATACTTGGTAAAATCCATAAACGTAATCGGGTATCCGTTTTTGGTACAAATACTCGCGGATACCACGTTGGCGGATGCGCCAATCAGCGTCGCGTTTCCACCAAGACAGGCCCCCAGGGAAAGCGCCCACCACAGGGGCCGGGCCAATTCGGGACCTATGGTAGCGGAAATGTCCTGCACCATGGGGATCATGGTGGCCACATAGGGAATATTGTCAATCACGGCGGATAATATCCCGGAAACCCAGATGAGCAGTGCTGCGGTCAGGGGCAGATTGCCCTTGGTAAGGCCCGTCAGAAAATCCGCCCATTTTTTAATCCATCCCATATCAACCAGGCCCTGCACCATAATAAAAAGGCCCATGAAAAAGAAGAGTATCCCCCATTCAACGTCCCGGAAACAGTCGTCAAGTTCGTATTCCCCCCGGGAAAGGAGCAGCAGGACGGCGGCGGAGAACAGGGCCACCGTGGCGGCTTCGAACCCAAGGTTTTCGTGAAAGAGAAAACCCGCCACCGCAATGATAAGGACGACGATACATTTGATCATCAGGGGTTTGTTTTCCAGGCATTTGGATTCGTCAAAATCCATAATCCGGGCCCTCCGCGCGTTGGAGACCACCATCTGTTTTTTGAAAAGAAGAATTATGGTAACCGAAAAGGCCGCCAGAATAATGAGGATCACCGGCCCAAGGTTTACCACAAAGTCAAGAAAGCTCAGTTTTGCTGCGCTGCCGATCATGATGTTCGGCGGGTCCCCGGTAAAGGTGGCCGTTCCCCCGATATTCGATGCAATGGCCAGACAGATGACAAAGGGCACCGGCGCTATGCCCAGTTCCACCGCGATAAGGATGGTTACGGGGCTTAGCAGCAATATTGTGGTAACGTTATCCAGCAGGGCGGAAATGACTGCGGTTATCAGGGAGAGGAAGATGAGTATCTTTAAGGGGTCCCCATGGGCGGCCTTGGCGGTTTTTATGGCAAGGTATTGAAAGAGCCCGGTAGTTTTGGTGATTTCGATAATGATCAGCATACTGATCAGCTTGAAAATAACATTCCAGTCGATAGCCCGGAAGGCGTCTTCCTGGCTGATAATCCGGAGGATAATAAAAAGCACCGCCGTCAACAGGACTATCAGGATCTTGTTTATCTTGTCCGTAAATATAATGATATACGCGACGACAAACAGAATCAGGGCGGTCCATGCCAGGATACTCATATCTTATGCCCTCAATACTTTATGCAGTATATCCATGTACCCAACCACGCCGGTGAGGGTTTTCTTGTGTTTCACCACCGGAAGATGCTGGCGCTTACACAGAATGAATTTCACAATCGCCTCGACAACCGGAGAATCTTCATCCAGGACTATCTCCGGCTTCTTCATCACATCCCCGATACGGACACTGTTTTCTTCTTTCAGCAGTCCCTCAAAGGGTTCAAAATGACTCAGGAATTTGAGGTTCTCCAGTTTGATGGCGTAATCGGGGATGCCCACGGAAAAAAGATCCACCACGGTGAGTTCCCCCACAAAAAAACCATGGCGGTCCAGAATGGGCAGATAGCCTAAACGATCTTTATAGAACAAATCCACCGCTTCTTTAACCGTGTTATCCGTGTGCAATACCGTAAGGGTAGTATTCATGATGGAGGCCACGGTCAATTTTTTGGTAACTTCAATTTTGGCGCCCTTGAGAATCTCGATAAAGGCATTGGGATTCACCGCGCCGCAGAGTTTGGGGAATAATGGTCCCTGTGATATTTTGGCAAGCGCCGCCAGGGTATTCAGATACTGGGTTGAGGCCGACAGGGAGGTCAGCATCAGAGCCATCATATGGGTAGCCGGCTCCCCCTGCGCCTCCGCCTGAATGGGGGATGCCGGAATACCAATGACAATAATGAAATCGTCAAAATCTTCAAGCCGGGCATGGGGAATAGCAAGACCTGAAGGAAGCAGGGTACCGCCGAGGTTTTCACGATCCGCAATGACATCCCGGAGGGTCTTTTCCGGTATCGGGAATCTTTTTCCGGGACGGTATAGCTCCCGAATCATTTCATCAAGCAGTTCATCCCTGGTTTTACCGGGCCGTTTTAACAGTACCAGATCGGGGTGAATTAAACTGGATAATTTCATTATATCCCTCTCACGAACCTTTTAAGACAGCGCGTTAAGGCTCATCACCTGGTCTACGGGCAGCGAGAAAATCACTCCGGCGGCCTGGGATGCAGCGCCGAAGCCCGGCCGTACCGCCTCCATGATGGGGACAACCGTATCCTTGTCCGCCAGAATAAAGATGATTTCCTTTTCGTCCTGCACCGTAATGCCGACAAACTTTTTCATCACCTCCTGCGAAATACCCCGGGCGCTGATAACGGTACCGCCCCGGGCCCCCGCCTTGCGGGCCTCTGTCATAAAGGCGTCACTGTTCCCTCTGTTTAGTATCGAGATAATCATCTCGTTCTTTATTTCAATAGCGTTCATCCTCTTGTCCTCCTTAGTATTTGGCTTCTCCCTGGCAGCCTCCTCGAACATCGTAAAAAGACGGGCAGTTATACCGCCGAGGGGCACCGAAAACGCGATACCGGCGCCGGCGCTCCGGGCTCCTATTGTACCGCGAACTTCCCGGATAATGTGGGGCGTCTCCGTGCTCTGCACAAGGCAGATGAATACGGCCTTGTCTGTTGTGCCGATGCCCAGGAGGTCGATGATTTCCGAGCTTGCCGTCCCGCTGCCCTTACTGACAAAACTCAGCAGGCAGTTGTCCCTGGCAAATACCTCGGCTATCGCCTGCACCTTATCCCAGTCCACGATGAGAAAAAGCGCTTTCAAACGAATCTGATCTTTGGCTGCCCTTATTGTGTTAACCATAATAGTAAGCCTCCTCGAATACAACCACACCTTCCATGCCCACATCGGCCTCGGGGGCTTCTATCGCCGCAAATTGCTTCCGGTAGATGAGCCCCAAAAGCTGGACAACCACCAAGGGTGTCATTGCAACCATGGCCACAATACCAAATGCGTCCTCCATGTGTCCGGCGCTTGCACACGCGCCGATGGCAAAGGGTAAGAGGAAGGTGCTGGTCATCGGGCCGGAACACACGCCGCCCGAGTCAAAGGCGATACCGGTAAAAATCGGCGGCACAAAAAAGGTAAGTACCAGCGCGAACACATACCCCGGAACAAGGATGTATAAAATACTGACATTAAAAAGGATACGCGCCATGGCGATACCCAAGGCGAGGGACATGCCGATGGCGAGGGCCTTAGCCATAACTTTTTGGGTGATGGCGCCCTGGGACACATCTTCAACCTGCTTGTTCAACACATGTACTGCGGGTTCGGCGGCCACAATGAAGTAGCCGATGATCATGGCCAGCGGTATCAGCACCCACTTGATGGGGGATGCGCCGAGTTCGCTGCCGAAGAGGCTTCCCACGGGAATAAAGCCCACCTCCACCCCGGTGAGGAATACCACGAGCCCTATGAAGGTGTAGACGAAGCCGATGACTATCCTGCCAAGCTGGCGCCGGTGAAAGCGCCGCGTAATCAGTTGGAATATAAAGAAGAAGACCAGTATTGCCCCCAGTGCGGTTCCCACATTTTTTATCGTTTCGGGGAATTCTTCGACAAAGGCTTTCACCACATCACGGTCGGTGTAACCCGCAATGGCGGCTATCTTTTCTTCGGGCAGGCTGTTCGGCGGTACTTCGGTTATTTGCAGGGCCATACCGAGTAGCATTACTGCCATTATCGGGCCGATACTGCAGAGGGCAGCAAAGCCGAAACTGTCGCTCTTGGCGCCCTTATCACCGCGAAGGGATGCGACGCCGGCACACATTGCCAGCATAAACGGAACGGTAATCGGGCCGGTGGTTACACCCCCCGAGTCAAAGGATACGGGGACAAAGGCCGTAGCGCCATGGCTCGCCATATAGAAAGCGAGAGCAAAGGTGACTGCGTAGAAAAACAGCAAAAGGAAGCGCAGCGGCACGCCGATAATTACCCGCAGCACCGCTATTGCCATAAACAGGCCGACACCCACGCCCACCGTTACAATGAGCGTCTGGATGTTCAGCGATTTGGCGAGCTGCAATGCCAATACCATCAGGTCCGGCTCAGCAATGGTGATGATAAGGCCCATCAAAAAGCTGATGCCCACCGCCAGAAACACATTTTTCCCCTTGGTAAGCTCCGCGCCGATACCTTCACCCATGGGCATCATTGCCATATCGGCCCCCAGGGTAAAGAACCCCATCCCGACGATGAGCAACGCGGCGCCCACAAGAAACATGACGATGATTCCCGCAGACATAGGTACAAAGATAATGCTTGCGATAAGCACAATCACGGTAATGGGCAGCACCGATGAAAAGGCTTCCACAATCTTTTCATTTAAGACTTTGTTCATAATTAGCTCTTTATACTCCTTACAATTACAAATGTCCATAGGATCGCAATTCCCTTGACCTTCATTTGAAATGACAAGGGAGGAAATCCTTGCCGGGATGACAGATCTTTTGGGGGATTTTGTGTTAAAATGGCTTATTTATTACCTTTGCCGCTTGACAGACGGTTCTCTATAGACTATCTTTAGCATATGAACAATGCAATGCTATCGGTAGGGAAGTCAGCCTTTCATTCCTTTTTCCACAATCACTCCGAACATGTTGTTTTGGCTAATAAGGTTGAGGTATTGGAAAAGCGGGAAGATGACTATAGGGAACCTCTAAAAAGGGTATTTTTCAATCGTCATTTTCAGTTTTTAACGAATTTTGAAAAACCTACTACCTGTTGTTAATTTTTGGCATTCAAGACTGGGCATTGTTGGCCGCCCCCCATATTGA
>BNUW01000158.1 GCA_025997655.1 Spirochaetia bacterium
CAAAATCAATTTCCGTACCCCTGCCGCAGCCCACACCAAAATCCCGGGACAATTTCCAGAGCTTTGAGGCAATACGCTTATCCCCCCGGATATTGGTTGAGGTGTTTTTAAGTTGATGATACAGCCGCCGGATTTTCAACGCCATAGAATCCATCACCGCCTTGGTAAGCTCAAAATCCTTACGGCAAACACTCAAAAAACCGCTTCGTTCCAGACACAGGACCATGGCATCCTTGAGGACTTCACAATTCACCGAAGCCGTTTTCCCATCTAAAACAACCTCATTGAGCATTGCCCCGCTTCCATAGACGAAGATGCCCCTTTTTTCGTCAACGCTGTTGAGCTTGTACAGCGCCGCGATGCCATCAAGGATACAGAAAAAATGGCGCACATCATCCCGCTCAAGGGATATATGTTCACCTTTTTGATACTGCCTGATCGTCCCATAGGGGATAAGTTCAGCCAGACTCGCGGGGCTTGCCGCGGCCAGGACCGTTATTTTTTTTAAAGCCTCAGGTACGGTCATAGGACTCACTTTCCATCCGCTTCAACAGCCGAAGCTCCCGGGCCATCACAAAAGCCGAAAGTATCGACGCCCCAAAATCCGCTGCGGGCATGGCGAAAAAGACCCCGCGTATGCCGAAAAACTGCGGCAGAATGATCAGCAGCGGTATGTACAACAATATCTGCCGGGACAAACTCAACACCGTTCCCTGCAGCGGCTTTCCGATAGACTGAAAAAAGTTTGACGACAGGATCTGAAAACCGATAACCGGCAGGACCAGGGTGCATCTCCGCAGCGCAAAAACTCCGATGTCCATCAGTTCCCCCTCTTCTTTACTGAAAATGGCGATAAAAAAATGGGGGAAAAGCTGGAACAAAATGAACCCCGCGCTGACAAATATGGTAGCGGAAATGACCGCCCATTTATAGGTTTTCTTCACCCGGTCGTATTTTTTTGCGCCGTAGTTGTATCCGATGATAGGCTGAGCCCCCTGGTTAAGCCCCTGGAGGGGCATGATAATCACAATCAAAATACTGTACACAATCCCCATGGCGGCAACCGCAATATCCCCGCCGTAGGTAGACAAGGTGCGGTTCAGAAGAATGTTCACCAGCCCGATGGCTAACTGCATGGCGAAGGGGGCAAAACCGATGGCCAGTATCGTCAAGGTCGTCCGCAGTTCAAGTTTCATGGCGCGCCAACGGAAACGGAGCAGGGTAAACCGGGAATTAAAATAACCGATAACCCAGACAAAAGAAATAAACTGCGAAATAATAGTTGCCCATGCCGCGCCGGCCACCCCCCAGCCAAACCCGAAGATAAAAATAGGGTCTAGGATGATATTGATCACCGCCCCGATGATTTGGGTGAGCATGGATGTCTTGGGATGCCCATCGGACCGGATAAAATGATTGATCCCCGGACCCATGGCGCTGAAAATACCGCCGTAGAGAATGACCTGTAAATATGACTTGGCGTAAGGGAAAACCGCTTCGCTAACCCCAAGTATGCGGATTAGTATGTCGTCCAGGAACACAAGGCAGACCACAATCACGACGCCGGGAATCAGGAAGAGCAGGGCAAAGGCATGACCCATGATTTTTTCAACCTCATCCCGGCGGCCCTGCCCAAGGCGGATGGAAAAAAGCGAGTTCGCCCCAACGCCAATCAGGATCGAAGCGGCCATCAACACCAGCATCACCGGCATCACCAGGGTTATGCCGGCTATTCCCAGGGGATTCACCCCCTGGCCCACATAAATACGATCCACGATGTTGTATACCGCGTTTACCAGCATCCCGATAATGGCGGGCGCCGAAAAATCAAAAAGCAATTTCCCGATCCTGTCGGTTCCGATCCTGTCCGTTGCCTGTGCGGTGGTATTTTCCATGGGAAGAGCATATCCTATTTCCTAAAGAAAAATCTATCAAAAAAAACACAAAAACAACCATTTTTGCCGGTTTTTTGTTGACAGCCCGTTAAAGGGGCCTTAGAATTTTCAAGGAAAGGACATACATTATATTCCGATAAGGTAAGGATGCCCTCATGATAGGATGTGTGGTGGTGGCCGATGATTTGACCGGCGCAAACGCGGTAGGCGTATTGATGACCAAGGAAAATTACCGGACCTATTCAATTACCAACGCGGAAAAATTGGATGACGCCGGCCTGCGGGACTGCGAGTGTATCGTCTATCCCACGGACAGCCGGAGTATCCCCCCACAGGAGGCCTATGACCGGGTGTTTAAGGCCGCCCGTTCCCTCCGCTCCCCCGATGTACAGGTGTATGCCAAGCGTATCGACACCACCCTCCGGGGTAACCTTGGCTCCGAAACCGATGCCATGCTGGACGCCCTGGGGGACAATCGGGTGGCCAGGCGGTTCCTTGCTTCCCCTCCTCCGGCAGGATCAATGTCGGGGGTTACCTGCTGGTCCACGGCGTCCCCCTCCATAAGACCGAGGCGGCCCTTGATCCGAAAGCGCCGGTCCACACGCCCCTCTCGGCGGAAGTTTTCCGGGCCCAGACAAAATACCCGGTGGACTCCCTATTAATAGAAGATTTGATGAAGGGAAGCGGCTTTATCGCGGAAAAAATCAAAGCCCTTGCGGGCCGGGGGGTGCGGGATATCCTGGATAACTGCGGCGGTTACGATGTTTGCAGCGTGGTTGGCCGGGGCATCATTCCGGAACACCGGGTTTCCTTTGAACCCTATATGAAAAAGCGGGGCTGTTCTGTCGATGATCTTTCCAATCTGATAAACCTTTCCATCGCGGAGATAAGCTATCAGGTAATGAGTTCCGGCAAGGGATTCAGGGGTATCTATACCTGCGGCGGCGATATCACCGTGGCGGTCTGCAGCCGTATGCAGAATGTGGGGCTGCGGCTTTTGGGGGAGGTGCTTCCCCTGGCTTCCTACGGCGAGATCATCGGCGGGGACAGCGCCGGGTTAAAAATTATCACCAAGGGCGGTATGGTGGGAGAGCCCGACGCCATTGTCACCTGTGTCCGTTACTTGAAAGAAAAATTAACTGTATAAAGGAGCCAGTTCCAAAACAGAAGAAATTTTAACCACGGACAACACGGACAAAGGAAAGGATAAGAAAGCAAGAGTCCGTGGCGTCAGTGAGGTCGGTGGTTAAATTCTTATTTTAGAACCGGCTCAAAGGAAAAAAAGATGAGCAAACCATTGATTGCGGTTCCCCTGGGGGACCCCGCCGGAGTAGGGCCTGAGATTCTGGTAAAGGCCTTCGCAAGCGCAGAAGTTACCAATGTTGCCCGTACCGTGGCAATTGGGGACCCTCAAATTGTGGAGCAGGCCCTGAAGATTACCGGGACGCCCCTGAAAATTAAGCAAATCCAGGATCCCCGGGAAGGAGATTATAGCGAAGGAATTCTCAACCTGGTGGGTATCAACAATATTGATATGGGCCGTTTTAAGTTCGGCGAGGTAAACGGCATGTGCGGCAAGGCGGCCTATGAGTACATTGCAAAAAGTGTGGAACTTGCCATGAACCGGCAGGCCGATGCGGTGTCCACCACGCCGATTAACAAGGAATCATTAAAGCAAGGAGGCGTTAATTTTATCGGGCATACGGAAATTTTTGCCGGCCTGACGGGTACCCAGGATCCCCTGACCATGTTTGAAGTCAGAGGCCTCCGGGTATTTTTTCTGAGCAGACATGTGTCTCTGCGTAAAGCCTGCGACATGGTAACCAAGGATCGGATCATAGACTATGTAAAACGGTCCATCGAGGTTTTAAAAAAACTCGGCGTTGCCGGGGGTACCATGGCAATCGCGGGCTTGAATCCCCATTCGGGCGAGCATGGGCTCTTTGGGGATGAAGAAGTTAAGGAGGTGTTTCCGGCGGTAGCGGCACTGAAAGCGGCGGGCTACCAGGTAGAGGGTCCCATAGGCGCCGATTCGGTTTTTCATCAGGCCCTACAGGGACGGTATAACGGCGTTCTTTCGTTGTACCACGATCAGGGGCATGTGGCGACCAAGACCCTTGATTTTGAACGGACGATTTCCATCACCGGAGGGATGCCCATCCTGCGCACCTCCGTGGATCATGGAACGGCCTTTGATATTGCGGGGAAGAATGTGGTCAGCGCGGTCAGCATGGTGGAAGCCATTATCCTCGCGGCAAAGTATTCGCCGAGTTTTATTCGTCAGTAAATTTATGGTAAAGGAGTTTTTATGGAAGGCGTATCAGGGGTCCAATTGGTCCTCGCATTGGTAATCGGCCTGGCGTTTTTAATACTGCTCTGTATGAAAACGAAGGTTCACGCGTTTCTTGCCCTTATTACCACGTCGGTACTCATCGGGCTTATCGCGTAGCTAAAACCTGCGGACATTGTGGGCGCCATAACCGGCGGCTTTGGGGGAACCCTAAAAATACGAAATTTTGCTTTGAAATAGCAATCTTTTTCGTGTCGTTCGTGCTTCGTGGTTTAAATCCTAAAGAATTCTATCTTAATCAGTGGAAATCTGTGAATAATTTTTTTCATGCGTTTTTCGTGAGAAATATCTGCGTCGGTGTTGACAAGCGCTCCATAAAACGGGTATACCTAAAGGGAGGTCCAGTAGCTCAGGGGATAGAGCGGCCGCCTCCTAAGCGGCAGGTCGGCTGTTCGATTCAGCCCTGGATCATGATGTTTAAAATCATATTTGAGCCGGTTCCAAAATGCAAGACCTACCACGAATTACACCAATAGACACGAATAAAACAACAGATTCTTGAGCTGGTTCCAAAATGAAAAACAATTAACCACCAAGGAACCTCAGACCAAAGGTCTGAGGCGACAAAGGAAGATGAAGATGAGGGATAGCCAGGTCCCGAAGGGGTCTTCTCTTCCCCTTCGCGCGCCTTTGCGGTTAAAAATTCTTCTATTTTGGAACTGGCTCTCTTATATTATTCGTGTTGATTCGTGGTTTATCTTCTTACATCTTTGTCTGTGTTGTCCGTGAGGTCGGTGGTTAATACTTATTTTGGAACCAGCTCAGGTATAAAAAAAATATTTTTTTTACGATAATAGTATAGACACATCTAAACAACCTGTGTTACAATCATTGAAAGGAGAATACAATGGCGAAATCAGAAAAAGCTCTCGAAGATCTTAAGAAGCTGTACGGAAAACAAGCCGCC
>BNUW01000159.1 GCA_025997655.1 Spirochaetia bacterium
CGTTTTGGCGAATTCTGTCTTTTTATTTTTTCTTCTCTTAAACAGTGCTTTATGCGGGGCGTTGCCTTGCTTGTAAACCGGCATAGCCGGTTAATACAATCCGGCTTGGCCGGATGGCAGTCTTGAAGGAGGTTCTTTACATGAAGAAGAAAGTGTTTTTTGTGGGATTTTTGGGCATGGTGTTGGCATTGGGATTGGCGGTTACCGGTTGTGACCTCTTCGCCAAGTCTTGTCAAGAAGAGAATGACTGCAATCACGGAGATTATTATTGCGGAAAAAGCAATTGCTATGCGAGTACCCAAGGTAATAAATGTGATTGCTAATAACAGTCCCCGGCGGTTTCAGGCGGTTTGAAACCGCCGCTTTGATTCGTTATGGAGAAATAGTGAAGAATAATACTATAAGCGGAGCAGTTACTATTTTACTGGGCTTACTCATTGTATTTGGACCACAGTTCTTATTTAAAGCCTGTGAATTAATGGAAGGCAGCATCCCCAGATGTCACTGGTCTATACAGGCTGATACCGGCATAGGAATGATAATCAACATGTTTGGGATATGCCTAATAGTTTTTAGTAATCAACTCATACAGTTTGGTCTTACCATCGGTATTTTCTTTGCAAGTATTTTCGCCTTATCCGTTCCGCACATACTGATTGGCGGCTGCGGTATGATGTCCATGGCTTGCCGCAGAGTTGCTTTTCCGGCATTAAGCGTTATCGGTGTTCTGGTATTGGCGGGCTCTGCGGCTAATATCGTATATCTTGGCGGTAAAACAAAGACGGCTATGTAGGGCAAGAATGTTAAATGGGGTAATAAGTCGGTGAAAAATATACGTTTTACCAATATTCGTTTAGCAAACGTTAAAACCTCGTATGAGGTTTCATTATTTTTTGAGGAGGGTTTTATGAAAAACTACAAAACTGGTTTTTTCGGAAAATTGGGATTAATGCTTGTTGTTTTGCTCGCATTAATGACAGTGGGGTGTGCGCATCGCTTAGGAGCATTCACTGTTATTTCAACAAAAAGCATTGATTGGAGCCGCGCTTCTGAGTATAAGCGTTACAACGAAAAGGTTGAGGGAAGTGATATCTACCATATCATTATACTGTTCCCTACAGGTAGTGTAACGATTGAAGATGCGGTTGATAATGCGCTTGAAAAAGTGCCCGGTGGAATTGCACTGGTTGATGCGGTTTTAAGATCGAAAAGTTTTTATATTCCGTATATTTACGGACAAGGCGGGTATTACATTGAAGGAACGGTGCTTGTTGATCCTACCTTAACGGCTGTGGCGAATAACAGTGAGACTTCGTATTTAGTTTTTTATACGAAAGACGGCAAAGATTTTACGAAAAAAGAAATTAGCCGTGCCGAATATTTGAGCTATGTGGCAAAATAAAGGACGAGTAAATTGGAGGTTTTATGGAAAGTTTTAAACGTTTTTTGACGGGGGGACTATTTCTTGTATTAGTCTCAATGGCATTTGTGGGATGCGCTTCCGCGCCCAGAGCAACTTCGACGGCGCCGCATTTGGTCGGCGGCTACCCTAAAACTATTCAGGATGCGGTGAACGAAACTCCTGATGAATACTATGTCGGCGTTGGTTCCGCCGAATCAAAGACTGCGGCGTCAAAGTCTATCGCCGCTACCCGTGCCCGCGCTTCAATCGCCCAACAGCTTGAAACGGTTATTAAAGATTTGGTTGAAGATTACAACTCTTCCTCCGAAGCGCACAGTGATCTTGAAGCATTCCAATCGGAAATCACGGTAGCGATAGCCCAGGCAGACCTTGTCGGGAACCGTGAAATTGGCTATTTTGTCGATGAAAACAACATTGTGTGGGTAGCTATTCGATATAGCAGGGAAGAAGCCAAGAAGCTTATTTCTCAAAGTACCCGCGATTCCGGGAAGTTAAATGAATCCCAGAAACAAGCGTTATCGGCGGAAGACCGGCTCGAAAAGTGGCTGGAAAAAGCTAACTAACCATTAAACATTCCCATTCTAATTATAGATGGGAATGTTTAATTGCGGCAGGTACAATGAAAAATGCATGGATAATGAGTATCGTATTATTGATAGTATCCGGGTGTGCCACCACTAAACCGGTACAACAACCAATAGCATCCGTTCCAATTGAAAGTATAATTGAAGATATAACAACACAATCAAATGTTCCTAAAGAAATAAAAGGTTCCGGTGAAAACAGAAGGGTATTACATAAAGATTATTATTTCCAAAATGCTAAACCCGGCGATTGGCAAATGACCTTGAACGGTAAACCCTTAACTAGGCCCCGCTATTTAACACAGGGTGATATTGATTATAGTCTCAAGGCGCTTGATTCCTTGAATGAGGAACTTTTAGATGAATCCCCCGGATCAGTACGGGCTATGCTTGATGACCTTTTTGACGATGGATTAGAACTGCCCGGAGAACCAACAGAGCCGGATGAAGTTGATTACAATTTGATTCATGGAAGAGTAGTAGAATATATAAATGATATTCGCGGCGGACGGCAAACAATTCTTATTGTTACTGATTTACAGAACAAAGCGTTTTTTGATACTATGTATAAAGCGCCGCCATATCTAAAAGAAATAACGGATGTACCTCCGGATCAAATTGCTTTTACCCTTATGAAAAAAGTAAACTCGAACGCAAATAGAATTTTCAGCCTGAATGAGGATATACAATCAACAAAAAAATTAATGCGGACCGTTAAAGAAGCTAAAGAGTATGTACCGCCGCCGCCTCCCGTTAAACAGACTAGTAAACATAAACATGAATCATTTGATATGCTGCTGGGGCTTGGTATGGGGTTTGATTCAGTGGGTTTATTAGTTAGTAATAAAGACGTAGACACTGGTAGGCAGTTTGATATCAATGCAGGGGTAAATTATGATTTTTATGTTTTCCCCTGGCTTTCTGCAAGCACCGGATTAATGTTTGGTCTATCGGAAGCAGGTGGTGAAGAAAGTAGTTATGGCGGTGATTATAGAGATGGCGGATTATATATGACTATACCGCTTTCTGTGCATTTCAATATTCCGTATGTTGAATGGCTTTATGTGGGTGTTGGCGTAGGATTTAATATTCCTATTGTTGCTGCAGAGCATGCGAGATATTATACAAGTCTGCCTATTGATATTGGTTTTGACTTTGCAAAGACCAGAAAAAGAGCCGGCAGGCGTTTGATTTTTAAGATCATTCCCAATTTTCATGCTTTCGATGGATTTGACTATTATGTGTCAGATCATGGTGATTCTATAAAAATGCATAATTCTACAATTATATACAAAACCTTTACGACTTACGGTTTAGTGTGGCAGTTTTACAACGGGAAGATTTTTTCAAAGAAATGAACGTCTTACGGTTAGGCATCCGGGAAAGAATACGACCCGCCAAAATAAGGGACCACAGGATTTTGAGCAGCAATCCGCAGAAATTGCGGCGGGAGGTGTCCCGGCTAAAGGCGTAGAGGATCCCAGGGGGACTGCGGCAAGCAGCAGGGGACCTATTGAATATTTCCTTTCCCCAAACTACAATGAATACATACAAACTCAAGAAGGAAGTACAATGTCAGAAAAGCACATGGTAATGATTGACGGAAACACGGCGGCGGGTCAGGTGGCCCACGCCTTAAGCGAAGTAATTGCGATTTATCCGATTACCCCCTCCAGCCCGATGGGTGAGGTCGCCGACGAGCTTTCCGCCCAGGGCAAGAAGAATCTTTGGGGCACCATCCCCCAGGTGGTGGAAATGCAGAGCGAGGCAGGAGCGGCCGGAGCGGTCCACGGGGCATTGACCACCGGAGCCCTGTCCTCCACCTTCACTGCCTCCCAGGGGCTCCTTTTAATGATCCCCAATATGTACAAGATCGCCGGGGAACTTACCTCCACGGTGTTCCACATCGCCGCCCGGGCCTTGGCCACCAGTTCCCTGTCGATTTTCGGGGACCACCAGGACGTGATGGCCTGCCGCCAGACCGGCTGGGCCATGCTCAGTTCCAACAGCGTCCAGGAAGCGGCGGACCTTGCGGTTATTGCCCACGCATCCACCCTCCGCTCCCGGATTCCCTTTCTCCACTTCTTTGACGGGTTCCGCACCAGCCACGAACTCCAAAAGGTCGAGGAAGTCAGCTTCGACACCCTGAAACAGATGATCGATGACGACCTGGTCCGAGCCCACCGCTTGAGGGGCCTGACCCCGGAGAAACCCCAAATTCGGGGTACCGCCCAGAATCCGGACACCTATTTCCAGGGCCGGGAGGGAGTCAACCAGTATTATGCCAAGGTTCCTTCTATAGTACAGGCCGAGATGGACAAGTACGCCAAAATCACCGGGCGCCAGTATCATATCTATGACTACTTCGGCGCACCGGATGCGGAACGGGTGATCATCATCATGGGCTCAGGCGCGGAAACCTGCGAAGAGACCGTGGAATATTTGAACAAGAAGGGTGAGAAGGTGGGTGTGCTCAAGGTACGGCTCTACCGGCCCTTTGATGCATCGGCCTTCGTAAAAGCCCTGCCCGCTACGGTCAAGGCAATCGCCGTCCTGGACCGGACCAAGGAACCCGGCTCATTAGGGGAGCCCCTCTACGAAGATGTACGTACCGCCATCGGCGAAATCCAGGCCGAGGGCAAAGCGCCCTTCAAGGATTATCCGGTGGTACTGGGCGGCCGTTACGGCCTGGGTTCCAAGGAATTCACCCCCGCCATGGTTAAGGGCGTCTTCGACAACCTGAGCGGGAAGAAGACCCCCAAGTTTATCGTCGGTATCAACGACGACATCCTGGGCCAGAGCATCCCCTACGATGAGAGCTTCAACCTTGCCGAAGAGGGCATGAATGAAGCTATGTTCTACGGGCTCGGTTCCGATGGTACGGTGGGGGCGAACAAGAACTCCATCAAGATTATCGGGGACGCCAAGCCGGAACTTTCCGCCCAGGCATACTTCTCCTACGACTCCAAGAAGTCCGGGGGCTTTACCGTCTCCCACCTGCGCTTCGGCAAAGGTTCCATCCGCCGTCCCTACCTGATCACCAAGGCGGACTTCCTGGCCTGCCA
>BNUW01000160.1 GCA_025997655.1 Spirochaetia bacterium
CTTGATCAAACCGGCAATTTCGTTGGCGGCGGAAAGGCCCGTGTCAATTTCATCCACCCGGAGGGCTATATCAATATCGCCGCCGTGCTTGGCTGTCAGGAAGTGCTGTCTTCCATTGTTTCTTCCACGCTTACCACCCTTTGCGTTTTTGTGCCTATCATTTTGTTCAAAAGCCGTCTTGGTATGCAGGGAGAAATGCTTCAGGGCCTTATCTTCACCGTAGGCATTGCCCTTGCTTCAAGCCTCCTCGTGGCAATATTCCTGGTGCCCATATTGGCGGGGAAATTTTTCCCGCTGCAAACACGGACACAAAAACCGCTCAAAAACCCTCTGCTCAAAAAGATTGACACCTTTGCGGAAAAAATATTTTCAGGTATTGACAAGGGATATACCCGCCTCCTTACCGTTGCGGTCTCGCACCGGCTTGCGGTGATTGTATTAATTGCCGCGCTTTTTGTCGGCACGGTACTTGCCATTCCCAAAATGCGGATAGTGATGATGCCGGGGATGAACGAGGAATCCGTTACGCTCAATGTTACGCTGCCCCAGGGAACCACCTACGACACTACCAGGGCGGTGATGCTGCAATTACAGGAATTTGCTATTGATGAGATACAGGGGGCGAAAAACATCATTGTTGACGTGGGAAGTTCCGGCAGGGCAATGGGCGGCGCGGGAACCAACCGGGGTTCAATCGCGGTAAGCCTTGATTTGGATAATCCCGCCTCGGACAAAAGCGCAACGGTGCGGACTAAACTGCTCGCCCATGCGCGGGATTTCCCCAACGCAACCATGAGTTTTAGCGCAGGCATGGGCCGGATGATGTCAGGGGGCAGCGATATTGATATAGCCCTCCGGGTGGATGAAATTGACACGGGCCTTTCCGCCGCCAACGAAATTGCCGGTTTGATCAAGGCAGAAGTGAGCGAACTTACGGAAGTAACCGTGGACATGACCGAAGGGCTGCCGCAAGTGGAAGTGGTGATAGACCGGGAACGGGCTTACAACATGGGGCTTTCCATCAACAGTATCGCCACCGAAATCGCCGCTGCAATGAACGGCACAACCGCTACCACCTTCCGTTATGCGGGAAACGAATACGATGTGATAATCGAGCTTACCGAAGCGGACCGCTCAAAACTACCCGATCTGGAACGTATTTTTGTTTCCTCCTCAAACGGAACCCTGTATCCCCTTGCCAATTTCGCCTCACTGGAAAAAGGAGCAGGTCCGGTGAGCATAAGCCGGGAAAACCAGTCAAGGATCATCCACGTTACCGGCAACCTCGCCTCGGAATCCCTGCGGGCTGACGAAGTGGAAAACAAAGTCCGGGAAGTTCTGGACGCGAATTTCATTGCACCCGAAGGAGTAACCATAAGCTACGAAGGGCAATGGGGGGAAATTACCGACACCACAAAAACCTACGCCCTTATTTTTACTTTGGCGGTGCTGCTGGTTTTCGGCGTCATGGCGGGTCAGTATGAATCGTTCAAAGATCCGCTCATAAATCTTTGCACCATTCCGCTTTTGGCAATAGGCGTCGTTATCATTTATTTAATTACCGGCCAACCTTTGAGTATGTTTACACTGGTAGGAGTTGTCATGCTGGCGGGCATTGTGGTGAATAACGGCATTGTCCTTGTGGACTACACGAATATCCTCGTGGGCCGCTTAATTCCGGTACGCCAGGCCGTTATAGACGCCGGTCTTTCCCGGTTGCGTCCGGTGTTGATGACTACCTTGACAACTATTCTCGGTCTCATTCCCATGTCGTTCTTCCCCGGCGAATCGTCAACCATGATTCAGCCCATCGGCCTTACCGTCATAGGCGGTCTTACCTCATCAACCGTGATCACGCTTTTCTTTATTCCGGTAATGTATTCGCTTATCAATGAGCATAGGGGGAAGAAAGTTAAAAATCTCAATACTGCAATGGAGGCTTCAGTATGAAACGTATTGAAATCATCACCAACAGATCGGTTCAGGAGGATATTCTCCAGGGGCTTGAAACGAATATTGAAGATTTTTCTTATACTATTATCCCGATAGTACATGGCAAAGGGAAAGATAATTACCGATTGGGGACTTCAATATGGCCGGAAGAAAATTGCATTATCATCACTTATCTTGATGACTGGACTGTGCCGGATGCGGAACAGGCGGTAATGGCGGTTAAAACAAAACACCCAGGAGAGGGAATAAAACTGTTTATTGTTCCCGCTTCGTGAAGGGAGAACAATGTATTCAGAAAAAGGTTTATTGTCAGAGACAGCTACGCTCAAAAACGCTATTGACCAAGCGGATGCAATCATCATCGGGAGCGCAAAGGTCGAAGAAGAAAATATCATCCACGGCCTTACTATCGGGGCCGATGTTTATGAAAGTACGGTACGGAGACAAACAAAGAATGTTCAGGCGCCTTAAAATACTGGCTTTGAAATGTGGATTTTCTCATACCGGGATGCTGGACGTTAGTACGATAAGGGTACGCCCAGAGGTACGGGATGCTTGTACCGCCGATACGTGTAAAGCCTATAACAAAACATGGTCTTGCCCGCCCGGCTGTGGTACACTCGCCGAATGTGAAACAAAAATACGGAACTATAAAACAGGGATACTGCTTCAAACAACAGGGAAATTGGAAGACTCATTGGATTATGAGATGATGGAACAAACCGGCATGGAGCATGGAACAAACCTGGACGAGTTTACAAAAGAAATAAAGAAACTATATCCGTCTTGGGGCAAACAGCCTTTGGTAATTGGCGCAGGAGCTTGCACACGATGCGTAAACTGCACCTATCCCGGTTCCCCCTGCCGTTTCCCCAATGATATGAGGATTTCAATGGAAGCCCTAGGTATGGTTATCAGCGAGGTCTGTAAGGATAATAATCTGCCCTATTATTACGGTCCAAATACCCTAACGTACACCGGCTGTATCCTTTTCGAATAAGGCGCCTAGCGCCGCCCGAAGACTTCCCAAACCTCTGAACAGTCAACAGCAAAATCACAAAAAGAAGAAACCCTCAAAAGCCATTAATAAGAACCACTAAAAGGGAATTTCAAAAACAATTTCATGATATACCTCATGTACCGGCTTTATATTGCTTAACGCTTCAATAAAAGCGTCATTGACATTCAGGCTATCATACACATTAAAGGGATTTTTCAGCATAAACATATATTCCGGTCCCCAGGGATAATTACCGCTTACCGATTGAGTAGTCAGCCAGTCAGTAAACAGCAGAGTGTTTGCATTTATATGTCCTAAATTACAATTTTTCATGGACTTCTTTTCATTATCGGGTGAAAGTCTGCGATTATTAAGTCCGGCATTACAACCGGTATCCGTACATTTAATTTCCACTACTGGACATAATCATGAGTTTCTTATAGGGTTAATTATAATTATATCCCAAAAGGAGCATCAAATGGCAAAAGCCAAAGCACTGACCCCCGGAGCCGCACTAAAAAAGCAACTCGACCTGTACAATCTCTCAATTTCCCAATTCGCCGAGGGCATTAAAATCAGCCCCTCCGCCGCCCGTGGAATCGTCACCGGAAAAATACGCATCAGCGTCCAAACCGCCCAGCGTCTTTCAAAGTATTTCGGCAAAACCCCCGGATACTGGATCAACCTGCAAACCGCCTACGACCTTGCCGAATCATCCGCCGATAAGCAAAATGCGGTAGCCCTCAAATCCATCACCAAAGCCGTAAAAGTCCCGGCTAAAACTCCAATCAAAAAAGCCCCTGTAATAAAAAAGGGTACTAAAAAAGCAAGCCCAGGCCGACCCAGGACAAAAAAAGACTAATTTCCAGTAGAATACCCAAGAGGGGAGAAGTCTCTCCCCCCGCTTCAAACCAGTAGGTTTTCCGCTTCCCCTCTCTGCGGGGGATACCCCCGCAACGCCCCCAAAGAGGAAGAAATTGCTCCGCAATTTCTAAATCATATACTTTCGTTCAGAAAACTTATTACACCAAAGCGAGCACTAGCAGTTAAGCAAACGCAGCCCATTCGCCAGCACTTATGTAGGCGGCAGTAGCCGCCCCCCCCTTTGGCACACTTTTTGCTAATGCGCTTCGCGCGCAAAAAGTGCGCCAACCCCTTCGGGGCCGGGGGGCCATTAGTGGTGGGGAGAAGAAAGAGAATATAAGAGAAGAGAAGACCAAGAGCCGTTATTTAAAAGACACTTATGTGGAAGGTGGGGTTTATTTTTTTTTGTTCTTTATTTGTGGAGAACAAAAAAAAATACCCCCCACCCTCTATTCCGCCAAAAAGTTTGCTACAGAAGAAAGATGTGTTAAGAAAGCTATCGCTGCTACCGGAAGCCCCCGCAGTTTACAGAGCAGGTCCGGCCAGCCAGCGTATCGTAACCCGGGTATATTTGCTTGTTTACATAATCAGCGATTAGTCGTTAAGGGGTAAAAAAGCAGCGGCGTATAAGAAAAGGCGCCCTATCATAGATATATCATCCTGTTTTCATATAGCCATTCAGAAAGCTTTCGTTGCAACCGGAAGCCCCCGCAGTTTAGAACTCTTCCCCCGTATCGTTCATCACAAAGGTTATTTTCAGGGTACAGCCCAGGGCATCCGCAATCCGCCGCATATCCCGTTCCGTAAAATTGTCCCGCTTCATTTTGGGGTTAAAACTTTGTGGCAGTTCCCCCAGCCTTCGGGCCAGTTCAGATTCAGAAATATTTTGGCGTTTAACCATCATCAGCCGTATTTTTTCAGTCATTCCCATAGGGAGAAGATACCAAATCATTCACAAATCGTCAATACTTTTTAGAAAGATTTCAATATTATGCTTGACTATTTAATCAAAATATTGTATATTATAAGTAGAAACACTTAAAGCGGGTTAGAAATAACCCGCCGCACCCGACCCTAGTTGCCGGGGCTATGCACTTATAAAGGGGTATTCCATGAATGGATACCAAGCCGCTACCAGTGGCTTTCTCACACAGTCAGTTTCCGCCGCCTTACAAACGCCGGAAAAAACCCATGCCTGCACGCTCCCGCAGTTTACCGCAGAAG
>BNUW01000161.1 GCA_025997655.1 Spirochaetia bacterium
CAGGATGTGTATACCTGGGCCGGTCAAAAAAGAAGGGTGGAAATCAGCAAAGGTGGAAAACAATTCTTCCCGCTCGATCATTTTGACACGGCGCTTCTTTATATTGATAGTCTTATTGCCGAATACAGGTCTATAGATAAAAACGATAGTGATAAAATCGCCGGGAAATTAGCCGAAATACTGGATACGGTCAATTATTTGCATCCATTCCGGGAAGGTAACGGCAGAACACAGCGGGAGTTTTTACGGATACTTGCCCTTGAGAAAGGATACGTCCTCAACCTGAACCCCGCCGATAATGCCGATGTGTATGAACGCTACATGAGCGGGACCATTGATGCCGATGTGGGGAAACTGGCTGATTTGATTCTGGAGTTGATGCGGGAGGCGGGGAATGAGTGATTGGCAAACGGTAAAGGTCGCTTCATTCCTTACAGAACGGGAAGGCCGATACAAACCCGATGATAAACAAATACGCAATATTCCCCGGTTAGATAAAATCGACTTTAGTGGAACGATTCATCTGTCATCAAAACCGACCAAGACAGATATGATTATTGTTTACCCCGGTGATTTAATCATTTCCGGCATCAATGTCGCTAAAGGTGCGATTGCGATTTGGGAAGGCGACCATCCCATTACCGCAACAATTCATTATTCATCATATACTTTCGACAAGACGAAAATAGACATCGATTTTTTCAAACGTTATCTTAAAAGCCCGGTATTTGTCAAAACATTACAAGCCCAAGTGAAAGGTGGAATCAAGACCGAGATAAAAGCAAAGCATCTTTTGCCTTTAGAGGTAAGTATCCCTCCGTTACCAGTACAGAAAAAGACCAATAACTATTTTGAATCATTTGAAACTGAACTTTCGGCATTGTCTGGTGAAATTGGTAAACAGACTGCTTTTCTGGCTAAACTCCGTCAAGCTGTTTTACAGGAGGCGATTGAAGGCAAATTGACTGCGGATTGGCGCAAAGCAAATCCGGTGCGTAAGGGAGATGTGGAATATGATGCGGCGGCATTGCTTGATAAGATAAAGGTGGAAAAGCAAAGGCTTATTGCGGAGGGGAAAATCAGAAAAGAAAAGCCGCTTGCACCAATTGGAGCAGAAGATGTGCCGTTTGCGTTGCCGAAGGGGTGGGTTTTGGTGAGATTAGGAGAGATAATACTTAATCCTCCACGCAACGGTTATTCACCTAAAGAGGCAAATAGGGAAACAGACATAAAATCTTTGAAATTAGGTGCAACAACATGGGGAACATTCAACCCGAAAGAGTTTAAATATATAGATGATTCTATACCCGATAATTCTGTCTTTTGGCTTATGCCGAACAATATCCTTATTCAACGAAGCAATTCAATAGATTATGTAGGGGTTTCTGCAATCTATACCGGGCAGCCAAAAGAATTTATTTATCCAGACCTCATGATGAAAATTGAGGTGATAGAACCAATATCTGTGGTGTTTATTCAAAAAGTGCTATCTTCACCTTTTAATCGTGAATATTATCGAAATAATGCAAAGGGGGTTCAAAAGACCATGCCAAAAATAACACAAGGTATCGTAAGTGATACAATGATCCCCCTCCCCCCGCTTGCCGAACAACGTGCTGTAGTCTTGCATGTTGAAAAGATTCTTGCTATGATTGACGAACTGGAAGCGCAGGTGAAGGAGCGGAAGGGGCAGATGGAGGGGATTTTGCAGGCGGTGTTGGGAGAGGCATTTGAAGGAGGTATAAATTGAATAATGAAATTAGTATAGACAGCAAACTGTTTCGCAATTCGTTCAACGTTACAAAATGGAAAAACGAAGAAAAACTCTCTTTGCTACAGGCAAACATCATTGCATGTGAGAGAACAATCGTAAAATACCTTGATGGTATCCCTACAGATTTTCCATTTCTCACGGATCATTCTTTATCTCACTCAAAAGCATTATGGAAATATGCCGATTTAATTATTGGAGATAGCGATGACTACATCAATCCGCTTGAAGCATTTGTTCTGCACATTGCTTTTCTGATACATGATTCCGGCATGTGCCTTTCAATACTAAATAAGGCAGACGAACTTAAAAGCAACCCCCTATATTTGGATTACGTTATACAACACGGTGATAATGACGAAAACCAAAAGAGTGCATTGTTTTATGTTGTGCGGCAATTGCATGGTGAATTTGCACAACAAATTGCAACGCAAAAATTAAGAAATGATGAATACTTACTAAATGACATCTCGTTGAGGGAGGAACTTGGTCTATTTATAGGAAAGATCGCCAGAAGTCATTCTGAAAATATTAATTATATAGAACGAGAATTTGGGCAGCCTTATACTTGTGCTACTTTTCCAACGGATTGGAGCATAGATCATACCAAACTGGCCTTTATACTCAGAGTCTCAGATGCGGCACACATTGATAATTTACGGACACCAAAAACTGTAAAACTAATTACTGAAATGGAAGGACTCTCTGGTGAACATTGGACATTTCAGAAAAAAATAGGTTTTCCTACTTTGTCAAATGATAAATTACTCATTTACACTGCAAATGTACCTTTTACCGCAAAAGAACAAAAAGCGTGGTGGGTTTGTTATGAAGCACTTTCCGTTCTAGATAGTGAATTAAAAATGGCGAATGAATATTTTGCGGTTAGAGGGAAAAAAGAATTTGCTGCAAAAGGTGTAAAATCAATTAATGACACCTTGCAACTCGGAAAAGAGATAGTGCGAACAGAAGGATGGGATTCTATTGATACAACAATTAGAGTTTCAAATCCAATCCATATTGCAATGGAATTAGGTGGGGTTAAACTTTATGGCAATATTAATATTGCAGTACGCGAACTGCTGCAAAACAGTATTGATGCCATAAATCTTCATCGCACTGTAACGGGGCAAAATGAAAATTTGGATGTAGGCGAAATCAAGATTTCTCTTGAAAACAACGATGGAAATTTCTTCTTAGTAATTTCCGATAACGGTATTGGAATGAGCCAGACTCTTTTAACCAATGAATTGCTGGACTTTGGTGGTTCCTACTGGAAAAGCAAGCAATTCAATTACGATTTTCAGGGGGCAGGTTATAAAGGTTTTGAATCTATAGGGAAATTTGGCATCGGTTTCTTCTCGGTATTTATGCTCGGGGTACAAATAAAGGTTACATCATGGAAATATGGTGAAGACATCTCCAAGATGAAAACATTGGATTTTTATGACAGCTTAAATTCAAATCCGATTCTTCGCGATCCTACCGATGAGGAGAAGCGTAGAGTTATTGATAGGGGGACATCAATAAAAATAAAGTTACATGATGATCCATATTCTCAGAAGGGTTTTATTGGCAATATGTGCTTTACAGATAATACTCTATACACATTAGTAAGATATTTTGTTCCATCTGCAAGTGTGAAGATAACCATATCGGAATTGGATAAATCACAAAAACAATTATATCCTCATCATATGGAAAATTTATCTTTCAATGATTTTATTAATTATATTAATTTCCCCAAAATCAATGAAGGAGGACCTCATTACCCTGTAGAAATTTTACATCAATTTAATCTCAATTTTATTGAATTGAATGACAATGGGAAAATACTTGGAAAATTAGCAGTATTACCAAATCTCAATAATTATGCGCCATCGCCACTAACCATTATTATATCCAATGGAATACGAATTAAAGAAATAGGAGGTTTTGCAGGATTTCTCTTTTCAAAAGACGTTGTTTCCATTAGGCGAGATGCATGTACAAAAACGGTGCCATATGATATATTAAAAGAATGGGCTATTAAACAAAAAGCCATGATCGAATCAAATCAGTTATTTATGGCACTTTATCAACATAAATACAATAGCATTCTTATTTCTTTTAAGTTGTATAATGAAAATACCCCTATCCTTTTGAGTAAGAAAAACAACACTTATTCCTTAGTGTCAATAAAAGCATTCAGGGCAGTTTTGAAAATTTATCAAGAATTGAGTATCCATACTGAAGGTCATAAATCTGAATCACAATTACCATCGTGCAATGGGTTTATATTTTATCCACATGATTTTAACGCTAATGAAATATTAATAGATGCAGATGTAGATAAAATATTGAACTACAACGATCTTATTGAATTGATAATTAAAGAAGAATGGGGAGGGAATTTTGAGAAAACTATACAGAATCCTATAAATGATAATTTTAACAATCCCATGTTTATTTTTGATTTGCTTGATAAATTGCCATATACATATATAGTGATATATAAACGAAAAGTAGGATACCCATGAAAACCCTCGCCCCCCTCATCAAAACCCTCCAAAACATCATGCGCAAAGACCAAGGCGTTTCCGGTGATGCCCAGCGTATAGAACAGCTCGGCTGGATGCTTACCCTGAAAATCATCGACGACAAAGACACCGAACTGGAACTCTTAAACGATGACTACAAATCCGTAATCCCTGCCAAACTGCAATGGCGTAATTGGGCGGCGGATGCGGAGGGGATGACCGGGGACGAGTTAAAGGACTTCATCGACCGCAGGCTGTTCCCCGGCCTCAAGGCCATCAATGTGAGTACCGGCAGCAAGCGGGCGCTGCTGATACGGGAGATATTTGAGGGCACCAACAACTATATGAAAAACGGCACCATCATCCGCCAGGTGCTGAATCAGCTTAACCAGATTGATTTCAATGTGTCCGAAGACCGGCACCTCTTTGGGGACATCTACGAAACTATCCTGCGGGACCTGCAAAGCGCGGGTAATTACGGAGAGTTTTATACCCCACGGGCAATCACCGAGCTTCTCACCGAAATTATTAACCCCCGGCTGGGCGAAAAGATTCTTGACCCTGCCTGCGGAACCGGCGGCTTCTTAACCAGCGCCATCGAAAATATCCGT
>BNUW01000162.1 GCA_025997655.1 Spirochaetia bacterium
CGGATTACACGGATATACACGGATAGGAAATACAATTTCTTATTTTATCCGTGTTAATCCGTGTAATCCGTGGATTAAATTCTTGTTTCATGGAAAACCCGAAGTTCAGCCTATAAGTATGCGCTGGTCCTGGCTGCCGCCTGTCTAATAAGAAGAAAAAACAGCCGCCGGAATCCAGGAAGGGTTCCGGCGGCTAAGAAAAAACTACTTGTAGCATCACCCGCAGGGCTTAGCCCCGGGGTGTTTTATGCTAATACTTCGCGGTAAACACCAGGCTGTTGCCGCTAAAGAGCGTGTCCCAAATTGCGTTGTCGGTAAGCGTAGCGTGATTACGATCACCACCACCACCACCAAGAAAATCAACCTTCCAGTCGAGCATAACGTATTTGCTAAACTTGAACTGCGCGCCAAGGGATACCGCCTGGAGTTTTGCCGGCTGGGTCCACTTCTGCGCCTTATTTTCCGTTTGATCGTCGGCAAGAGGAGTATCATTCTGAATGTCATTCATGAAAGTGTAAATGGGCAGATTCACCTGGACACCGAGGTTGAGCACCAGCTTGTCCGCCAGCTTCCCTTCCTTGAACGCATACTGGGCGCCAACCTGCACATAACCGGCGTCACCAACAGTTTTATATTCGCCGTAAGGAGGATTATAAGGATCTAAATCCGCCTTCCCCAAATTACCGAAGGCGATGGCATAGCTCCCACTATCAGTTGAACTGCCAATACCTAACGGCAGATTGAGTTTGGCTTTGAGGCCAAACGCCGGGGTGAAACTCTGCCTGAAGGTAACATACGGGGCTAAGTTGTTAAACCAGTAGTCCGACGTAGAATCAGTAGCAGGAGAAGGATCCGCCTCAGGCCGGACAGCATACGCAAACTTGTCTGCAATACCCACTGCAAGGATACCCCAGTCGCCGGTGAAGATATCGACGCCGCCTGAATCCAAAGAGAGGGTCGGGGTAACGGTGTTGTTGGCATTATAATATTTCTGTACGCCCTCTTGGGTAAGCGTTTGCTGGTCAAAATTAATCTTGACCGCCAGTTCCGCATTCGGCTTTACCGCAAACTTGCCCATGGCAAACGGTGTAGTTACGCCCCATTTAATTGATGGCGTAAGCTCCCCCTGGAGGTCGCGGAAGTAATATTTACCGTTAACGTCATCCGTTGCATCGGATACCCCTAACTCAGGCCGTTCATACCGCCATGTTTTGTCGGTAATACCAAGCTTGATACCGGTATTCTTAAAACCAACGAGCAGCGCAAAGCTGCTTGAATTATCTACCCCGTCGGTGCCGACGACACTGGAGAGACCAGCCAGGGTGGTAGCGGGACCAGTACCTTCACCATTGACCAATGACCAATCAATCTCACCGGTGCTGTAACGCCCTTTGTAGTAGGCGCCGAAGTAGAGTTCCTTCACCTTGAAGGCAAGACCTGCCTCTAAATCAGGGGTACTGGCGCCGGAAGCGTCTATGTTCTTGACCTGGAGGAAGCCGAACCATTTCTGCATGTCCACGCCGGCCCAGTCGTTAACCCCCATAAAATTGTCCACGTCTGTAGTGAATCGTCCAGCGGTCGCCTGTTTAGTGGCGGAATCCTGCGCAACGACGCTCTGCAAGCCGAGGAGCATGAACGCGGCAAGGCTTATCATAAAAACCA
The DNA here is from genome assembly GCA_025997655.1 of Spirochaetia bacterium. Lineage (GTDB taxonomy): Bacteria > Spirochaetota > Spirochaetia > Treponematales > Breznakiellaceae > Termitinema. Next base: position 1,663 of record BNUW01000162.1, read on the forward strand.
AGCCGGTATTTTTCCTTTTCATATATACACTCCTGTTAAAAATTGGCTCATCATGCAACGCACTACTAGAGCTTCAACGTAAGCACAACGGATGTCTCGCTCGAACCAAGGGCGGAACTCACCCCCGAAAAGACTGCGCCCGGAAGTGTGGGGTCAGCCACCTGCAAGAATACCATGTCTAATCCCACGGGACCCAGTGCTGCGGTAAAGCCCGCCGCAAACCCAAGTCTCGGTGCAGTAATGTTAGCGACGCTGGAGCTTGATTTGTTGGAATAAGTCATGCCCAAGCCGGTCAACTGATTAACAAGTGCGGCTTCCTTAGAAGTATCGCCAAATTTGTCAACTTTTTTACTGTTCTCCCATGTCACGTCGAAGTCAAAAGCTTCAAGCTGGAGGCCCGCATGGAGATCAATGATCTTTACCGGCTGGTACTTGACGGCGATCTTTGCGGTGGGAACCAATCCAAGACCAAAGCTGCCGCTCTGATTGAAGTCCTCTGCAGTAGTCTCGCCCAGGGGGAAGCCTACGGGATTCTTTGAATAGGCGGAAATCTTGTTATTGTCAAAGGCCAGGGTGATCGGGAGCGAGACTTGGAAGCCAATGGAAAGCTTATCGGTGGCCGCGATGGTATTGCCGTAATAGGGGTTAATTTTGTCCGTCAGGTGAAACTTCTTGTTCCAAACAACTGTCACAGTGTCAACCCGAGAGGCATTGGGGATACCATAATACGTGGCAGACCACACGGAGTTACCGCCATAGCCGCTGGCCCGCTTCTTCCCTTCAAGGTCATCCCGCACCGGGTTGCCGTAAATATTAAAGCTCAGGTCGTTTTCCAACCCAAAGCCCTTGCCCTTGGACAGGTCAAGATTAAGGTAGATGTTCGGCGCAACATAGCTGCCATCGCTTTTTAACTGAGCGAGAGTAACATTAGTGGGATCTAAACTTCCGGTTGTGTAAACTGTTGAACCGCTATAGGTTACCGAGCTGTTCTGATCAGAGGTGTTGGCAAAAGCCCTGTTTATTACGCTGTTGCCAACGATGTTAATGTCTAAGCTTATTTTGTTTATGGGACCCAGTGCAAGACCGCCGAATTCCGCCGTGACTTTTGACTTGCCGCTGAGTTTCTGGTTGGCGGAGGTACGATAAACATGAGTACTATCACTCTTGAGGTCGCCGCTGTCATAGACAAGTTTGATACCAACGCCTTTGATACCAACCAGCGCCCCGACTTTCCCAAAGGGTTTAACGGACTCATCCATGTAGTATCCAACGTCCACCGTATCATAGTCAGCCGCCTCACTGGTACGAACCGGCACGGAGAAGTGCTCCGAGGTACCTGTAGAGTAAGTTTCGGCTGTGGTGATACCGCCGTAGTAGGCGCCCACGTAGAGAGTGTCGGAAGCCTTGGCGCCAAAGCCGATATCCAACTGCCCTTTTTTCAGGCCCGTCCCCAGGCGGGTAAAGGCAAAGAAACGGTTCAGGTCCATAAGGGTATAGTCCCCGGTGCTGAAGAACTTATCCACATCCGTTCCAAAGCGTCCAAAGGTTGATTTGTCAGTGTTTGACACCTGTGCAGACACCGGCATAACCGTTAAGAACAACGCGGTGACGGCCCCCAGAGCTATCACCTTAAAGCTGCTTTTCATATAAATCTCCTTCATTATGATAATCCGCATACAATGATGCACTCCTACTTCAACGAAGCGGTGGTACGGCTCTGCGGTGTATCAACCATAGTAAAAATCCCCCGCAACACATTGGAATTCCTACCTCTGTAAGAGTCTAGCATAGTTGTTTTTCAAGATCAAGCATTTTCTCCATAAATTTAAAAAAAACCACCCCAAAAAGGACGGAATTACCCAATTAAATTCTTATCGGAATATGCCCGGGGGAAAATGATAGCTAATTCCGGCCCGGACAACATGGACAGAGGAAAGGATAAGAAAGCACGGTGGTTAATCCTTATTTTGGAACTGGGCGCCGCCCACAGCCGATAACTGCCGCCGAAGCTCCGCAATCACCTGGTCCTTTTCGGCAATCACCTGGTCCTTCTCTGCCCGGACTTCATCTCTAATGTATTCATGGGCGGCCCACTCATCCCGCCGCTGCTTCTCCTTGTGGTCCGCTATTGAGCGGAACCGTTCGCTCAGGCTTATCCGCCGGTATTCCGTCGGTACTTCGGGTTTTTTCTTAAACAGCATGTCACCGCTTCCCCTGATCCGGCTGCTGCTGCCGAAGTTCCGCAAGCTCCCGGGTAAGCGCCTCGATCACCTGCTGGCTTTCTGCCCGGCCCTCCGCCCGGCCTTCATCTCTAATGTATTCATGGGCGGCCCACTCATCCCGCCGCTGCTTCTCCTTGTGGTCCGCTATTGAGCGGAACCGTTCGCTCAGGCTTATCCGCCGGTATTCCGCTGCCACCGGCTTTATTTCAGGGTGCTTCTTTAGCAACATAGTTAAATCCTCCTCCGTTTTGCACTTGAAAAACCGCAGCTGCGGCCATACTGGGCGCCCATCGTCAATCTCAGGCAGCTTCGATAGCTCCAGTATAACGAATTTCTGTAAATCCGTAAACCGTCCCCCGGATACGCTGTTCCGCAGTTCGTAGACGTTCATGTAATCCGTCTCTTCGGGTAATAGGGTGTAATTGGTAATGATCACGCTGATGGTTTGCCGGAGTTTGTCGTACTGGTAACCGTCCTTCAACTGTTCCGCCATCAGTTTGGCCTGGTAATAGATAATCCGCTGTACCATGGCTTTGTAGAGTTCAACCTGGACTTCCACATTGATCCCTTTGCCGGTTTTGGTGGTAAGCAGCAGGTCCAGAATGCCCTGCTTGTCCTTTTTCCACCGCCGCCTCAGGTGGGGATCCTGTATGGTCAGCGTGTCATACTCCTCCGGGGGAATCCCCAGGACCGGTTTGAGGAGTTCCGCGGTAATCCCGATGTTCTTCTGGTCCCCGTAGATAGCTTTTACCATGTCGTCATCCAGGGGTGAAATAAAGCTTTTTGGCATAGATAGCCTCCGGAGAGGATAGGGAGCTATCGGGGGGTTTGCATTAGCTGAACGCATAGAAATTTCGGGGACCAGTAGGTTGTGGTACCTTCCAAATGCCGCTATGATTACCCATGCAAGACGAAGCGGCAAAAGACCATCACGATGAAAACGCTATCCATTGGCACCCCGCCTTCGTTACGGCTATCCGGCTT
>BNUW01000163.1 GCA_025997655.1 Spirochaetia bacterium
AGAAGTTTTCATGTGTTTCTTCATGTCTTGAATTACAGTATGACCAGAAACCAAAGTCGCCTAATAACGGCTCTTTTTCGAGAACTTTTTCTATTGCAATTTTCGCTTCTACATTTGTCATAGTCTCTCTCCCCTCTACTGCTCAATCTTCCTGATCTGTCACATGGTCGAAAATTTTGTGACAGGCACCTCCACTTTTCCCGCCGTCAAAAATTGTTTGTGTCCATCGTATACGCGGAGAACTCCTTTGTTAAGCGAAGGCACCCAGCATATACTAGACACCTGTACGTTTACCATTCTAAAGTCGTCGATTAGGGAACTGTTTTAATATTGCATTTAAGTAACCTAACCGTTCATCTTCATTGTGTTGACTTGAACATCTAAATACTCCGTTTTCATGAGTCCAACTTAAATCTTCAAAAAACACTTCATGTTTTAGATAGTCTAGGCTTTTTTCAACCATTTGGTTACCCATTTCTTGTACCCAATCGGGTTGTGATGCGTTGTGCTGTTTTTGTACATAATCAATCCACTCTAACTCATGTTTCCAAATGTGATCTAAATTCCCCATCTTTGTTCTTCCTTCGCGGGTCTTTCCCGTCGTCAAAACTTTTTCCCCCATACGGAGACATTTTTGTACGCGCACCCGAGCCGCGCACTGTTCTCTTCTCATTGCTCTCTAACTTCCCTCCACCTGGATTATTCATAACTTTTCCATGTACCAGTTTTCCTCTTAAATCAGCATCAAATTCTTCAAACATCATCTCAAATTCTTCCAGAATTGCCATTCCAGGCGAAGTCATTACAAAAAATATTCTTTACTCCATACGGAGCTAAGTTCCAAACAACCACCTCATCCAACGAAGGAAGCCCCCACTTTCCCAGCAGTGCCCTCTCGTCTATTCCCATCCCCCTGTAGCTCCTCCAATACTGCTGTTCATTGGAACCCCCACACCTGCGGTCGTGTTGCGTTTTCTGCTTCCCGTACTAATATACACAGCATGTCCATCCCAATAAAAGCCACTGCTTGCCGTATTTTTCAATGTTGCTGATACATTTGATCCGTAAATGATACACCCGGTCGATTTTGTAAATGTACCACTGCCAATATATACACCACCACCATAAGAATAGGAAGTTGAGGAGGAAGATGAAGAAGCTGTATTCCCGCCAATTTCTCCTCCACTCATAGTAAATGTGCCGCCATTAACATATACACCACCACCATAAGAATAGGAAGCTGAGGAGGAAGATGAAGAAGCTGTATTCTCGCTAATCTTCCCTCCGCTCATGGTAAATGTACCGCCACTAATATATACACCACCACCGTAGGAAGAATTTTGGGAAGTCGAAGCTGTAGCTGTATTCCCACTAATTTCCCCTCCGCTCATGGTAAATGTGCCACCACTAACATATACACCACCACCACCACCGTACGGAGAATTAGAATAAACGTTATTTCCACAAATTTTAGCGCCATCATACATTTTCAGTGTTCCGCCAGTATTCACTTTTACAAGCGAGTTTGCATAGGTACTCCTTCCCTGCAAGGTAATGTTGTTTTCAAGGATAAGCGAAACTCCATTGTTGACGATGAATAAACTGGTAAAATCTGCATTCAAGCTAACAATTTGTTCTGCTCCATTGCTCATAAGCGTTATGCCAACAGCAAAACCTGAATACGAAAGACTAATATTCGATGCCGACTCATTAGCGCCAAGAACGATAAAATAATTATCTCCACTTATAGCATAAGTAGAAATATAGTCAAGAGATGAGGCAAGATTTTGGTTGCCGATTTTGGTTGTAGTACTAAGCGTAGTTTTATACAGCCCTGCCGCCAGTACAGGGATACCGCTTGCAACCGGACTAAAGCCGCTGGTTCCCATGCTGTTCTTTGCCTTTACCCATACATAGTAGGTTGTGCCGTTATTTAAGGACCCGATTACCGCGCTTAATCCGGCTGTAATGTCACCACCGCGCTTTGTTGCGGTGGCACTGTTGTTTGATGTCCCCGCCCACACTTCGTAGGCGGTTGCGCCATCCACCGCCGCCCAGCTTACCGAAAGTTGACTCAATCCGGCAACTATCGTTGGCGCGGCAGGGGGAGCGGCAGGTACAGCAGCGGACGCAGAAGGGGTCCCGCTTGCTATCGGGCTAAAGCCGCTGGTACCCACGCTGTTTTTAGCCTTGACCCATACATAATAGGTCGTTCCGTTAGTTAACGAATTGATTGTCGTGCTTAATCCTGCCGTAATGTCACCACCGCACTTTGTTGCGGCGGCACTGTTGTTTGATGTCCCTGCCCACACTTCGTAGGCGGTTGCGCCCTCCACCGCCGCCCAGCTTACCGCAATTTGTGCGTTTCCAATTGCCAATGATGGCACGGAGGGAGTTTGTGGAACGGTGGATGCCGCCACAGGCGTTGCGCTTGCCACCGGGCTAAAGCCGCTGGTACCCGCGCTGTTTTTAGCCTTAATCCATACATAATAGGTTGTGCCGTTATTTAAAGAACTGATTACCGCGCTTAATCCGGCTGTAATGTCACCACCGCACTTTGTTGCGGCAGCACTGTTGTTTGATGTCTCCACCCACACTTCATAGGCGGTTGCGCCTGCTACTGCTGCCCAGCTTACGGTAATAATACTGTCCGCTGCGAACACCGTAGGCAGGGAAGGAGCTGCAGGTGTTTCGATTCCTCCATTACCTCCCGGATTATTATTGTTGTTATATGGATCTTCTGGCTTAACTCCGTGAAAAAGTGTTGCCATGCCTTCACAACCGCTAAAGGCCATAAATACGAAAAGTAAACAAATACTATACACCGCATTTTTCTTAGTCATCATAACCCCCCTAATACAATTTAAACGTGTAGGCAAACCGGACACCGGGCTTTTGAGCAATACCGGATTCATTACTTGACGCAGGTACGATATCAATATGCATAGTATCAAGCAAGACTGCCGTCTTCGGGCTCCTGTTATAGATAAATGGCCGGACAAAACCATAGGCCGCCGTTAATCCTACCACCGCTATGCCGATTGTTGCCGGAACACCGACCGCAGGATTATCCCAATCCAATGCCGTAGCTTCTATAACAAATAGCGCCCCCGCGACCACATACCCGGCGAATAAGGTAAAGCCGCCGCCCCAATCCTCCATGGTAAAAGAGCCTACTCCCAAGGCAAGGTTCAAAAACCCTGCGCCGATTTTTCGTCCGGTGGAAAAATCCGAACGGGAATATTTCACCGGTGAGGGAACTGTCGCATCTAGGGAACGTGATATGGGTGTTGGGGATGAACTGACTCCGGGCATATTCGCCGTAAGGGTCCGGGCCAGTTCCGCCATCAGTTTTGTACCATCGCTGATAGAAGAATACGACCGATCTTTTCCGTTGATCATATCCGCAGTTTCCACATTATATATTTTAACATCAAATAGATTTTCACTGGCGCTTCCCTGCCCCAGGGTTCTGACCGTACCGCCAAGAACATATTGGGCATTGAGCGCTTTACCTATGGATTTGATGCTGTCTTCTTCTATTAAACCTTCACGTTGAATCTTCTGCTCATCCATGGCTTTCTGAATAGAGCTTGTTCGGGGGAGTACCGCATATTTACCGCCATTAGCTATATCCGTGGCCAAAAGCTGAGCCAAAACTTCGGCATCGGAAGCTTTAACCCCGTTTCGGATAATAAAAGGAAATACCGCCAATTTAGGAAGCTGGGTTTTATCGGTTTTGGATGCATCGGCAAGCTTTTTTGCTATACTTGGAAGCTGAGCCCGGATTTCCGGGATTTGCTTATACTCTTGGTAAGCTCCGGCTATCTGCTGGAGGCTTTCCACCTGGATAATGGTTATAAGTACGAGGTTCTGATCTCCCAATGTCTGGATATGCCCAGCCACCACAAAATCGGCGCCATACTGATGACCTAACCGGGCGATGGTATCCGAATCGGTAAGGCCCGAAGAACGTTGAAATTGCTGTTCCTTGGTGATGATAGTAATATTGCTGGTCCGGTCCATTACGGTAAAGGCAGTACGGAGATCCTCCTGATTTACCAGGAGCGAAGCAATGGTTTCTCCATCTCCCCCGGTTCCGCCGGTAAAAGGCAGAATCGCAAGCCGGGGTTTGGTTTGGGCATAGACACTTACGGTAAAGCAACATAGCCCCATCATGCAAAATAACAAAACCTTCACTATTCGATTCACGTCAATTGCTCCCTTCTACCGGTTCAACTCTGCAATAACTGCCTGATAAAAACCACGATTATCCCGGATATATTTCGCCGCTTTCCGAATAAACCACTCGGTGTTTTGTTCAGTAATCCTTTCAACCGGGGATGGTACCGGAAGTGTTTCTCCGTTACGGGTAAAGCTAAGGGCGGCGCTGCCTACGACAAGCCCGGACGGGCTTGATCCGCTGTCCAGCGTAATAACAAAGGCATACCGGCTTTGTCCAGTAGTTGTTGCAGGCAATGGATCGGTACGCACCTCTACCGGGACAGCATACAAGCCTATCGCATCCTGTATACTTTGGCGCAGGGTGTTCTTGTCAGCTTCACGTAAGGGCGCCGTACCCTGAAACTCTACGGTTACGTTAATCCTGGTGTTCCG
>BNUW01000164.1 GCA_025997655.1 Spirochaetia bacterium
CAAAACTTTTCTTTAATACGGAACCCAATAGGAGGGTACAATATGGAAAAAGCAATGAACTCAAAAGGACAAATTATTTATGCAGAATGCGCTGATTATGACGAATATTACTGTGTTGAATGTAGTGAGTTATCCTTTTTAAGAAAGCCATCTAATGCTGTTCCACATTTTTACCATGAAGAATATAACGAAAACTGTTCGTTATGTACCGGAACTAGTAATGGATGGGGAAATACTGAGAATATATGGAAACAATGTATTGAAATATTGCAGAAGAATTATTCAGATAGATGGAATTGGGCCATCGACAATTTAATTAAATATGATTTACTATCTTTACTTAATGGTAAAGCATGGGCATTAAAACGCATACATTTGTATATTAATAGCCGCAAAGAAACTATTACCGAAAATTTATATAACCAATTTCTTGGTATTATAGTAAGTATAAATACCATGGAATCGTTCAAATATTTTTTTGAGTATATAGACCTTGGGAAACACCGTGGTTTTAAGACAGAAAATATTGAAAAATGGGGATTTGAGGGTATGAAATTAACTAACGATATTAATAAATACATAACAACTGGACTAAAACCTGACATATTTACCATGTTTAAATTCTATCTCAATATGCCGGAAACACAAAAAAGACTTGTTTTAATGGATTCAACTTATACAAAAATAAGGGATGTTTTTAGGATATTTTTTCATAGAAATCCATTAGATGAATACAATAAGGTTCTAGCAGATAAAAACTATTGGTCAAATATCAATCGAGATGAATTTGAAGATATGCTCCTATACTATATTGAATGGTATAACAAACACTACAACAAGAAAAAGGTTAATGATGTTCGATGTAATGATTTGTATATGCAAATAAAGAAGCAGAGAGAGAATAAGAATGTACCCTTGATTGACACGACAGATACACACACCGGGATGATTAATGAAAAACACGAAAAATTGGATAAAGCACCTTCCCTTCCCGTTCATGACGCTATAGCGAATATAGAAAACAAAGCGGCTTCGGAAACACTACAGACAATATCTATAACCTGTATTAACTGTGGTAAATCATTCGATTTTACACCTGGTGAACAACAGTATTATAGGGGAAAAGGCTATGTCAACCCTAAAAGATGTAAAGAATGTAGAGAAAAGAAAACACTGAAAACGCAGCAAAGTAATGCCGGGGAAAGACCTTTGTTAAGATATAATCCTCTCACTGATACTTAAATAAATGGCGTACAATGACGTAATTTATTATATAACCCAATAGGAGGTAAATCTTGGGAATATTTATTTTTCTTGTTCTCGTTGTGGCGTTTATCATTTTCTGCATGATTTATGCAGTTTTTGATTTTATTGGCGACTTTGCTCATGGCCTTGTGGATCATGCCGCTGACCGGGCGGATGAACGGGCGTTCCGGTATGGCAATGATGAGGAAGGGGATACCGAAATCAACATTGACGCACGACAGGTACATTACCATATAAAAAAGGACGACTAGGCAAGGGTAATAAAAAACCGGGGCCCCCCCCTCCAGGGGGGCGGGGCGGTTCCTGGGGTATTCCTAAAACCGGTGATAACAAGCTATAACCCGTCCTTCGATTTTGAAAGTTTCAAGGTCATGCCCTGATACCTTTCGGGGGGCGTGAGCGGTATAATCCGGTATTACTGATGAAAGATTTTTATGCGCACGGTACATTAAGCACTGATATGTCCTTTATGACCAATGCGGATGTGCCGATGCTGGCAACAAAGGGTATTATCGAAAATCCTGTTAACCCATGGACAGGCTCCGCACTTTCGTCGGAACTAAAACAAAAAGGTGCATTTATTACTACTAACGATTTTTTTCTTGCGCATCATCACAATAAAAACACGTTTAAAATCAAAAATGATGAATGGATATTTGTTCATGATAACATTTTTGATCCCACAAATTGGAGCGAAGTTACTGTTGAATAATATTTTTTATCACACTGGAAAGGCCGGTCTCTGGTCATGTACTACCGAACCTGTTCGTAAAATTGCCTGATATGATCTTCCATACTGCCCGGGCGGAAGATGAGGGACGTACCAGCCACAAAGATATTGGCCCCGGCGGCGCGCATTTTTAGTGCGTTCTCCAGGGTTACGTTCCCATCCACTTCGATCTCCACCTCCGGGAAACCCCGCTCGTCCAGGAGGGTCCGGAGGCGCTTGATCTTTTCCAGGGTTTGGGGGACCAATTTCTGCCCCGCATAACCGGGGTTAACGGTCATCACGAGGATTGCGTCCACATCGGGAAAGACCTCCTCCACCATGGAAAGGGGGGTGGCGGGATTTACGGCCGCCATGGGCTTGGCCCCCAGGGCGCGAATCCGGGCCAGGACCCGCTGCAGGTGCCGGGTGGTCTCCGCATGAACCGAAATATACTCGTCCTTCTGGGGATCAAACCATTCGAGCTTGTCGCCGGGGTCCTCTATCATCAGGTGAATGTCCAGCGGGATGGATGAAGCCCGGCGAATCTGCTTAATGGTATCGGTGCCCAGCATAAGGTTGGGTACAAAGGAGCCGTCCATAACATCCATGTGCAGATAGGGGACGTGGTTTTCCTCAAAGGTGCGGATGGTTTCTCCTAAATGAAGGAGGTCTGCGCACATCATGGATGGGGTGATTTTTGCTTTAAGCATAGGAATAGCCTGCCTGTATGTATTATTTTAGCAATTCGCGGCGGTGTCCAGGACATTCCGCAAAAAACGGTTATTTTCCTTTAGTATTTCCCGCCAATTGTGCTCCCCGGTATGCCAGAATTCGCCCACAAACATCCGTACCCCGAGGGCCAGGGCGGTACCCGCCGCCGCGGGAAATTCCACATGCCCGGTACCGTAGGGCACTTCACGGTAGATGCCGGGCCTGGTCTCCTTGAGGTGCAGGGCCGCCAGATGCCCCCGGCCGGTTTCCAGGTCCGCGGAAACAGAGCGGGTCCCGTAGATAAGGGCGGCGTTGGTGAGGTTGCCCGAATCGGGATAGACCTGCAAATAGGGGGAATTGATCTGATTGACCCAAAAAACCGCCTTTTCCACGGTATCCATAAAGGGGGTTTCCATGGTCTCAAAGGCTAAAATGACCCCTTCCCGGGCAGCCATGGATACGGACAGCGTCAAGTTTTCACCGAAAAGTTTCCGGGTGGCGGCGTCCCCGCTCTTATAATACACATCATAACCCGCAAGCTGGATAATCCGTACCCCCAGCCGGGACGCCAGAACTACGGCGTCCTCCATAATGGCAAGGCTTTTTTGCCGAACCGCCGGGTCCGGGTCCCCCAGGGGGAAACGGCGGTGGCCGCTGAGGCAGATTGAATGGATGGGGACGCCGGTTTCTTCCATGGCCCGGCGCAGGGCATTGATTTCTGCATCGCCCCAATCCAGGCGGGCCAGCTTTTCTTCGGTTTCATCCACCGAAAGTTCCAGGTAATCAAAGCCCCCGGCCTTTGTTTCTGCCAGCTTTTGGCACAGGCTCAGGGTGTTGGGCATGCTTTTTTCGTAGAGCCCCAAGCGGTAGGGTTTCATGTTGTCCCTTGACCGTAATAGGCGCCGGGGCCGTGTTTGCGGAGATAATGCTTGTCCAGGAGTTCCCGTTGCATGGGGGGCGTGGCGACATTCAGCGTGCGGACATGCCAGGCCATCATGGCCACTTCTTCCAATACCACGGCGTTATGGACCGCTTCCGCCGCGTCTTTGCCCCAGGTAAAGGGGCCGTGGCTGTGCACCAGCGCCGCAGGAACCGTATCGGGGTCGATTTTCCCCGCAAAGGTTTCCACGATGACCTTCCCGGTTTCCCGCTCATAGTCCCCCTGAATTTCCGCAGGGGTCATTTTCCGGGTACAGGGGATTTCACCATAGAAGTAATCCGCCTGGGTGGTACCAAAGGCGGGTACACCGGCTCCGGCCTGGGCAAAAATCGTCGCCCAGCGGCTGTGGGTATGCACTACCCCGCCAATGTTTGGAAAGGCCTTGTACAATTCAATGTGGGTATCGGTATCCGAGGAAGGGTTCAGCTTCCCCTCTACCTTTTTGCCCGAAAGGTCCACCACCACCATATCATCAAGGCTCAGTTTATCGTATTCAACCCCCGAGGGCTTTATTACCATGAGTCCCGCTTTACGATCTATGGCGGAAACATTCCCCCAGGTAAAGGTTACCAGCCCATACCGGGGCAAGAGCAGATTGGCCTCACAAACAGCCTGTTTTAACACTTCCAGCATAACAACTCCCTTACACTTCAAACCGGCGCCAAACCGTATCAAGGGCCTCGCAGACCGCGGTGTATTTCTCGTACTTTGGGCGATAGAGGGCGGCGGCTTTTTTATCCGGGAAAACCGGCGCGGAGATCCGGACCATGGCTTTGGCGGCTTCCTCATAGTCCCGGTACACCCCGGCGGATATTGCGGCGGCCATGGCGCAGCCCAGGGCGCCAAGTTCCTTAACTCCCGTGACGGTTTCAATGGGCAATTCCAAAATATCCGCGAACATCTGAACCCAGAGACGGGAATTCGCTGCGCCCCCTGCCAT
>BNUW01000165.1 GCA_025997655.1 Spirochaetia bacterium
CAGCTCGCTCAACAGGGAGCGCAGCCTGCGCAACAGGGAGCGCAGCCCGCTCAACAGGGAGCGCAGCCTGCTCAGCAGGGAACACAGCCTACGCAACAGCAAACGCAGTCGGCTCAACAGCAGGTACAGCCTACGCAACAGCAGGCACAGCCCGCTCAACAGCAAACGCAGTCTACACAACAGCAGGCACAGTCTGCTCAACAGCAAACGCAGTCTACACAACAACAGGCACAGTCGGCTCAACAGCAAACGCAGTCTGCTCAACAGCGGGCACAATCGGCGCAACAACAAACGCAGTCTGTTCAACCGCAAGCGGCGGCTTCGGCAACGGTTGTCCCTCCACCGGCTGAAACCAGAACTCAGGAACAGGCGGCCACCCAAGCGCAATCCCAAGCCCAGGCTGCGGAAGCGGCACGGGTAGCCGAAGCCCAGAAGAAAGCCGAAGCGGCGGAAGCGGCACGGGTAGCCGAAGCCCAGAAGAAGGCCGAAGCGGCGGAAGCGGCACGGGTCGAAGCCCAGAAGAAAGCCGAAGCGGAAGCCCAGAGGAAGGCCGAGGCGGCGGCTGCACAGAAAGCCGAAGCCCAGAGGAAAGCCGAAGCAGCGGAAGCCGCGAGGAAGGCTGATGCCCAGAAGAAAGCCGAAGCGGCGGAAGCGGCCCGGCAAGCCGAAGCCCAGAAGAAAGCCCAGGCAGCTATGGACGCCGCCGCCAAACGGGCGGAAGACGCTGCCAAAAGAGCGGAAGAGGCGGCGAAACAAGTAGAGGAAGCCGCCAAAAAGATAGAAGTCTCCTTCATGCAGGTACAAGCCATTGAAGACGCCAGACTGGCCCGGGAAGCAGCAGCCCTGCTGGAAGCTCAGGAGCAGGAAGCAGCCCGGGTGGCAGCCGAAGCGGCGGCGGTTCAGGAAGCGTCAACAGCACCGTTTGCCAAGTATATAGTGAAAGAAGGAGACTGCCTTTGGAACATCGCGGCAAACCCGCAGGTCTACAATGACCCCTATTTATGGACCAGGCTCTATACCGCAAACCGGACCGGCCTGGAAGACCCGGAAGACCCCAACCTGATAGAGCCCGGCATGGTTATTGAGATACCCCGGTAGGCAAGCAGCTAAGCCGGAAGGTATTCGCCCGGGGGGCGATATACCCCGCCTGTTCCGCACTATCGCTGTGTTCCGTTAGGGGCTCGTAGTAGGAGAGCAAGGCCCGGGGGTTGATGGCGCTCAGCGCGTCCGCTGCGGCGTTAATGGCAATGCGGTTCTGTTCTTCCGGGGGAAAAGCCCGGCAGCTTGGGCAGGAACACCAGCGCCCTTCCGTTCTCGGCTCAGGCCAGAGGTGGAAAATGGTGACCCGATCTCCGCCGTCTGTACAGGTCCGGGCAAACAGGTCGGCGGCATTTTTTTGGATCAGGGCGAGGGTATCGGGGTTGGTGGTACAGAAGAGCCCGTCTTTTTTCCGCCGCCCCGCCTCCATGCGGAAGAGATTTGCCTTAAAGAAAAAAAGCCGCCGGGGTACCAGGGATGAAAACTCCCGGCCCCCCGCCTCAATATCCAGGGCGTATTGAGATGCAAGGGTGGGCAGGGACACATTTCCGCGCCCATCCCGGAAGGGAAATTCCCCCAGGGGAATAACGATAGCGTCAAAACTATTCCGGGCGGCCCAGACAAGGGCGTCTTCCCGGTATTTCCGTTTTTTCCCAGGGGCTAAGAGAAACCGTTTCCGCAGCGCCGGGTCTTGTACATCGGCTTGAAAGGCTGAAGTATCGGTCAAGGGATACCGCGCGGGGGATGCGGGGTTTACCGGGGGGAGCGCCTCCCGGTACAATTCGGGCCACCCTATCCCCAGGGCGGTGAGGAAATGGTAAATCCCCTTATAGAGGCCCCGGGGCTCATTGCCGAAGATTTCGATACGGCTTGCCCCGGCCCGCCAGGCAAACCCGTTCCTGCTTACCGGCCCGGCAGCATCCTCCGTATAGTTCAGCACAATTTCGGCGGCTTCCTCCGGGCCTTGAACTGCGTCACCGGTAATTACGGGGGAGGGCAGGGTAAGCCCGGCCTGGCGGCGGAGCAAGCCGATGAGCCGGGACAATTCCTCTGCGCCCTTCTTTGCGGCGTCCGTATTTGAAAGGATTACCCAGGGCTTGGAAACATCAAAATCAGCCATGGATAGAGTGTACCCGCTTTTGGGGATATGTACAAATGGGGGAAACCTGATAAACTACGGATGGAGGCAGTGCCTCCATAGGAGGCGCAAACTTTGGCGGGAAAGAAGAACACCGATCCGGAGACATTCTGGAAACAATACGAGGCGTCCTTAGGGGAAAAGGTTCTTGCCTATACCCTGGGGCAGTACCTTGCCGGCTGGGAAGAATATGCCTACCCGCTCTGGGGGCTCCTTATTGCCACCGATAGAGGCTTCCGGTTTCATCATTTTCCCCATGAAGGCTGGATACAGGCCCTTTCCCGGATTAGCACCGGAGGGGAGGGGCCCACGGAAAAGATCATCTTCATCCCCCGTGACCGTATCCTGGCGGTGGAACTGCGTCGGGAACAATCCCTGCTGAAACGGATTTTTGTGAACGGTCAGCCCCGTTTTGTCCTCCGCTACCGGGACAACGCCGGCGCCGAGGCGGAATTGATCGCCGAAACGGACTTGAAAGCAGCCCTTGTGGTAGAAAAACTGCAAACAAATATTTAACCACAGACCTCACTGACGCCACGGACAAAGAGCTAATAATTCTTTGATTTTGTCTGTGTTGTCCGTGAGGTCTGTGGTTTTAAAACCTGATAATCCGCGCCCTGGTAAGCACCTCCGGCCCCGCTTCGGTGAGAAGTATATCGTTTTCCAGGCGGCAGCCGCCGTGGCGTGCATCGTAGAGCCCCGGCTCCAGGGTAAAAAGCATCCCCGGCCGGAGCTGGTCCGTATTGTCCTTCCGGCTGCTCAGGGAGGGCGCTTCGTGGGCTTCCAGGCCGATGCCGTGGCCTAAGCCGTGGGGCATGTACTTTTTCGCCCTGCGGAAGACAGCGTCCACCGCCAGACCGATTTTCCGGGCGCTTACCCCGTCCTTGACCATGGAGAGGGCCTTTGTGTAGGCCGTTTCCGTCAGGGCGAGCATCTCTTCCTGGGCATCGTTCAGGGGGCCCTTCGCAAAGGTGAGGGTAACGTCGGTGGTGTAGCCCTGGTATTTGCAGCCAAAGTCCAGGATGGACAGTCCCGGCCCGGCGAAGGGTTCGGCGGTATAGCTGGGGAAAGCGTGTATGTAGTGGCTTCGGGCGGCCCCGGCGGCCAGGGTTTCAAAGCCCGTGCCCTCACAGCCCCGTTTGCGGCATTCCGCTTCGATAAACTGCGCTACATCAATTTCCGTGGGGAGTTTGCCCGTGGTTACCTTCTCCTCCAGCAGGTCGATAAGCTCATTGGTAATGGCCGCCGCTTTTCGGTAGATCAGCAGCTCTTCCTCATCCTTCACCGCCCGGAAGTTTTCCGCTTCCCCATAGGCGCCGTTGTTCCGACAGATGATGTCGTAATCCCCGGCTTCTTCCACATATTTGAGAAACCCCGTATAGGAGGTAACCGAGGGAATCTCCACCCGTGAACCCGGGGGTATCTTGAGAACCGACGCCGCTCCGTACAGGGCGGTAATGGGGTCCCGGTCAAAGTCGCTGTAGGGGTAGACTAGCTCCGCATGGCAGTAGGTGAGGGCCATACTGGAGTCCCAGGGAACCAGAAAGGACCGCCGCGTTTCGGCGCTCAGGAAGAGCAGTGCGTCCGCGGGATTGCCGGTCATCCAGCGGATACCCGGATTCCGGCGGCCTTCGAAATCCTCGAACATGACCATGTCAATATGTTCCGCGGTCATCCAGTCGTATAGTTTTTCCCGGCGATCAGAGTAGACTTTCGTTCTCATTTGAAGACCTCCCGGGAAGCCGCCAGGATAGCTTCAATCTCACTATCCCCTATCCAGTAATGGGTGACAAAGCGGAACATCCCCTGTTCCGGGGGGCTTACCACGATATCCCGTGCAGCAAAGAAGTCCACAATACCCTTGGCAATCCCCGCATCCAATGCCTGGGGAAACGAAAAGAACACCATGTTGATATCCACCGCTGCAGGCCTTACGGCAATTCCCGGAATGGCCGCAAGGCCCTGTACCAGCCGCTTCGCCCGCACATGGTCCTCTGCCAGCCGCCCCGCCTGTTCCGTCAGGGCGATGATCCCCGCCGCCGCCAGTATCCCCGCCTGCCGCATCCCGCCGCCCATGATCTTCCGCTTGTACCGCGCCGCCTCCACAAAGTCCCGTGTTCCCGCCAGGAGCGAACCCACCGGCGCGCAAAGCCCCTTGGACAGGCAGAACATCACCGAATCCACCTGCGCGGCGATTTCACGGGCATCCACATTCAATGCGGCGGCGGCGTTAAAAAGCCGGGCGCCGTCCAGATGAACCGGCAGCCCCCATTCGTCCGCCACCGCCCGTACCGCGCTCATGTCCGCCAGGGAGACGACACGCCCC
>BNUW01000166.1 GCA_025997655.1 Spirochaetia bacterium
AAATGAACTTAAAAATCGGTGGGGTACGATAAAGAAGGTATTCTCAAGCAAATCACGGCTTGAAAAGATTGTCATGGATATCATGCTCGATATGGACAAGAAGGAACGCTTGCAAAATGGACGGGGATTTACCTCTTTCCATTTAAGATAATACTTTTCTCTGGTTTCAATAGTTCCATAAGCAAGTCCTTCGGTATCATTCCCTGCCATAACAAGCTGGAGGGTATTAAAGAAGGGCTTTATAAAAAGATGTTTTTGATTATCGAGGTTTTGCCGTATGCCCTCGGTAATGGAAACGGTACTGCGTTTTAATTCAATAACTCCCAGGGCAATACCGTTGACATAGAGGATTATATCAGGCCGTTTATCGTGCCCGGCTCCACCGGAGGCGATGCCTGCGACGGTAACTTCCTCGGCAATGGCAAGGTCGTTTTTCCAGACTTGATCCCAATTAATAATAGGGATGGTTAAATTATGTTTTCCGGTTTCTACTTGAACATTTACTCCATAGCGCAATAAATTATAAAATGCCTTATTGCAGTCATAAAGAGATTTGCTGGTATCATCGGCTGCTGATTTAACTTCATGTATTACCTTGGTGATAACATTTTTACTATATTGTTTGGCAAGCCATTTTCGTAAAACTTCTTCTTCAACATTACTATTATTCTCCCGATCTTCCCAGTTTCCCAAGTAGCGGTATTTTAATTCGCTGCGAAAAAGGGAAACAATACGATTCTGCGTTTTTCGTTCTAACTGACCGATATTAGGCATGATTTCTCTCCATGTATTTTTCTAATGCAATCCAGGCTTTATTGAGACTGGGAGAATATTGTTTTGCTTTTTGAATATCCCAGTGATTCTCAACAAAGTACATAAGCCTCTCATTATACAATGGACCAGTCTTTGCGGTTTCATCTATTGGTACAAAGGCTTCACGAATATTGCGGTTCCTTGATTTTTTAGCAATAGAAAGCAATTCGTTTTTCGGATCTGCCAAATTATCAGGATTTGCAGGTAATAAATCACGCTTGACTGCCATAAATGCTGCAAAATTGTTTTTATCGGCCATAATCCAGGATTCTATTTCACGCACAGCTACACGGAAAAGCATTAATGGATTTTGCGCTTCAGTAAACCAGTCCTCAATCAAAGACGGCGCACATTCAGTAGTATCTAAATCGGTAATAACAAAAAACGGTGCGTGTAATGAAGCCATATTGTAAGCATTTATTTGTTTCCTGATTTTACCATTCCCATAACAGTTAAATTGTCTTGTAATACTGCATTTGTCAGAGTATGGCGCCAGCATTTTCTCCATAACTGAATAGGTTGGCAAGTCTTCAAAAACACAGGTAAAATACAGCATTACAGCTTTAACCCCGATCCTATAATGGGCGCTGCGGTAGGCATAACTGCCTCTCCCGGGGTTAAACCTCCCGCCAGCAAAGCCTTAATGTCTTCGCGGGCACTTGCCATTTCCGCCACAGTTCCTTCGTTACCCGGCGTCAGAAGAACAATCTCTTTTAAGGAGATGCCACCATCGGAAAGTAATTCAGCGCTATGGGTAGTAAGAATAATCTGCCTCGGGATTTGCTTTTTTGATTTCTGCACAGAATACATCAAGCCGGGGAGCCTTGCAACTATTGCGCTGTGAAGGGAAAGTTCCGGTTCTTCCAGGAGTAAAAGACCCTGCCCGTCAAGAAGCATCCACAGCAAACCAATAAGTCTGAGAGTCCCATCGGATAATTGATTCTCCATTTGTTTTGCTCCCCGTGCTCTCCAGTGCTTATAGGTGACTTCCAAATGGGGATGGCCTGCATCTTCTGTATATATAAGGTTTTCCAGTTGGGGAACTGCCTTTTGTAGTACCTTTTGTATTTGCGTTAATCGGCTGGTTCTTGTTTTCTCCTGGGTTTTTGCAACTTTTTGTAAAAATCCTTTGCCAAAGGGGTCATCAGGCAAATCCTGTCCGGAAAAGGCATCGGGAAATTTGAGCAGTTGAGGGACCAAATGCAAATATTGTATTGTTTCAAGGTAGCGGACTATATCCCGGAAATCTTTATTAGCATTTATTTGCTCAAGGTAGGTCTGTGATAGCCGTTCTTCGTCATCAATATCTTCCTTAACCGGTCTTGACAATAATTCTGTTTCATTCTTGGTGATAATCTCATGTTCAATTATGGTTTTATGACTTCCTGTGGGTTCACGTGTGATAGACAGATCATATTTCCATTTATTGTCCTCGTCATCAATAAACTCCAAGGCAATAGAAACAGCAGGGTTGGTACGAGCCGACAAACAGCGGATTTTTGACAAGCCGCCCCTGGCAGAGACGGCGTACTGTAACCCGCCGCCATGCTTAACAATATCCCGCATAAAACGCAGGGCATCCAGGAGATTTGATTTACCCGATGCATTGGCGCCCACAATGAAAAGCCTTGTTTGTATGTCTATTGATATATTGGAAAAATTCATCCAGTTTTTTAAAGATATTTTATTAATTTGCATCTATAGCCCCTTTCTTTGATATACAATCACACTGATAATAACTCATATCAACTTTACCTGTCCAGTTCCGAAAGGCGATCTACTAACTTGGCCGGTGATATTTTTCCCGCGGCAAAATCCCGGTAAAGTTCTATCTTGGATGGCGTAGGTTCCCAGCCTTCAAACATATTTGAACCTATGGCGCTGGCGGCCCGCTCCAAAGATTTTTTATCCGAAAAGGGAACACCCATTATAGTGAGATTTTTCCGGTCAACTTCTATTGGTTTATACATGGATCTCTCCTGGATACATTTGTTTTTCTTCCCAAAAGGACGCCGACTTTCCCTATCTGCTTAAAATAACCAAAGACCTGCGGGCTCAGGCTGCTCAATATGATAATATTCTTGACCGGGATGTCGTTGAACTCCTTAACCCGGCCCGTTTCCTTGAAATTTTGCAAGACTTTATTGTATTTGACCGGGGAATAAAGAAACTCGCCCGGCACAACCAGTATTTCGGGGTCAAATCGGCGCAGGATTTTATCAGGCGGCGGGAAGGCGGTATTATCTGGCATACCCAGGGCTCAGGTAAAAGCCTGACTATGGTTTGGCTTTCAAAATGGTTACGGCGTTTTAATCCTAATGCCCGTGTGCTTATCATTACAGACCGTGATGAACTGGATGCGCAAATAGAAAAGGTTTATTTGGGCATTAATGAACAAATCTACCGGACTAAAAGCGGGCGGGATCTGCTTGAAAAACTCAATGACACTACCCCTTGGCTCCTCTGTTCCCTTATACACAAGTTTGGCAGGAAAGATAAGGATGAGCCGGACGAAAATGATATTGAAAAATACCTTGCCGATTTAAAGAACAGCATACCAAAAGACTATAAGGCTAAAGGTGACATTTATGTTTTTGTTGACGAATGCCACAGGACCCAGAGCGGCAAACTCCATACCGCAATGGAACATTTTGTCCCTAACGCTCTTTTCATCGGGTTTACCGGCACGCCAATCCTGAAAACCGATAAGAAAACCAGCCGTGAAATATTCGGGCGCTATATTCACACCTATAAGTTTAACGAAGCGGTCAAAGACAAGGTTGTCCTTGATTTGCGGTATGAGGCAAGGGATATAGAACAAAAAATCACTTCCCCTGAAAAACTTGATGATTGGTTTGAAACAAAGACAAAGGGGTTAACGCAGCACGCTAAAAATGAACTTAAAAATCGGTGGGGTACGATAAAGAAGGTATTCTCAAGCAAATCACGGCTTGAAAAGATTGTCATGGATATCATGCTCGATATGGACAAGAAGGAACGCTTGCAAAATGGACGGGGAAATGCCCTCTTGATTTCTGATAGCATTTATAACGCCTGCCGCTACTATGAACTATTCCAAAAAGCCGGGTTATCTCAATGCGCCATCATTACCTCGTATATACCGACTACAAGCGATATAAAGGGAGAAGGCGATACTATTACTGAAAAAATCACCCGTTTTGAAATTTACCGTGAAATGCTCAAGAATTATTTCAATATCGAAAGTGACAAAGCCATTGAAAAAGTAGAACAATTTGAAACCGAAATAAAGCAGAAGTTTATTGATGAACCGGCCCAGATGAAGCTGCTGATTGTAGTAAATAAGCTTCTCACCGGTTTTGACGCTCCTCCGGCTACCTTTCTATATATTGACCGGCATATGCAGGACCACGGCCTTTTTCAAGCGGTATGCCGTGTAAACCGTCTTGACGGCGATGATAAAGATTACGGCTATATCGTAGATTACATGGACCTCTTTGACAGCCTTAAAGAAGCTTATAACGATTACACAACAGGCGCTTTTTCTGGGTTTGACAAGAAAGATATTGAAGGCTTCATGCAAGACATGATAAAAGCCGGAAAGGTACGCCTGGACGAAGCCCTTGAAGCGGCGAAAGCTCTTATTGAACCGATTCATCCCAGGGACACCTCGAACACAGTAGGTTCGTTACATTTTATCC
>BNUW01000167.1 GCA_025997655.1 Spirochaetia bacterium
AAACCTGAACCCCGGGATACAAGTGACGACGGTTTGTGTGGTGCATGTGTTACTACTTGTAGTATGGTAACCAATGGTGATATTTTTCCCTGTGCGGGATGGCAAGATTATGTTATTGGAAATACTTCAAAACAATCCATGCGGGATATTTGGGAAAATTCACCAAAAGCAAAATATTTACGAAACCTACGGCAGCGAGACATTCCTAAATGTCTTAATTGTATAGAAAGGCCATTTTGTATAACGTGTATGGCTCGGAATGCTAACGAAAATGCTGATGGGGATCCATTTAAACCGCCTGAATATTTTTGCGACATGGCATTGCTTAACCATAAAGTTACACGGGAATGGACGGAAAAACTGCAGAAGGAAGCTGTTCCCCTATGACCGAAGAAGCCGTGAAAACCCAAGGCCAACTGCTCACCGAAAAACTCTCCTTTAGCATCAAGAATTGCTGGGAGACCGCTTCGCCGGAGGAGCGGCAGGCGATATCCCAATTCGCGGAGCAATACAAAAATTTTCTTGCCAAAGGAAAAACAGAGCGGGAATTTACCGCTCAATGTGTGTCTGTTTTGAAGCGGGAAGGTTTCATTACTATTGAAGAAGCACTAAAACAAAACGGCAAGTTAGCTCCGGGATCAAAGGTATATCAGCACGTTAAGGGCAAATCTCTGGTGTTTGCCATCATCGGCACCAAGCCTTTACAAGAAGGCGTCAATATTCTGAGCGCCCATGTGGATTCACCTCGGATAGACTTAAAAACCAATCCCCTCTATGAAGATTCTGAATTTGCCCTCTTCGATACCCAGTATTACGGAGGGATAAAGCCATATCAGTGGACAGCTATTCCCCTTGCCCTGCATGGTGTGGTGATTACAAAAAATGGGGAACGTCGGGATATTTGTGTCGGTGAAGATGAAGAGGACCCGGTTTTTACTATTACGGATCTATTGCCGCATTTTGCAACCGATCAGATGCAGAAAAAAGCATCGGAATTTATCAGTGGTGAGGAGCTTGATATTCTTGCGGGATCAGAACCATTTACAGATGATAAGGCGGCGGATAAGGTTAAACTCACTATCCTCCATTTATTGTATGCACAATACGGTATGACGGAGGAGGATTTTGCTAGTGCGGAAATTACCTTTGTCCCTGCGGGTAAGCTGAAAGATGTGGGGCTTGATCGGAGCATGATAGGTGGATACGGTCATGATGATAAATGTTGTGCATATACGGCTTTTTATGGGGCTTTATATTTTGTTGACCCTAATCATGCACTGGAAAAAACAATAGTGTGTCTTCTGACCGACAAAGAAGAAGACGGTGGTGGCAATACCGGCCCCAGATCCCGTTATTTCGAAAACTTCCTCAAATATCTCTATGCCAAAGTTACAAATAATTATATGGACATTGATGTATGCTTGTTACTAAGTAATTCCTCTATGCTTACGGCGGATGTCAATGCGGCGTATGACCCAAACTACAGTGAAGTGTATGACAAGAAAACTGCTCCCTATTTTGGCAAAGGTATCGCCCTGTCAAAATCTGGTACTGGTAATGACGCCAATGCGGAATATTGCCAGAAAGTTCAGGGTATTTTCAACAGAAATAATATCCGGTGGCAATACGGCGGCTGGGGTACAGTTGATAAAGGCGGAGCAGGAACCATCGCCTGTATTTTTGCCAACCTAGGTATAGATGTTTTGGACTGTGGTATTCCGGTACTTTCCATGCATTCACCTTTTGAGGTGATAAGTAAGATTGACCTGTATACGGCGTATAAGGGGTATAAGGCGTTTCTTAAGGACGCTTAAATATAATAGTCAAGCGGACTTTAAACGCAAAAGGAAAGAATATGGGATGGTCAGATTTTTGTGGCTCCTGTCCTACCGGAGCCACAAAATCCGGGAGGGTAAACCGGCGCTGCCTAAAAATACCATCCGCTATTTCGCTTTTACCTCTGATACACAGGATGACAAAGCGAAAAACACCCAGGCAGAAACGATTGAATTGTTGCGTGCATTGGGCGTAAGCGTAGAAACCCTGCGGGTAAAGGGGAATGATTGGGGCGAAGCGTATCGCCGTGCGTTAGGTGCGTGATAGCATTGAGCGAAGGTGAAAATTTTGATTTTTATGCCGGAGTCAGCGGATCGTTGATCCGACCGGTTTTAAAAATGGTATTCGTTGAATACCCAATAAACAAAAGTCGTGCGGACTTTAAACGCAAAAGGAAAGAATATGACTTATTCAAAACCGGTGATTGTAGCGCAGAACAGCGCCCAGGGATCGTATGC
Source organism: Spirochaetia bacterium (assembly GCA_025997655.1). GTDB lineage: Bacteria > Spirochaetota > Spirochaetia > Treponematales > Breznakiellaceae > Termitinema. Next base: position 2,295 of record BNUW01000167.1, read on the forward strand.
GGCAGGGTGCCCTGCTAACTTGAATAATGCTGCTAGTTGGTGCAAAGATTGTGAACGGACTCAATAATTTCCGGTAAATCCTTGGAAGTGGGTACGTCGTCTGGTACGGCGGCGTATCCACTGTTGGCAGACGCTGTTCCGTACTGGTGAACCCTGCGGGAGCATGTCTTCAAAATCAAAGTTTTATGGAGGGTAAGCCAATGGCATTAACACCTGAAAAAACTGCTAAAATCAACGCATATTTGGAGGCTCTTAATGCTCTACCGTCAAAAATTTGACACCTTTATCCGCATCTACCAGGATCTTTCATGTCCCGATGTGGGCTATATCACCAGCAAAAGCGACTTCGGCGACCGGGTTACGGATGCTTCCGGCGCGGTATTCCTTAAAGCGCTTTCCCGTAAGCCCCGTACTTTGCAGGAATTGACAAAGGACATTGCCGCATCATTTATCGGGGTAGACCCGGCTTCCATTGAACAGGATGTTATTGACTTTTACAAAATTCTGGAAGAAGATGGTTTTATCATCTCAGGCGAAACCGAAGCGGAACTGGATGCCAAGGATACACGTTTTTCTTATTCCGCCCTGGAACCAAAAACTATTAAAAATGATTTTACTCCGGTAATACTCCGGGCGGAACAGTCAAGCCAGCAATATCTTGACGAACATTTTAAGAACAAGCCCCATTTAACACAATTGCAAATAGAGCTGACCAGCCGCTGTAATGAACGGTGCATTCACTGCTATATTCCCCACGAAAATAAAATCAGTGATATTGATCCGGCCCTATTCTACGATGTACTAGACCAGTGCCGGGATATGGGACTTTTGAGCCTTACTCTCTCGGGCGGGGAACCCCTGTTGCATAAAAACTTTCTTGAATTTTTACGCAAGGCAAAGGAATACGATTTTTCCATCAATATCCTCAGCAACCTTACCCTGCTTAACGATGAAATTATTAAAGAAATGAAAGAAATCCGGCTTTCCAGTGTACAAGTATCTCTCTACAGCATGAACCCGGAAATACATGATTCCATTACCAAAATGCCCGGCTCTTTTGTGAAAACCCGGGACGCTATTCTCCGGCTTATCAAAAATGATATACCCTTACAGATAAGCTGTCCCACCATGAAACAAAACAAAAATTGTTTTGTAGATGTGCTGAATTGGGCACAAACACACAAAGTGCGGGCCGTAACCGACTATATTATGATGGCACGTTACGACCATACAACCGGCAACCTTGACAACCGGCTCTCCCTTGAAGAAGTTGGAACGGTTATTAACGATATTATTAATAACGATGATGATTATCAAACGGAAATGGCTAATGCCGATATGGAACAAGGGGATGCCCATGATACCAGTAATGATATTATCTGCGGGGTTGGTGTTTCCTCAATATGTATGGTTGCTAATGGGAATATATATCCCTGCCCAGGATGGCAGGACTATGTGGTTGGCAATGTTCGGGAAACGCCGTTGCGTACAATATGGAATACTTCACCCAAGGTACAGTATCTGCGGGGTTTGAGGAAAAAGGACTTCCCTAAGTGTACTGTCTGCGCCGATAAATCTTTCTGCGCCATGTGCATGGTCCGCAACGCTAACGAAGACCCCGATGGGAACCCGCTCAAAATAAACGAGCATTTTTGTAAAGTGGCGGCGTTAAACCGGCAGATTGTGCTGGACTGGAAGGAAAAGCTGAAAAAAGAAGTGGTTTTATAATTTGTAACTACTGGTGTTCTTGGTGTTAAAAGTAGTATCCGCAGACGGATGTCCGGTGCAGGACGGTTTGCACGTAATTGGGAAATGGGGGATTAATATTATGGGGATTTTTGACAAGTTTGAAAAAGCGACTGAAATGTTTAACAATGGCGTGTCTGCGGGTATAAATAAATTATCCGGGAAAGTAAATCAAGACACTGAAAAAATGGGAGAAATGCTTCAGCAAAGCACTGATAATATAGTCGAAAAGCTCACACCAGCCATCGATAAGCTGCAGAGAGGGCTTATAGGGCTGACCTTTGATAAGCACTTCGGTCGCAAAATATATTATACGCAGAAATTTGATGAGGTGCATAATAATATACGCACGAGCCTGAAGCGACAAAAAATCGAACTTGATCGTGACAAATTCATTTCTGCCAGTTGGGTAGA
>BNUW01000168.1 GCA_025997655.1 Spirochaetia bacterium
GATTCGCCCCGCCCTCGTGGCCTTACAGCGGGCGAAGATTCCGGTAATCAACTTTGACGCGGAAGTCAAAGACATGGACCTGGTTACCGCCTATGCCGGTTCCGATAACAAGAACGCCTTTCACAATGTACTGCCAGAAGGAGTTGATGTTTAACAGGTTAAGGCCGTTGTTGAGTACCCCGATGATCAGTGCGCCGATAACGGTGCCGCCGATCTTACCGACACCCCCGGACATACTGGTGCCCCCCAATACGACCGCCGCGATGGCGTCCATTTCCGCGCCCTGTCCCGCCGTGGGCTGGCCGCTGAACATGCGGGACGCAAGGACGATGCCGGAAATGGCGGCCATGGTCCCCGAAAAGAGGTAGGCGAAGAAAAGCACCCGGCCGTTTTTGATGCCCGAGAACCGGGCCGCCGTAGGATTACCGCCCACGGCGTATATATGCCGCCCCAGTTTCGTCCGGTTCATGATAAACGCCGATATGAGCACGATGATAATCAGATAGATAACCGGCACCGGGACGATGCCAATATACCCGGACCCGATAAAGTTAAAGGAATCCGACATGATACGGATGGGCTGGCCGCCGGTATACACATACCCCGCGCCCCGGGCGATGTTCATCATGGACAGGGTGACGATGAAGGGCGGTATGGTGGTCTTGGAAACCACCAGCCCGTTGAAGGCCCCCGCCGCCATCCCCACCAGCAGCCCCGCTAAAACCGCCGCGGGCAGGGGAAAATGCTGGAAAGCAATAAGCCCGCCGGTGACGCACCCGGAAAGGCCGACGATGGACCCCACGGAGAGATCAATGCCCCCCAGGATGATAATCATGGTCATACCGCAGGCGATATAGATATTGGTAGCCACCTGGCGCAGAACGTTCATGATATTGTTGGTGGATAAAAAAACGGTTCTACCCTGGATAATATCGTAAATTACCAGGACCAGGCCGAGGACGAAAAGCCCGATGATGATGCCCAAATTCTCCCGTAAAAAACGAATCCCGGGGTTTTGCGAGGTTTTGAAAAAACCTTCACGTTTGTCTTCCTTGGTGTTTTTCATAAGTCCTTATTCCTCCGTTTTTTCAGGCAACAAATTGGGTCGCATATTTCATAATCTGTTCCTGGGAAAGCTCTTCCCGGGGCAGACACGCAGTGATTCTACCGCCGCTCATAACAATTACCCGGTCACTCATATTGATAACCTCCGGCAGCTCGGAAGAAATCATGATGATGGCCACACCCTGTTTTGCAAGTTCGTTCATGATGGCGTATATCTCCGCCTTGGCCCCCACGTCAACGCCCTTGGTGGGCTCATCCAGGATAAGGATCTTCGGCTTTGTGGCAAGCCAGCGGCCGATAATAACCTTTTGCTGATTCCCGCCGGACAGGTTCCCCACGGTCTGGGTATAGGTCGGGGTCTTAATCGCCATGCTGTCCACGTATTCCCTGGTGATGGCCAACTCCTTTTCCCTGTTTACAAATATCCCACGGATAAATTCTTTAATCGTCTTAATAGTAATATTGTACATAACGCTTTGCTGGGGGAAGAGCGCCTCAATTTTTCTGCTCTCCGGCACCAGGGCGATGCCCAGGGTCATAGCTTCTTCGGGGTTGCTGATTTTTACCGGCTTTCCCGCCACGAGAATATCGCCCCGCGTGAAGGGGTCGATGCCGAAAACAGCCTTCATCACCTCGCTGCGGCCCGCGCCGACCAGCCCCGCGAACCCTAAAATTTCCCCCCGGCGCAATTCAAAGGAAACATCCTTCAGCAGTTTGCCGTCGCTCAGGTTCCGCACTTCAAGAACCGCATCCCCCGGTTCACTAAAGGTACGGGTATAGTAGTTGGTCAGTTGGCGGCCCACCATCATGGCGATCAATTCGTCGTTGGTGGCTGTAGCGGTTTCCCTGGTTCCAATATATTCTCCGTCCCGTATCACCGTGATACGGTCGGTTATCTGCTTTAGTTCACTCATCCGGTGGGATATATAGATAATTCCCACGTTGTTTTTCTTCAGTTTCCGGATCGTCTCAAACAGGAACCCCACATCCTTTTCCGAAAGGGATGAGGTCGGCTCATCCATGACCAGAATATTGGAGTTAAAGGAAAGGGCCTTGATGATCTCCACCATCTGCTGCTGGGCGATGGTTAGTTTGCTTACTTCTTCATCGGGAATAATAGCAAGCTCAAAGGAATCAAGAATTTCTTTTACATCGGCGTTCATTTTTTTAAAATCCACGGTCCCATTTGCCGCCGTGGGTTCCCGCCCAAGGAAAATATTTTCCGCCACGGTCATGTGGGGAACCAGAACCAGTTCCTGGTGTATAACGCTGATACCGTTTTTCTGGGCGTCCAAAACGGATTCGATGCTTACCGGATTTCCGTTAATGCGGATGGTCCCGCCATTGGCGGTATAGATGCCGCCCAACACCTTGATAAGCGTGGACTTTCCCGCGCCGTTTTCGCCCAAAAGCGCGTGGACCTCCCCCGCCCGAAGCTGTAAAGAAACATCCTTGAGGGCCTGCACCCCGGGAAATTCCTTCCGTATATGCTCCATTTCCAACAGGATGTTTTCACTCACCGGGAGAACTCCTTTTTATCAGTTTTGTACTATAAAAAGAAGCTGTCCAAACAAGCATACCTACCTATTTTGGACAGCCTTTTACCGAACTATTCTACCGTAAAACGAATTTTACTGCCAGCCGTCGGTACCGTACTGGGCGACATTGTCCTTGTTGATCATAAAGGTCTTTACGGGCACGCGCTTGTCGTAGGGTTCCTTGTTGAGGATCTTATAGGCCAGCACCACCGATTCCTGACCGATGGCGATGGGGCTCTGCGCGCCGGAACCGGCGAACTGCCCGCCCTGGGCAATCGCGGCTTTGGCTTCCGGGGAACCGTCTACGCCGTAGATGAGGATGTTCGTCCGGTTAGCGGTCCGGCAGGCGGCAAGGGCGCCCAGGGCTGTGGGATCGTTCCCGCCCATGATGGCCAATACCTCAGGATGGGACTGGAGAAGGTCTTCGGTATTCCGCAGGGCGGTGGGAAGATCCCCCAGGGAGTCCTTCTGGTACACCACATTGAAGCCCTTCCCTTTGATGGCATCGTTAAATCCGTCGATACGATCCCGCACGGAGTTCATGGTGGGGGAGTCAAGGATGGCGATGGGGCCGCCATTGGGGAACCGGGCTACCAGGTCAACGCCGCAGACATACCCGGCGTTCTTGTTATCGGAACCGGCATAGGCGGTAACCAGGTCCATGTCTTTGACTTCCGCGTCAAAGTTGATTACCGGAATCTTCGCCCGCTGTAAGGCCACGAGGGCGGGGCGAATCCCTTCCCAGTCCACGGGGTTCAGGAAGATCGCGTCAATTCCCTGGGAAATAAGGTCCTCGATCTGGTTGATCTGCTTGGCCACATCCATGGCCGGATCAACGGTGATGAGCTTATCGCCGTTTTTCTCTACCTCAGCCCGGATAGATTTTTCCAGGATAGTAAAGAAGGGGTTACTCAGCTGCATGCAGGTATAGCCGAAGGTGTAACCCTTCTTCCCGCCTTGCTGCCCGCCGCCGGCGAACGCTGTTCCCGCAATCAGGAGCGCCGCCAAACATCCAAATAGTGCTTTTTTCATAAAGCTTCCTCCATAATAATGCCAGAATAGCATTACTTGGGGGAAAAATCAAGTGAAAATTTTGTACAAAATGTTCTCGGCAGGCTTACCGCAAGCCCCCCGCCTCCGCCTGGGTGCTCTTTTGCCAGAACTGGCTTCGGCCTATGCCCAGGCCGATTTCTCCCCGCATTTCCAGGGCGTCGGTTTTGAGCCGTTTCCCGTCCGCCGTCCGGTAGGTGATTTTGCACTTGTACATATTGCCGTTTTGGGGATCGATCACCTGGCCGCCGCTCCACTTTCCCGGCCCGTCCGGAGAGAGGCCGAAAAGCCAGGGGGTCCCGATGACCGGCAGTTGGTTCACCTTGCCCGGCAGGGGAAAGTCCCGGTAGGATTCCTTGCAGTAAAAAGCCTTCGCATCCTGGGGGTAGCCCGCAATGGAAAGTATCCTGCCATAGAGTTTGCCGTTCTGCCGGTATATTTCCCAGCCGGCGGTGGCCTTACCGGTTTTATCGTCCACACTGATCCAGAAGCCCTCCACCGGGTCCGCGAAACAAAACCCCGCGGCCAGTACCATGCCCATGCACAGGGCGATTATCTGTTTCATAATGCCCCTGTCCTAGACCCGGCTGTAGTTCGGCGCTTCCTGGGTGATGGTCACGTCGTGGGCGTGGCTCTCCTTCAAACCCGCAGCGGTGATCCGGGTGAACCTGCGGTACTTCTTTAGTTCATCAATGGTCTTGCAGCCGCAATACCCCATACCTTTACGGAGCCCGGATACCAACTGATGCAGGTAGCCCCGCATCTCCCCCTTGTAGGGAACC
>BNUW01000169.1 GCA_025997655.1 Spirochaetia bacterium
CGGAGGCCGCCGCTTTTATCAATACCGGGGGCTACCGGGAAATAAGCCTCTCATCCCTGTCCACCGGCGACTATCAGCACATCGACTCCCTGGTAGGATCGCTGAACGACGAATACGCTTCCCGGCATATTTCCTTCCAGCTTCCCTCCTTGAAGGTTTCCACCTTTTCACTTCCCCTGTTAGAAAAGGTATCCATGGTACGGAAAAGCGGGCTTACCTTTGCGGTGGAAACCCCGGCGGATGCCTGGCAAATGGCGATTAACAAAGAAGTAAGCAGGGACACGGTGGCCGCTATTCTGACGGAAGCCAAACGCAACGGCTGGCGGGGCGCGAAATTTTACTTTATGGTGGGACTCCCGGTGGGAGCCTCCGGAGCTTCCCGCAGCGAAGAACAGGAGATTGTTGAGTTTATCCTGGAAATTGCCCGCCGCATCGGGATGCACTTCAATATCAATGTGGGCGCCTTTATCCCGAAACCCCACACCCCCTATCAATGGGCGGCCCAGATTGATGAAAAGACCGCCCGGGCCAAGATCGACCATATCCGGAACAGCCTAAAGCCCCGTGGTCACAAGGTGAGTTATAACGATCCCTTTATCGCAACGCTTGAAGGGGTACTGAGCCGGGGGGATGAGCGGGTAGGGGAGCTTATCGAAGAAGCCTATACCCGGGGCTGCCGTTTAGACGCCTGGGATGAGCATATAAAAAAAGACATTTGGGCGGAACTTTTGGAAACCCATGCCCCCCTGGTCCAGGCGATTCACCGTCCCCGAAACACTGAAGATCCCTTACCCTGGGATTCTATTAACAGCGGCACGGCGGCAGGATTCCTTAAACGGGAATATGAAAAATCCAACCTGGAAGAATTTACTTCACCCTGTATAGATAAATGCAATAATCCCTGTGGAAACTGTAATGTGGATACCGAGGTAGTATACAATACCATACATAACGACAATTTACTTCAGGCTAAACCTGCGGTTATTGAGCCGGAGAAACAAGACCCCTTGACCCTGCGCATCCTGTTTTCCTTTGAAAAGCGGGATTCCGCCGTTTTTCTCCCCCATTTAGCCCTGGTTGAGCTCTTCTCCATGGCCTTTATGCGCGCCGGAATACCGGTCTTATTCAGCCAGGGCTTTAATCCCACCCCCAAACTGGATTTTGCATCCCCCTTATCCCTGGGTATCAGCGCCCTCGGTGAGATTGCCAATATTGACTTAAACCTCCATGAGGGAGCAAGCTTTCCCGCAGATGATTTTATACAGAAAATGAATACTAATCTTCCCGGCGGCATTCTGGTAAAGGAAGCTATCAAAGTACGAATCCCCAGCGGCGCCAGGAAACATTCAATCCCGTCGTTACTCTGGGGTTCAGTATACCAATCGCCAGATGGCGGCGATGATTTAGTCCCGGCAACCGATGAAAAAAATTACCGCACAATAAGGACAAATTCCGGCAACTCCATCTATACCTTAACCCGTAAAACAGTTCTGGCAAAAAGCCGCAGCGACCCAAGCCAGCCCGATTCATACTTTGCAATTTACCGTTCCTTGTATCCATGGTAAGTGACTCCCGTGCGTGTTGACAAAAAAATCAGAAATTGATAAAGTAGGTTCTAAGATTAAATCAACACCGATAAGGAAGCGGTAAAAATGCGAATATCAGACTATGAAAAAAACGTAATTATCGATTCTGTAAGGAACACCGATCCCAATGCCGATATTTGGCTTTTTGGCTCCCGAACAGACGATAGTAAAAAAGGCGGCGACATTGATATTGCTATCCTTTCTGAAAAAATAAACGAAGATATAATGCAAAAAATACAGGTAAGACGGTCTATTTGTAACCGAATTGGCGAACAAAAATTAGATATAGTTATTTCAAAAGACGGCCATGAAGCTTTTTTTAGATTGGCCGTTGAAGAAGGAATACAGTTAAAATGAATGAGCTGCACATAAATGTATTGCTGGAAAATATTAATACCCTTAATTTGAGCGCCGATTGGGTAAAACGATCTTATGAGCAAACCAAAAATATAGGCCAAAAAGACAATTATTCAGCCGAAGAATTTGATAAACTTGAAGTTTTGACATCAAGGTATGCCAGAACAACCGATATGCTTGTAAATAAAGTATTGAGAAGCATAGATACTGTCGAGTCTGAAGACATAGGCACCATTATTGATATAATGAACCGCGCCGAGAAACGCGGAATAGTCCAATCCGCAGGTTTGCTGCATACCATAAAAGATTTAAGAAATAGTATTGTTCACGAGTATCAAATAAACGAAATACCAAAATTTTTTGCAGGTGTAATAAAATACACACCTGTTTTACTAGAGATAATAGACAAGGTGAAAGACTATTGTTCTAAATATCCGCTGGAAAATAATTAAAGCGATATTTCAAGTAAAGAAATAAATAGAGGGATACGGTAACCGCTATTTGATTTTACTTCACCCATGTACAGAATAATCCGGCCGCAACAACCAACCCATTCGCTTTTTTGCAATCAAAAAACGGAATAGAAGTAGACAGAATATACATTATAGCTAGTAAAGAAGATTGCCTTTTAGGCCCCCCCCGCTCCCCCTGGTTTTTCAGTTGGGGTCGGGTAACATGAAAACGCCGATAAAAGTCGGTGTACTATAGATATTGGAGAAAGTATTAGGGTCCAGGCCAAAGGCTATAATATACATGGATACATAGGTGTAACCGGTATTAGTATTGGTCTGGATATCCAGATTAGTAGAGGTAGCGGTATCTATATAGGTTTGATTATTTATTTCATCGGAATTTATGAAATAACGGTTATTGGCATCATAGGGACGCATATTATAATCGGAACGGAAGAGTTGATAGGTGGTTCCGTTCCAGTCGATAAGAAAGGGCTTAGTATGCTCAGGAGTGGTGGCGAAATCTAAGGTAATAGTCTTGTCTTCTGCATTGCTATTTAAAACGCTTTCAATGGATGAGCCTTCTAAAGCCAGGGGATAATATTTCCGGTTGGAAAAAATATCCATAGAGCTCGGTACCGGTGTATTGGTCGTATTGGCGGTAGTAGAGGAAAGCAAATTGTTATAATCGGTAGCTAAAGCGGGATTAAGACTAGCCATCCGGTCGGGGATTATCGTTCCTGTTTCAGATTCCCCGCTGATATAAATACGGTAATAAATGATATAATTCCGGAAGTAATCCGGGAGAGAACCAGAAAGCCTGATATAAGCTCTTGTATTAAATACCATGGAAATACCCGGTTCAATCGGTTCAAGGTACGGATACTCATCGAGCCCGCAGGACACAAGAATACTGCCGCTTATCAGAAGGGATACAAAAAAACGGAAAAGCCGCAATTCGGTTACCGCCGGTATCTTTACCATCATAACCCGCTAAGAGCTATGATCCGGTCTTGAGCCAGATTGATCCAGGTAGATTCGTTTCCCCATTTTTCCGGTATAAGCCGGTACGCTTCAAGGGCGGCCTGGGTATCGCCCTGGGCTTCGTATAGTCTCCCTATCGCAAACTGGGCACGGGCGGCGCCGGGAAAAGCGGAAAGGTGGGCGGCGCTTTCGGTATAAAAACTGATGGCCTCGGTCAGCTTCCCCTGCTCTTCTGCGGCTACCGCAGCATTGAACAGCGACACCGGGGCCAGGTATGAATTCCTCGCAGACTTGGCGGAACGCTCCCAGGCTTTTTCCGCCTCCCCCCAGTCCTTCCGCTCCGCATAGATGGACGCCGCTATGGAATACGCCCTGGCGCCGGCATAGCCTCCGTGCTTCGCCCCAAAGGCGGTAACATCATCCAAAAGGGCTTCTACATCCGCCGCCTTGGCGCTTTCGTTAATATCCATCACGAGGATATCATAGCGCCGGGTAAAATCTTCAACCGCGCTGATAGCTTTTATGCGCAGCCCATCCCTGATAGAAAAACCGGCGATAAAACCTACCACCAGAACCACCACCAACAAGGATATCGAAGCCCTGGTTGACACCGGGGAATTCCGCAGCGATCTGTATTACCGGCTGAACGTACTGCCCATCTATGTGCCGCCCCTGCGTCAGCGCCCGGAGGATATTCCGGAACTGGCGGAGTACTTTCTGAAAAAATTTATCCGGGAAACCAAGAAGCAGTTTGAGGGGTTTTCCAATGAGGCCATGGAGGCAATGTTGTCCTATTCCTGGCCGGGAAACATCCGGGAATTGGAGAATGCGGTTGAACGGGCCTGTGTGATTGGAAAGAATTCCTGGATACGGAAGGAGGATCTCTTTTTAAAATCCGGC
>BNUW01000170.1 GCA_025997655.1 Spirochaetia bacterium
CTGATGCCCACCGAGGAGCCCATGTTGGCGGGCTTTACGAAGAGGGGCAGCCCCAGGGCCTTGACGATTTTCTTAAAGGGCGGGAGCGGTTCGTGGGATTGCAGGGTCAGGAAGCGGCCGATGGGGATGCCGGCATCCCGGAGCAGGCGCTTCATCACATCCTTGTCCATGCCCACGGCGGAACCTAAAACGCCGGGACCCACAAAGGGGATGTCCGCCAGCTTGAGGAGGCCCTGGACGGTGCCGTCTTCGCCGAAAGGACCGTGGAGGATGGGGAAAATTACGTCGATGGATTTTTCCTTCGTGATATCCGTAAGGTTGGAAATCCGGCCGCCGCTCTGGGGGGCCAGGACCACGGCGTCGCTGGACTGGTTGAGCCGTATGGTTTTGGGATCATCGGCGTTGAGGAGAAACCCGGCGCCCTCGTTCAGGAGCCAGCGGCCGCTTTTGTCAATGCCGATAAGGATGGGGTTGTACTTTTTCCGGTCAATGGCGTCGAAAACGTTTTTTGCCGATTGGAGGGAAACCTCATGCTCCGCAGATTTGCCGCCGAACAGGATACCTACGTTAATTTTCTTCATTCCGCAAACACTTCCTTTAAATTAATTGTGCAGCCGGGCAAAACGGTGACAGCGATGGTATCGGCGTCACCATAAGAAGCGGCAACATACCGGCCGTTTTCAAGGACATAAACCTGCACCGTCTCTGTCTTTGGGTCAACTATCCAGTACTCCCGAACTCCGGCATCCAGGTAGAGATTATATTTACGTACCTTATCCTTGGTCCCAGTAGAGGGGGAAAGTATCTCAATTATCATATCCGGCGCGCCGTTACAGCCGCGGTCGTCCAGCTTTGAAACATCGCAAATTACGGAAATATCCGGTTCCAATACCGTTTTGTCGCGAAGGTCTTTTCTGGGGTGCAGCCGGACTCCGAAAGGGGCCGGGTATACCTTGCAGGGCTTCCCTTTCAGGAAATTGGCAATCGGGACAAATAGTTCCCTCAGAAGCCCCTGATGTTTGCGGACAGGGGGGGACATCATGTATAGTTCCCCCTCAATAATCTCGGCCCGGAAATCTTCATCCCATTCGAGAACATCGGCATAGGTGTAGTCGGAGCGGTAGGGCGGCGTAGGCCGGTAGTTTGCGGACGGGTAGGTCTGGGACTCTTCTTTGACAAGTGCGGACGGCATGGTAAACCTCTTGCCTTAGTATAGGGGCAATCCTTGTAAATTACAATGAGGCGTGCTATAAAGAGCCATGGAACTTGTCCGCTGCCCCTGGTGTCTCGGGGATGCCGATTATATGCGTTACCACGATAAGGAATGGGGCCGGCCCTTGAAAAATAACCGGAAACTTTTTGAGCTGCTGATTCTGGAGGGCGCCCAGGCGGGGCTTTCCTGGCTTACGATCCTGAAACGACGCGGCGGGTATAGAGAGGTATTTGACGGGATGGACCCGGAACGTATCGCCGCCTATGGTGACAAGGACATTGAGCGGTGCATGGGGGACGCGCGGATTATCCGGAATTCGCGGAAGATACGGTCGGCCATCGAAAATGCCCGGGCCTACCTTGCCATGATGGAGGGGCGGGCTTCTTTTTCCAAGTGGCTGTGGAATTGGGTGGATGGGGAGCCCCTTGTGCATCACTATAAAACCATGAAGGAAGTCCCCGCAACAACGGAGCTTTCGGATACCATATCGAAGGAACTGAAACAGAAAGGGTTTTCCTTTGTGGGGTCTACTATCGTATATTCTTTCATGCAGTCCGCCGGGCTGGTGAACGATCATCTGGTACACTGTTTCTGTAGGAGTGGGTTATGAAAATGGATTTAGATACGGCTATCGGCATTGTGGAAAAACAGGAGGCGCAGCTTCAGTTTCCTCATTTTTCCCGGAAGGATGCCTGGGATCTGGGGAATGTGATGGTGGGCGAGATTTTCGATAAAAACTATGCGATTTCCGCCAGCATCCGGCTGATCAGCGGCCTGATTGTCTTTCAGTATTTTCCCGAAGGAACCAATCTGAATAATAATTTCTGGATGACCCGCAAATTCAATACCCTGAGGGATAAGGAAGCCAGCAGCCTTCTTACGACCCTGCGGTGGCAGCGGAATGGTGAAGACCTGGCGCAGCAGGGGCTGTCCCCGCAGGAGTATGTCATGTCCGGGGGCGGTTTCCCCATCGTGGTGAAGGGGACCGGTCTGGTTGGCGCGGCTTTGGTTTCGGGGCTGCCCCACTTGCAGGATCACGATATTTTAGTTGAGCTCATCAGCCGTTACCTGGGAGTTTCCGGCGTTCCCCGGCTTCCCCTGGATTCAGGTCTATAGGAGTTCACCGTGCCGATTAAGATACCCAGAACCCTGCCCGCCTATGATGAACTGCGGGAAGAAAATGTTTTTGTTATGACCGAAGACCGTGCGGAACTCCAGGACATACGTCCCCTCAAGGTGGGGATTGTCAATCTCATGCCCACCATGGTGGATACGGAAATACAATTGCTGCGGCTTTTGGGGAACAGCCCCCTGCAGGTGGACATCAGTTTTCTCCGCATGGGGAGCCACGAATCCCGGAACGCGCCGCCGGGGCATTTGGAAAAATTTTACGTCAGTTCCGAGGATATCATCCGGCAAAACATCCGCTATGACGGCATGATCATCACCGGCGCCCCGGTGGAAACCCTGCCCTTTGAGGAGGTGGACTACTGGAGCGAACTGGCGGCGATACTGGACTATTCTTCGCGGTATGTCTGGTCCACCCTGCATATCTGCTGGGGCGCCCAGGCGGGGCTGTACCACCGGTACGGGGTTCCCAAGCTGGTACTGCCTAAGAAGCTCTTCGGCATATTCCCCCATGGGGTGAACGAGCGGAACAGCCCCCTGTTCCGGGGCTTTGACGACGAATTCCTCGCCCCCCAGTCCCGGCACACCGAAAGCGACCGGCAGGCCATTGCATATTGCCACGAACTGACCATCGAGTCGGAAACCGATGAAGTGGGGATCTTTTTCGTTACCGCCCGGGATGGCCGGGAGATCTACGTTACGGGCCATCTGGAATACGACCCCCTGACTCTGGACGGGGAATACCGCCGGGATGTGGGAAAGGGCCTACCCATTGATGTCCCCAAAAACTACTACCCCGGGGACGACCCCTCCAAGCCCCCGGTGGTCCGGTGGCGGGCCCATGCGCATCTCTTTTTCCGGAACTGGCTTAACTATGTGTACCAGGAAACGCCCTTCGATTTGGCGGGACTATAGAAAGCGGAAAAAGAATTTAACCACCGACCTCACGGACAACACGGACAAAGGAAAGAATAAGAAAGCAGGAGTCCGTATTTTGGAACTGGCTCAACGGAAAAAGTTTTACAAAAAAGATAAAAAACACTTGACAAAGGGTTTTATTTCGAATATATTCCTAGTATATTCATATGATTTATATGATATTGATAAAAATTCAATCGGACGGGTCCCGCGTCTTTCGTGTCCGGTATTTAAAAAAGAGGTGAATGGACGGCAAGGGCTTACTCCTCTCCTTGCCGTCCACTTTTTAAAAAAGCCTGTATCGCCCGGCGGCCGGAATCAAAGGCCATATCCTCAAGCGTAATATCCCGGGGTTTTATAAAACGCAGCCCCGTGACCTCCTTCTCCTCCAGGGTAAAATCTCCGGCTTTGAGCCCCGGCACGGTGATGGTAAAGAAGAGATCGCAGGTATTGTAGAGGATGTTCCGGTAGGGGTAGACATTGGGGAAGGAGGTGAAGAGGGTGCAATGCGGCCCCGGGTCCCAGCCCAGTTCCTCCCGACATTCCCGGCGCAGTCCCTCAAGGGCGCTCTCACCGGAGTCTACGAAGCCGCCGGGCAGGTCCAGCTTTCCCTTGGCAGGGTCCTTTGCCCGGACCAACAGGACAATTTCCTCGCCGGTATTGATGACCAGACCCGTGGCGGCGGCGGTATTATGGTAATACAAAAACCCGCAGTCGGGGCAGTGGAATACCTTGTTGTTTTCAAAGCGGATATTCCGCGAGCCGCAGGCCGGGCAGAACTTGAACATAAAAACCTCGCATGTTGAATCAGAGTTTTCTATAATATATAATAACGATTATGATTTGTGAATGTTCTCTAACGGTTCGTACCTATGAATGTGATAGCTATGGTCATGTGAACAACGCCAACTATCTGAATTACCTGGAATATGCCCGGTACCAGTTTCTCAAGGCCGTGGGCTTCGATTATCCGGCATTGGTCAAGGCGGGCTACGGGGTCTATATCGC
>BNUW01000171.1 GCA_025997655.1 Spirochaetia bacterium
AAGACGGGGCGGTGCTTAACCCCCTGTACGCCCTTATCAAGAAGAACCTGACAAGCCCCCAGAGGGCCGCTGCGGAATGGCTTTTTAGCCGGGAACTGGGACAGGTCATGGCCGATGGCTGGTTTGCCCATGTGAACAGCGGGGTAAACCATGCCCTGCCGGCGGATGCCAGGATACGCTGGGTAGGCTGGGACTATTTGTACGAAAAGGGTCTTATTCCGCGGATACGGGAAATTGAGGCGGTCTACTACGATGAGCGGCGCCGGGTCCGGCCCGAAGAAAATGCCGTGCCCCAAACCTATGTCCAGACCTGCCTGCGGCATCCTAAACTATCCCTTCCGCCATGCCGATTGAACACACCATCGCCGTGGTCATAGTTGAAACCGTGGGTAAGGACAAGAGAAAATAGCGGGGATAGTGAGGCGGAAGTAGGTTGTCGCCAGGATTTTTTTATGGTATACTAGAGGGATGATACGCATATATCTTGATAATTGCTCATATAATCGTCCTTATGACGACCAATCGCAGATAAGGATCGCTATTGAAGCACAGTCAAAGTTGTATATTCAACGGTTAATCCTAGAGAAACAATTGGAATTGGTTGTTTCTTATGTTTCACGATTTGAGAACAATGCTAATCCGTATGCTTCTAAAAGAAATCCTATTAATTTTTTCTTTCAAAATGCAACAATCTATCTTGACTCGTCTTATTCTGTTTCGGTTGATGCAAGAGCGGCTGAAATTATGAAGCATAAAATAAAAACAAACGATGCCTTGCACATATCCTGTGCTATCGAAGCCGGATGTGATTACTTCATCACTACCGATGATGATATATTGCGTTACCAATCACCGGAAATAAAAATTTGTAGTCCGGTAACGTTCTTAAACTTTTTGGAGGATAAAAATGCGTAATACCGCGGTAATTATGGATGATGGGATCAACTGTCTGCTAGAGTCTTTGGGCGCGTATGAAACGGAGGTTTTTATCTCAAACCTGATAAAAGAGCCATTCAATTATACGGAATGGCAACGCGAACATTTTGCCAATACCACACTTGAAGAATTCAGCAAGCAGGCGGTTCAGTATGATAGAGATCACCCTTTCAGATAAGGAATTGAGCAGTATCTACCGATAATATCGGGAGGGCAAAATACGATGAGTAGTGCGGGCAAAGGCATCACCTATACAATGATTATCCTCCTGGCGGTCCTCCTTTCCGGGTGCGGTAACTTCAACCAGTCCCTGGAGCAGTATGTTGACGAGCATCTCAGGGCGGATGGGGAGGCCGATCCGGTTGGCCCCGCCGCCTCGGTCAAGGCGATACTGGCGTTCAGCGTCAGCGACCCGGGGGCGGGATCGGTACAGTATGCGGGGATAGTGAATGAGGGGGCAAAGACGGTTGGTATCACCGTACCCAACGGAACCCCGGTAAACAGTATGACCGCTTCCGTTACCTTCACCGGCGCTTCTATTGCCTCCACCCCCGCCGGTGGGACAGCAGGGGGCTCCACTTCGCCGGTTGCGTTCACCGGCGCTGATTTTTCCAACCCGGTTTCCAACCCGGTTTCCTACACGGTTACGGCGGGGGACAATTCAACGCAAGACTATACGGTGACGGTGGATGTGTCCGCATTTGAAGACAAAGAGATCCTGGCGTTCAGTGTAAGCGTGAGCGGCAGCTCAGTACGGTATGCGGGAACAATAATCCCCGGTACACCGGCCGGTACACCCGGCGCTATCTCAATAACCGTACCCTACGGGACCGACCGGACCAGTTTGCTCACCACCGTTTCCTATAAGGGCAAATCACTTAACCACGAATCGGGGCAGGTGGTGGATTTCACCAACTCGGTCACCTACACGGTTACGGCGGGTGACAATTCAACGCAAGACTATACGGTGACGGTATTGCAGGCGGCCAATGGCGCTAAGATCATTACCGGCTTTACCCTGGCCGGATCGGAGGGGACCATTACCGGAACCAACATTGTGGTAGCCGTGCCCTCCGGAATCAACCTTACTGCCCTTGCCCCTACGACGATTAACTATATTGGGGAGTCGATTAGTCCCGGTGTGGGGGAGGCGCGGAATTTTTCAAGCCCGGTCACCTACACGGTTACGGCGGCGGACGGTTCAACCCAGCCCTATCTGGTTACCGTAACGCTTCAGAGTCAGGGGGGAACGATTAGCGTGACCTTTACCGGCGTGCCTGCTGATCAAGCTGCAAGTCTTGGAGATATGGGATTGGGGTCAAATTCTGTTTCATGGCTTACGGACAGCCTTGCCCTGACAGTACCAACAACCAGTTTCCCCGGCGCTTCGTACCAGTGGTACAAGGACGGGATCGCCCTCACTAATGTTGGTACCATCACCGGTGCAACGACAAATACACTGAATATATCGGCGCGGGAATTCAGCATTGCGAGAAATCACGAGCTTACCGTGATGATAAGTACCGTCGGTTCCCCCGGCGTGGTTTATTCAAAAACCCTTACTTTTGAGGTGCAGTAGATGATGAAAAAGCGCCGGGCCATCTGCGGCCTCTTAGGAATAATTTTCTCCGCCTGCATCCAGCCTATTGGTCCCGCTGCGCCGTGGAATCCGGCTAAGGGTTTGGTTGTGATAGGGATCAGCGGCGGGGATGCGCGAACCCTGATGCCTGTCGACGACCCGGTGTTTACAAAATATAGCCTGAAGTTTGATGGCGTCGGTCCCGGTGTGACGAATACGCCGATATTCCTCGATGTTTCCCCCGGCGAAATAAGCGGCGGCGTATATCAGGAACTGGAACCGGGGGACTGGACCGTAACGATTAATGCGTATGGAACGCCTGATACAGCTATTGCGGCAATGGGAAGCACAACATTTCCCTTGATCGCCGGGGATACCAAATCGGTTCCCGTGACGCTCAATCATGCGGCAATGAACAACGGGGGTAATGGGGTTTTCCGGTGGAATATTAACCTCTCGGGGATTACCGGTATCGGCTCCGCGAGGATGGACTTAGAAGACGATACGGGAACCCCCGTTACGGGTTTTCCCAAAGATTTGACGGGTTATCCTTCCGGTTCCGTGGAATTAGCGGGGGGGAATTATGAACTGACGATTACCCTGGTGAAGGGAACCGCCCATGCCGGCAAAAGCGCGGCGGTGCAAATCTACCCGGGGTTTGAAACCCCGGCGGAATTTACCTTTACCAACGCTGATTTTGCAGCGACTGCGTATGTTGAGGGAACGGCAGCAATCACCAAACCGGCTGATTTGACCTTGGGAACCACCATAACCGTACGGGCCTATAAGGATGCAAGCTATTTCAACCTGCTGGGACAGGTTACCACCGTGTCCGGCAATTGGCACATGCAGGTTCCGGTAAATAGTCCGGTATATTTCACCCTGAGCGTCACCGGTGACGGACGGACATTCAGCGGCGGAGCGGGGAGCATCATCACCAACGTACCGGAAAACGGACAAGACGGCATACCGCTTTCCATGACTATTCACGAATTATCAATGAACCCGGACCCCTTGGACGAAGTTAGCCCCCTGATCGGTGGGGGTATTGGCATGAGTGTATCCGGAAATCCCACCTCCTATGCCGTGGCGGGGGAAAAGGTTTCCCTAACGGTGTACCCGGACTCCGGTCAGACCCTCGGAACCTTAGCGGTAAAACGAAACTCCGGTCCCGACGTGCCGGTAACCAACTTCACCTTTCTCATGCCCGATGCGGATGTGGAAATAGCGGCGGAATTCGTGTCGGTGGAAAAAGTGATAACCAGCTTTTTTCTCGCCGGAGCGCCGGGGTTCATCACCAATTCCATCGACGGCACAACAGGAACCATTGATGTGACCGTACCCTACGGAACCAATCTTGGCTGGATTGCCCCCACATTCACTTTGGGGGATCCCTTAGCGACGATGGATCATGTTACGTCTGGTACGGCTGATCTGCGTGATTTCACCGTCGGTCCGCTTACCTACAGGGTTACGGCGACGGATAACACCATCAGAGACTATACGGTGACCGCAACTGTTGCCAAAATTAAAACCATAGGGATGATCAGCGGCAATCTGCTTGCACCCAATGGGTTTATAAAAACCGGGAGCGACATCAGCGGCACGATTAAAGATGCCCTGACCAGTGTTAAGGGGACCGACAGTATCGGTACGCCTATCACCATCGGCTCCTCGCAGTACGATGTGGATGTCGTAACCCCGACCACTACGGGAGTAAATATACCGGTTACCCTTAGGGT
>BNUW01000172.1 GCA_025997655.1 Spirochaetia bacterium
GAGGAAGGCATAGAATGATCCCTTGTCCCGGTTCACGCTCATATCCAGGGCATCGTAGAAGAAGCGGGCGCTTTCCTTCAGGTTACTTGTTTTCCGGTGGAAGGCCGGGAGCAGCAGGTCATGTTCATAGTCGTAGATACCCGGGGATTGTTCCTCAATGAGCCGCCCCAAGCGGGCTATCTGCTGGTTCAGGAACATTTGAAGGGGCGGTTTCCCCCGGAAGAGGCCGGCAAACCAGAAAAATAGGCGGGAATACCAGGGCAAGGCGGCATACTTCTTTTTGAGATCCGCTGGCCCCATAGGGCCCGCAGCATCCAGACTATCGCCGTCATTATACAGCGGCTGCAAAGAGGTATTATCCGCATCAAGCTTGAGTTTTTCAAGGAGGCTCTTCCGCTCATCCATGGGCAGCGCGGCGGCAAGGCGGTTAAAAACGCCGGTTTCTTCCATATATAGTGATACTATACGGTGTATAGGCGTGATCGGTCAACGATGGCCCTTACCGCGCTGCCTTTACCAGCGAAACTCCCTGTTCCCCAAGCAGCGTTCTTTTTCCGCCGGGATATCTTCATCGGTAATCACCGTGTACCGGCAATTTGCCTCCTATACCTTAAACACCTTCATCACCTCATCCCCCAGGTGGTTAATCACCTTGACGGCTATGCGGCCGGAGGCGGGGCGGTCGAAGGGGCGGGATTCGTCGCTGTTGAGGCTGGTCCAGGCGTCTTCGTTTATTTCGGTTTTGAGGCTGCGTTTAAGGGCGCCGTAAGGATCGCCTGCGCCAAGAAAATAGGCGTGGCGGACAAAGAAACTTTCCTGGTTATAGTCGGTGTCGATGAACCAGCAGGCAATACCATCGGCGTTATCGGACTCAACTTTCCCGGTATTGGGATGAAACACATCGACTCCGTTAAGATGAACGACAATTTGTTTATTTTCCCGTTTTTTTATTTCAATGTCCGGCTCGCCAAAGATGACAAAGAGGTTACCCTTGCCGTTATTTCGTAAATCGTCCGCCATGTGGAGATCGGCGTTCATGCGGGCCTTGAGGATTTTGATTTTACCCAGTTTATCAAATTCGGTGGAATGGGCGTCGTAATTAAAAGCGCAGGTGATGAGCACATCGAAGTTTGCTTCCGCAGCTTCATTGGCGGCTTCCACCAGGTCAGGGCGGGTTACGGTTCCAAATTCACCGCCGATAAAGATAGCCGCCCGGCGATTGGCCTTGCCTTCAAGGTAGGTTCCCTCGGCGCAAATGAGACGACCCGGCCAGGGAGCAAGGGAACGGAAATCAATTTTGTCATCCTTATGCGCCTGTTGCACGCCGGCCGTTTTAAGGTTTTCAAGAATGATGGCCGTGAAATTTTTATCTCCGCCATAGGATGGGGTTCGTTCCGCAAATCGCCGGCGTTGAGTAACACGGTCGGCAGTAATAACATCACCATTTTCATCAAGGTCGAGAACCCGGTGGGGGGATATACTTTCCACCGTAAAAGGCCCTGCCACCCGGACTTTTCGCTTATCCTCATAGGGCTTATCGTAGAGATATTCAAATTCCGCTTTGGCGGCTATGGAAGCGTCGATTTCCTTTTGCCGCCATATACGAAGGTTCCACCATTCGGCATGTAATTTTTTTGCTCCGGCACTCCATTCTTTTGATGCTTCCCGCGGAATTTCCCACTCCTGCCATTTTTGTTTTAATGATGAATTTAATTGTTCACGTATGGGCTCAAGCTGCGGTTGGAATTTTTCCCAGATAACATCAATCTCAGTATTATTGGCGATGGATTTAAGGGTGATGTGCGGCACCCGTTCATACACAAAACCCTGACGGATACGTCCATAGGTTGGCGTCCTGGCGGGCACTGTTTGGGTGATCTCCCCTTCCTTTTGCTGCCCATCAACCGAATCGGCGAGGAGATAATAGGGATAGCGGGCGCCCATGATACGGGAACGGGCCAGTGCAAGGGCAACACGGGAAGTGTCGATGGTGATCCAGCGGCGGCCCCACTGTTCCGCCACATAGGCGGTAGTTCCGGAACCGCAGGTGGGGTCAAGGACGAGATCGCCGGGGTCGGTGGTCATGAGGAGGCAGCGTTCTATTACGGAATTTGCTGTTTCAACAATGTATCTTCGAGTAGAGCGCATTAAAGAATCAGTCCAGAAATTGTTAATAGGCATTACAGGATAATCATCTATATACATTACATATGCAAGATTTTTTCCAGTTGGTATAATTCGATTGGCATATATTACTCGTTGCATTAATGCGAGATTTGTTGACCACTGTCTATCAGGTGGTGGAAAATAATTTTTACCTTCAACGATAAGAGGTTTTTCCCGATGCAGTGGATTGTTATGTTGCGAACATGGATTTGATTGCTTAAATACTTTAGCATCATTGGGGATTAAATTTGCATCATCCTTTTCTTCTTTAGACATTGCCCGTCTTTTACCATCTGAATTTTCAACCTGATCATATCGTTCTCCTGTTGATTCCCCAATGCCTACCGCTTTCCCCCAAAAAAGTTGTCGATATTTTAATGTTTCTTTGTTTCGAGCGTAAAACAATATAAAATCTGATGTTGAAGGTAAATAATTTGAGGTAGCTGTCCCACCCTTTTTTAGTAAAATTTCACAGACAAAATTATCTTCACCAAATACTTCATCCATCAATGCCCGTACCCGATGTACATTTTCATCCCCTATCTGCACAAAGATAGACCCGGACTCATGGAGCAGTTCACGCGCCACAGTCAGACGGTCCCGGAGATAGGCGAGGTAACTGTGAATGCCGTCCCGCCAGGTATCGCGGAAGGCTTTAACCTGTTCGGGTTCACGGCTGATATGTTCGGGATTGCCGTCTTTAACGTCCCGGCTTGTGGTGGACCATTGAAAATTGGAATTGAACTTTATGCCGTAGGGCGGGTCAAGGTAAATACATTGAACCTTGCCTTTTAAGTCCTCCCGTTCGGAAAGGCTTGCCATTACCTTGAGGCTGTCCCCCAGGATCATGCGGTTGGACCAGTTTTGGTCATGCCGGTAGAATTCGGTTTTGTCGGCGCCTTCGGGGATGCCGTTAAAATCCGCAAAGAGGTCTATTTGAATATCGGAAGCTTTGCGATCCACTTCACTTTGTTTGACGAGGTCATCGATAATTACTTTGGGGTTTACCTTTTCCTGTATGTACAGCGGAGGAACCTGTATCACTAATTCAGACCGGTTTTGTTCGTCCTTGCCGCGCCAGACAAGCTGGGGGTCAAGGTCGCGGTTGCGGCGTTCGTATTCTTTGCGGATGGGCTGTTTGGTCTTGTCATCGACCAATGCCTGGTATTCGGCGGCGGGGATGTTTTTACGCTTGTCCTCGGTGTGGGTGATGGTGGTTATGGTTTTTTGGGCGGGGGTCTTAGGCATGATATATCCTTTATTCTTTTAATGCAGCAATCGGCTGCTGATTCTTCTCAGTCTTGTCTGCATACTGCCATATACCAAATTCCTTACAAACTGCATCTGCTTGTGCATTAATATAAGCAATCTCTTCTTCAGGCGACATATCTTTAATTTTCTCATAGATTTTGTCGCGGATAGCGTCAACCTCATCTTCAATGATATTCTTAGACTTCATCGGTTTCCTCCGATAGGGGTATTTTACACGAATTTTTTGGATTAGAAAAGCCAAATTTGAACGAAAGACCTTGACTAGAGTAAGCCAATGGCTTATAGTATAATCATGAACGGAAGCCGGATTATTGAAAGTATGAAAGAAGCGGTTGCCATTTCCAAAGGTGAATTATCAGCAGGCACCTACCTGATACATATACCGGAAAAGGTAGATGTAAAGGCTATCCGCCAACAGATGGGGCTTTCGCAGTCCTCGTTTGCCAATCGGTTTGGATTGTCACTTTATACCCTGCGTAACTGGGAACAGGGAAAACGACAGCCAGATCCGGCGGCCAGGGCTTATCTGAAAGTTATTGAGAAAGCTCTGGATGTGGTATCTAAGGTTTTAGCGGGATGAAATTGACGGGTGTTTTGAGCATTGGGTGGTTCCTTGATTAGATTAAGACAATATGATATATTGGGTATAACATGGATATCTTGACTATTATTGGATTTATTGCGTAGCCGTTGGTTTAATACCCCGCAGCTTGCTGCGGCTGTAAAAAGCAATATAATGGAAGGATGAAAAGTCAGATAATACGGAAACAACACAATGTGAGTGTGATTATGTATCATATA
>BNUW01000173.1 GCA_025997655.1 Spirochaetia bacterium
AAGGGCACAAAGGGAAGAAAAGTTAGAGAATAACGCTCGAAACCATCTTTTTTCCCTCTTCCTTCATGTTCTTTGTGTCCTTCGTGGTTAAATTTTCTTCTTTTTTAATTTCTATGCGTTTATCCTGGCTTGCGTGCGGGATGCATTCCCCCCCACTCAGTTCAGCGATATAATAGCGGCGCAGCGGGGGGAGAGGGGCCTGCCGGGCCGAATGCATCCGGTTTCCCTGCGTCGGGAGACCTATTCAGGCCCCCTGGGGCCGGGCTCCCAGAGCAGACTCCCCGGCTAGCATGAGCGCCCGGCAGGCCCCTCTCCCCCCGGCTTTACCGCCTCCCCCCGGTCCTTGATGTCCGCGATACCGATAAATACCGCGATGAGGCCGATAAAGGCCGCTATGACCGGCAGGCAGCCCCGGAGAAAGGCCAGCACTTCCCCCCACCAGCCAAGACCCGCAGGCAGGACCGCGCAAACCGCCGCGGCGATAATCACCAATCCAAGAATCAACGCTTTCATTATACCCTCCAAAAGTTAATGCCGAAACTTACGGATAACCATAAGCAAAAATGCGGCTATGTAGAAACATGCCGGCAGATTGGACAGTATCAGGGTGGGCAGCGGGACGGACCCCACCAGGAGCACCATGCCCTCGAAGCTTATGCCAAATATGCCAAGAATGACGTATACGGTTTCGGCATAGGCCGCTATGGTCCCGATAACCATGAGCATCCAGGCCGCATCCCTGGTTTTTGCCCAGAGCATGATGGCAAAAAAAGCCGCAAGGGCTCCTAAAATCAGGCGGCTTGCTATGTAGAGCAACTCCCCACTATCCATGATGTTAGTATCATCAGTTGGGGGGAGAATTTCAAGGGCGGCGCCGAATCGCGTTGACGGGATAAGGATAAAACGATACTATTTTATCTACGAAAGTAAGCATTAAGGAATGGTAGGAATGAAGAAATCCTGGTATAGCGTGTTAATGTGCCTTGTCTGTCTTTGCAGGGCCGGATCTGTATTCGCGGGTCCTCAGACCGAATCTGCCCCTGCATCTCCGCAGACAATCACCATCAAAATGGCGTCTCTGGTTCCCGAAAATACCCCCTGGGGGGCGGCCTTTAACCGGCTGGCGGCGGACTGGAAGACGATAACCAACGGCGAAGTGGAACTGGTGGTATACCATAACGGTATTGCGGGGAATGAGGCCGATGTGCTTAGGAAGCTCAAGATGAACCAAATTCAGGTGGCGGTTTTAAGCACCCTTGGGCTTAATACTATCACCCCGGGAATTATGACCCTGAGCGCACCCTTCCTTGTCAGGGATAATACGGAACTGGATCTGGTATTGGATGATTTGAAGCCGGAACTGGAAAAACAGATCAGCGCCCAGGGCTTTTATACCCTGGCCTGGTCAAAGGTGGGGTGGGTCAAGTTCTTTTCCAAAGCGCCAATCCTTGTTCCCGATGACCTGAAACGGCAGAAACTGGGGACCGACGAGAATGAACCGGCCCTGATGGACGCCTTAAAGGCTATGGGTTTTCAACTGGTTCCGGTGAACATGTATCAGGTCCTGGTTTCCCTCAACGGCGGGATGATAGACGCGGTGTACCAGAGCCCGGTCATAGCGGGAGGGCTGCAACTATTCGGAGTGGCAAAGAACATGGCGAATATTAACGTAGCGCCCTTTATGGGGGCTGTTGTCGTAAACGGAGCCGCATGGCGCTCTATACCGGAAAAGTATAAGCCGGCATTGATTCGGAGCGCCAAGGAAATGGAGCGGGGCTTTGATACTTCCATTCAAGAACTTGAGGATGAGGTCATTGATACCATGCACCGATACGGGCTGGTGATCAACGAGCTTACGCCGACCCAGAAACAGCTCTGGTACGATACGTCAAACCAGATTGTCCCTTCTCTTATGGGTACGCCCATTAATCAGACCGTGTTTAGAAGGGTTGATACGCTTCTTAAAGCTCACCGGGCGGGACGGTAATACATTCCGCCAGCTTCGCTTCCTCCCCCGCCGACAGTACCCCCGGCAGGATAAGCGGCTGGTCCTGTGCAGGGGGGATAAGGAAGCCCTGTTCCAGAAAATGTTTGAAAATTTCCGCATAGACGTACTCGTCTGCGGTTTCATCCACCATGCTTGCGCCGCAGTAAAGGTATATGCCCCGCCTTTGCCACACACTTTTTGTAAGGGCCTCCTCTATGCGGGGATAGCGTACGCGGCCGCGGGCCGGTGTTGCGGCGATAAGGTCGTAGACACTGCGGGTTGCGGCAGCCAGGGTAAGCGGGGATATAATTTCTGACGGAGAAAAAGCGGCGGCCGACGGCAGAACCAGGACTCGGAGGGCGTCGGGCCAGGGCAGGGGGAGTACCGGGATGAGGGGGCGGTCCGGGGGCAGGGGTGTATCCAGGAAGGGCCGCCACAGTATTGGTGTGGGTGCCGGGGACAGCGGGGACAGTGCCGGGTCGGAGAAAGATGCATCCTCCGGGACAGAGCAGCCGCCGGCAATCAGGGCATGGCGGAGCGCAGTATCGCTGCGGTAGAAACGAAAGGTCAGGCCGGTGGTTCCGCCGGTACCGGCGCCTGCAAAAAGGCTGGACAGGGCTTTGATGAGACGCTTTTCCTGGGGATGGGGAAGAGGGGCGAAAAGACCCCGTTCGGCGGTGTTTTTCAGTGTCCGGAGCAGCCCCGCCGGGGTGTGGCCCAAAATCGCAGCGCCGCCATACTGCCAAAGGTCAACCAGGCGGCGGCCATTTTGAGTGTAAAGGCGGAAGTCACGGGCCCGGAGTATGGGCGGGACAAGGCGCAACAGCGGCTTGTTATGCATCATTACCTATCTTCGTATACTTTGAGCTTTGGTGCAGGCTGAGAAAACGGATATCTTTTCCGGTTTCAAACTTGACCCGGATTACCGGCCCCTCATCGCTTTCCCGGATTTCCATTACCGCGCCGTACCCCTGATCATCGTGGAATACCCGGTCCCCTACTTTCCAGCGGCCGTCCGATGATGCGACAGGGGCTTTGGTTTGTGCACCGCCCGAACCGTAGCTCGCAACCCCACGCTTGGCGAAACCGTAGGGGGCCTTTCCCAGGACCCGCAGCGCCTTTTTGTCCGCTTCGCCCAGAAAAAGTGAGGGCTCCATGGGCATGGTACGGCCAAACATGCGGCGCATGGCGCAGGACGTCAGGTAGAGCTCGTCCATGGCCCGTGTTGCGCCCACGTAGAAGAGGCGGCGCTCCTCCTCCAGGTCATCCCCGTTTTTGTCGTCCCGGGGGAAGACCCCCTGTTCAATGCCGGTCATGATCACCCGGCGGAATTCCAGGCCCTTGGTATTGTGCACCGTGATTAGCGTTACTACCCCCCGTTCCCCTTCGTCCCCAGCAGGTCCCTGTTCTATAGAACGATCCAGCTCGATATGCTCCAGGAATTCCAGCAGCCCCGAATGGGTAGCGGGGTAGATGCTGGCGGCGTTGGCCAGTTCCTGGAGATTGGCGATACGCTGCTGCCCGGTGATGTCATCGTGGGTCAGGTGGTATTCCCCAATTCTCGACTCCTCAATGAGCCGTACCACACAGGGCGAAAGCCCTTCTCCGGCGGCCAGGGGGTTCCCGCCGTCCCGCTTGCGGCTTTTTTTGGAATGTTTTTCCGGTTTTTCGACAGCCTTGTCTCCGGCGGATTTGTCCCCCGTAGTAGTACTGTTTTCCGGTACAGCGTCGTCCGGGGTTAGTAGAGACAGACCCCCATCCATGGCCTTGAAGAAAGCTGCAACCCCGGAATGGGCCTTGGCGCTTAGGACCGGCATGATCCGCCGGGCTGCTTCGGCAATATCCCCTGCGCTGCCATCGGTTATGCCGCCCATAACGGCCTCCCCCACAATGCGGTCTACCGTGACGGGTCCAACGCCCCGGGTCGGTTTGTTCACCACCCGGCGGAAGGCGATCTCGTCACGGGGGTTTACCAGAAAGGAAAGAAGGGCCAGGGCATCCTTTATTTCTTCCCGCTCGTAGAACTTGAGGGAGCCCACCACCCGGTAGGGAATACGGCGGCGGAGGAATTCGGTTTCGAAGCCCAGGGATTGTGCGTTGGTGCGGTAAAGGATTGCCCAGTCGGAATAAAGAGCAGACTTACCGGTCTGAGCGCCGGGGGGCGCAGCTTCCTTGTGTTTCCCGGTGTTTCCGGCTTTCGGAGGATTTACGGAATTTTCGATCAGCTCC
>BNUW01000174.1 GCA_025997655.1 Spirochaetia bacterium
TCAGCGGATAGCCGGGAAAGCCGCTCCCCGGCGGGGGGCGAGAACAGGGCATGGATGGCGATGATGTTGATTTCCTTTGGGTGAAAGGGCGCCAGGGCCCGGATAAGGGTGGTCACGGAACCGGCGGTATCCACCATGTCGTCCACAATCCACAGAACCTTGCCCTCAATGGGGCAGGCGGAAAGGATGTTGATTGATTCGATGGAATTGGACTTTGAATAATCCCGCTGCTTGTGGGCCACCACCAGGGGGGCCATGAAAGCGTTGGCGAACCGGCGGGTCAGCTTTTCACCCCCGGCGTCCACGGAACAGAAGGCCCAGTTGGGGCGCACCTCCTCTTCCAGGGTTTTGAGGTCCCGGATATAGGTATCGCAGGGTACTTTTTGAGGAGGGTCAGGGCGGGGACGTCATTGATAAGGCAGGCCGTGGGGTCCAGCATGGATTTGGATTTATCCGAATGGAGCTGGTAGGTGACGATATGGTCGGCTCCCAGGCTTCCGAGTGTCTTGAAGTGAACCCAGAGCCCGACGGAACTGCGCCGGGTGGTGCGGTCGGAGCGGGAGCAGGAAACGAAGGGTTCAAAGACGATGATCCGTTCCGCCTGGGACCGTTTCAGGGCATCCACGGTGTGGTACAGCTCAATTTTTGCTTCCTCCACGGCTATACCCGCATCATTCCGGGCGCAGCTGGTAAAGAGGATCACGTCCCGTCCGTGCAGGGATTCCACAGACCCATGATCCGATACGGTCACTTCCATTTCGCCGTCCGCAAAACGGTCGGTGGTAAGGGCATCGACGCCGTTAATCGAATCCGCCTGGGCGGCAAAACGGGGAAACTTTGCCAGATCCCCGGCTACCCGGGCGGCATATTTCCGCATTGACCGGGTGGCTGTTATGACAAATTCATTCATGGCTTGGTACCCCGCTTTTGTATGTCTACTATAGAAGGGGAACGCCTGTTTGACAAGTGCCCGGGATAAACGCATAAGAGAAGAATTTACCGCAAAGCCGAAGGCGACTAAGGGGAAGAAAAGGATATTCCCTGGGTCCAGAAATGAGTGGACTTCGTAGGCACAAATTCAGTATTTTTTTAGCCAGATTCTCTTGTTCTTTCTTTCCTTCGTCGCCTTTGTCGCCTTTGCGGTTAAAATTCTTCTCTTTTCTTCATTATTTTTTCTATGCGTTTATTCTGGACAAGTGCCGGTTTCAGGCAGCACCTGCCTATTGATCCAGGGAAACATATACCCTATAGTTGATTTCAATGATGAAAAAAAGCGGCATGTTTTTTTTATGGGTTGGGGCGGCAATTTCCGTTTCGGAAATATTTACCGGCGGCCTGCTTGCCCCCTTAGGTTTTGGTCAAGGACTTGCCGTCATACTTATTGGACATGTAATTGGAACAGCGCTTTTTGCGGGGGGCGCGTATGTTTCGTATTGCCGTAAAATTAACGCAATGGATAGTGTTGCTTTTTCCTTTGGCAAGGCCGGAGGAAAATTAGTCGCGCTGTGCAATTTGATACAACTTGTCGGCTGGATTATCATTTTAGTGGTACAGGCGGGGGGCGCCATTGCCGGTGTATTTCCCAATCTGCCTTTTTGGACGGTAACCCTTGCGTTGTCGGTGCTGCAAATCGTATGGGCCCTGATTTTCGGCAGTCCGGGGGGCAGAATAAACGATATAGCGGTTGTTCTTTTGGCGGGACTTTGCGTCCTGTTTCTCGTTGAATCATTCGGATACTCTGCGGGTTCCCTGGCTATTTCAAATACCATGAGCGTAATGTTAGGGATAGAATTGTCCATAGCAATGCCGGTTTCATGGCTGCCATTGGCGGGAGACTATTCCTGTAAAGCAAATGACAAAGTTTGCGCGGCGGTAATGCCGTTTCTCGGCTATTTTTTGGGAAGCTGCTTTATGTACATCATCGGGCTCTGCATTGCTGTTTCAAACGGGAATGATATTTTTGCGTTTATCGCATCAAGTAGATTTCGATACGTTACCTGCGGCATAGTTTTATTGTCTACGATAACTACTAACTTTGTTGCTATTTATTCCGCAGCGGTTTCATCAACGCAATGGACAAAAAGTAAAAACATCCGAACAGCAATCCTGGTGATCGGGATGTTTACCTTATTGGTTTCCGTATTTTTTCCGATTAGCCGTTTTGAGCTAATCCTGGAGAAATTTCTTACTTCCATCACCATGGTATTTGTGCCGATATTTACGGTTGTTTTACTTGAGTTCTTCACAAAAAAACAAAGGACTGAAAAATCTCTTAATTGGGGACATTTGCTTATTGTGTGTATCGGCATAGCCGGTAATTGGCTGTTTAATAGATATACTATTTTTATCCCTACGGTAATGACTATCCTGTTAGTTTCAATATTGTTCGTCATTAGAGCCGGTTCCAAAATAAGAAGATCAACCACGAAAAAGAGAGGAAACACACGAAAAAAGACCGATAAAGAAGTAAGAATAGCACAATAGCACATTACTATTTCTTTTTCGTGTGTTTCGTATTTTTCGTGGTTTTTTCTTCAATTTTGAAACTGGCTCATTAAAAATAGTATGGGGAATCGCCGGCACCCAGCTCCCCCAACTGCCCGCAGGCGCCGGACACCGAGCGCCCCTTTCTGAAACGCTGGGTTACCGTGATCCCCCGCCGTGTCAGTTCCCGGCTAAACCGGGTGATCTCCTCCGCCGTAGGTTCCCGCAGGGCCATTCCCCGGAACGTCATCCCCTCCACGGGGTTCCAGGGGATAAGGTTCACCGCCGCATCCAGCCCCCGGCTAAAGTTCGCTATAGCTTCGGCATCTTCGTTCCGGGTGTTGACGCCCCTCAGAAGCACCGCCTCCAGGGTTATCCGGCGGCCCCGCTTCTTTTGGTAGTAGTGCAGGGCTTCTTTTAAGACCGGCAGCGGATTGGACCGGGCTATGGGCATAAGTTCTTCCCGCAATGCCGGGTCCGCCGTGGTAAGGGACACCGCAAGGCGCAGGTCCGGCCCCGTGTCGGCCAGTTCCCGGATACCCGCCGCAATGCCGCTGGTGGAAAGGGTTATCCGCCGTTTTGAAAGGCCTATCCCCTCCGGGTTGGTGATGATGCTCAGGGCCGCGCGGAGTTCCCCCAGGTTAAGGAGGGGCTCCCCCATTCCCATGATAACGATGTTTGCAATAGTGGGCGCGGCGGACTGAAGTCCGATTGAGCGGAGGTGGAGGAACTGCTCTACTATTTCGTGGGCCGCAAGGTTGCGGAGGAAGCCCAGGGAGCCGGTTTTGCAGAACACGCAGCCCGCAGGACAACCCGCCTGGGTGGAGATACAGGCGGTTTGCCGACCCTCACCGTCTCTTAGCAGCACCGCCTCAATCACCGCGCCGTCAGTCAGGCCTATTTTGAGCTTTACCGTTCCGTCGGGGTCCTCCAGTCGGCCGATGATAGTGGTACCGTAGAGGGTATGGGCGGCGGAAAGCTCCTCCCGTAAGGTGTGGGAAAGATCGGTCATGTCGTTGAAGGAACGGGCACCCCGGGCTATCCATTTGAAGATCTGTCTGGCCCGGAACGGAGCTAAGGGTTCCAGTGCCGCAGCCAAACGTTCCGGGGATAGTCCTGAGAGAACGATGCTTTTTGAAAGCCCGTGCATCAGGAACAGAGTTTATCCATAAACTCCGCAACATGGTTATTCCGGAGACCAAGTTTTTGGAATTCCCCCAGAAATTCTATGACCCGGCGCCGGTCGCCCTTTTTAATGCAGCAATCGGCAATTTCCATATAGAAACGGTAGTTTTTCGGATCCTGTTGAATAAGTCTTCGCAGGGACTCAATGGCTTCGTCGTGCCTGCCCTGGACTTTTGACATGACCGCAAGCCCCAGCACCGCATAGGTGTCGAATTCGATGTTTAAGGCCCGGCGGTAATAATCGCTGGCCCGCTCATAGTCGTCGAGGTTCCGGTAGGCGTCCCCCGCCCGGGTGAGGATCACCTTGTTCCGGGGGTCCTGCTCCAGGATACGGTTCCAATAGTCCAGGGAACGGTGCTGCTGGTTCATACCCCGGTAACAGTCCGCCAAGCCGAAGAGGGCGTAAAAATTATGGGGGTCCCTTTTCAGGGCCTTCTCAAAGTAGGGGATACCGTCCTCAAAGGTCT
>BNUW01000175.1 GCA_025997655.1 Spirochaetia bacterium
GGCGGATGTACTTGATGTCCAGGGAAATCGCCCGGTTATAGGCGCTTACGGCGCCCTCAAAGTCCCCGGCGGTTTCATTGGCAAGGCCCAGGGTGTAGGCGTATACGGCATTGGCAGGGACCGCCTCCGCCGCTTTTTTGGCGTAGGCCGCCGCCTCTGCGCCCTTGTTCTGGTTAATCTTAACCACCGCCATGTTGTAATTGGTCTGATCGTCATTCGGGGAAGACTGGAGAGCCCTGGCAAAGGACGCCTCCGCGGCGCCGTAATCATTGGAGGCCATCTGGGCTACCCCCAGTTCCCGGATAGAAGCCAGATCCTTGGGGGCATATTGCAGGGCCTTGGCAAAGGCGTCCACGGCGCCCTTGGCATCCCCCTTGGAAATAAGGATACGCCCGATTTCCCGGTGGGCAATGGCGTAATCCGGCTTTACCCCCACGGCCCGCCGGTACGCCGTAAGGGCATCGTCCAGCATCCGCATGGCCCGGAAAGCGCCCCCCAGGTTGTACCAGGCGGGTTCAAAGTTCCGGTTCAGGGCTGCGGTCTTTTCAAAGGACTGCCGGGCGTTGGGAAAGTCCCGGTTGGTAAAATACGCCTTCCCTAAATCAAAGAAATAGAGGTAATTATTGGGGTCCAGCCGCACCGCTTCCTTTAGTTCAGCGATGGCGGCCTCGGTCAGACGGAGATCCCGACTCACCTTACCCAGGGTATAATGGGGCACGGCCAGGGCAGGATCCTTTGCAACGGATTGCCGGGCATGGGCCGCCGCTTCCTGGGACGCTTCACGGCCTTCGGGGGAATCCGGCTGTTTGGCAAAAACATCGTAATAGGCTTCGGCGATCTCCGCTAGTTCCTGTGCTTCGAAGCGGTTTTCCCCGGCGGGCATCCTTGCCAGGGCTTCATTAAAGGCTCCCTTGGCGGCATTCAAATCATTCCTGCCGAGGGCTTCCTTGCCTGCGGCAACCAGGGCCTGGACTTCCCGCATCTGCGCCTGGAGCGCCGCCGATTTCCGGGCCAGTTCCTCTTCCTGGGCTTTTTTACGGGCCGCTTCCTCGGCGGCGGCTGCCTTACGTTCAGCTTCCGCGTCCTTACGTTCCGCCTCCGCAGCAACCCTGGCGGCCGCAGCCTCCGCAGCGGTAGCCCGGCCCGCTTCCGCCATCGCCCGGACAGCGGCGGCGGTTTCCGCAGCGGTAGTCCGGGCCAGTTCCGCATCCAGCGCCGCCTTGCGCTCGGCTTCAAGACTCGCCTGGAAAGCCAGGTCATCGGGGCTCAGGTACGGGGATGCCCCGCCCTTATCCCGGCCTTTATCCCGCCGGGACTTAAGGATCTCCTTCCACAATTCCCGGGCTGCTTTATCGTCTGAATCCGCAATCAACAAACGGTCCAAAATATCCAAAGCCCGCTCAAACTCCCCTTGAACCACATATTCCTGGGCCAGAGAAAGGGCATTTGAACGAAGCTGGACTTCGGTATGCGCCTGGGGACGTATGAAACCAAAGTATGCTACGGCTAAAATGACAAGAGCCGCAGCCCCCGCCGAAACACCGATGATAATCTTCTTTTTCCTGTTGGCATCATTGTCATTGCTTATCATAAAAATCACCTCTGCTCATTTTCATTCCAATTCAAATTCGCCGTCATACCCCAGCACATCCTCGCTGCCCGAGGAAAGCCCCCTGGTTTCATCCGCCGCGGACTGGAGGGACGCGCTGGCTTCTTCAAGTATCTGCCGTTTCCGCTCCGCCTCTGCGGCCGCCCGGGCTTCCGCCAGAATACGATCCCGTTCTGCGGTGGCAAAATCCGCCCGGATTGAAAACAGGAGCTGCTGTATCTTCCCCTTTTGAGCCGCGCCGGGTTCCCGGGAAAGGTAGGCTTCGTAGTCGGTGACGGCTTCCCGAAGGGCCTGCCGTGAGAGCCGGGCATTGGCCCGGTTAAGGTAGGCCGGGGCATAGTCGGGATTCGCGGCTAGAGCCTGGGTATAAAACTCTTCCGCCTGGGCAATATTGTTTTTGGCATAATAGAGATTGCCCAGGTTAAACGCGACCAGGGCGGTGTCCTGCCCCGCCATGGGAAGCGCCCGGCGATACACCACGATAGCCTCATCCAGGCGCGTAAGCTGCTGGTAGGAAACCCCCAGGTAGAGGAAGGCCCGGACATTTCCCGGATCCTCCGCCACCGCCGATTCAAGGTAGGCCAGGGCTTCCTGGGGCTTATTATGCAGAAAAAGCTCCTCACCCTGGGTGAAAGATGACTGCCCGTAAAGCGCACCTACCACCATAGACACAAAACCAAAGGTTACTATCGCTCTCTTTCCTAAAAACACCCGCCGCTCCTCTGTGTAACTAATAAAGATGAAGAAAAGAAATTCAACCACAGACCTCACAGACCCTCACAGACAGATTATCAGACGATCCTTCATTCTTCTCCATCTGGTCATAAGCATGTTTTTCCTATAGAGTACTAACGATTAATTATACCACATTATCCTTAGGAAATGGAATGACCACTGTTATTATCGGCATAATAGAAGGGCGGTTATGAAAATCCTCTGTATTTCCGATCAAATCGATCCGCTGGTCTATTCATCCGCCATAAAGGAGCGTTTCAAGGGTATTGATCTGATCCTCTGCGCAGGGGATTTGCCCATGGATTACCTGGACTTTGTGATTTCCAGCCTGAACCGGCCTTTGTTGTTTGTATTCGGCAACCACGAACTGGAGGAGCATAGCTTTTTCAGGAAAGGGGGGGATATTTCACGGGGTTACGGCGCCGTCCATGTGGGGTCCAGGGTACGCATTGAGGATGGCATCATTGTTGCCGGGCTGGGGGGCTCCATCCGATATAACCGGGGGGATAACCAGTATACTAATTTTCAGATGTACCTGGAAATTTGCAAGCTGATTCCCGCCCTGCTCTTTAACCGCCTCTTCCGGGGGCGTTTTCTGGACGTGCTTCTGACCCACGCCGCCCCCCGGGGTATCCACGACCGGGATGACCCCTGCCACCGGGGCTTTACGGCGTTTCTCTGGTTCATGCGGGCCTTTAAGCCGAAGTACCTTATCCACGGCCATATCCATCTCTACGATTTTTCCGAAGTGCGTACCACCGTCTACCATCAAACCCAGGTAATAAACGCCTACAGTCATTACATTATTGATACAGAGGAAACTGCGTTCAAGGAGAACGGAGCGTTCAAGGAGAACGGAGCGTTCAGGGAGAACGGTACACTATGAGCAGCGCCGATCGCATGCAAGCAGCACAGGATTTCAGCAAAGCCCGGGGCAAGGCCATGCTCTCCCGGATGCAGCACTTCATGGACGTGGACCGGGACCGGCTCCTGTCCTTTAACGACGTCAAGGAAATCCTGAAACCGAAAAACGAAACCTACCGGGGTATGCAGGCCGTACCCATCAACCTTATCGTGGGGAGCGAAGGGCGATACCGGGATTTCAACAAGTACTTTCTCCCCCGGTCGGAACACCTCCGGCAGCGATGGGAGCGGGTGGACATGGCCCGGCTCAAGGACATCATCCTGCCCCCCATCCAGCTCTACGAAATCGGCGGGGTGTACTTTGTCCGGGACGGCAACCACCGGGTATCCGTCGCCCGGTCTCAGGGGGTGGAGATCATCGACGCGGAGGTAACCAGCCTTTCCAGTGAAATCACCATCAAGCCCTCCATGACGAAGGCCGATCTCAGCAAAGCCCTCATCGGCTATGAAAAGAAGATCTTCTATGACAAAACCCTGTTCGGGGAACTCACGCTCTGCACGGACCTGGACTTCAGCGCCGCCGGCATGTACGACGTGATTTACAACCATATCCTGGTGCACAAATACTACCTGAACGAGGGGGTGACCGGGGAAATTCCCTTTGCAAACGCCCTGGTTTCCTGGTACAACAATGTGTATCAGCCAATTGTGCACATCATCATGGAGGAGCGGCTTTACCTGAACTTTCCCGGCAGAACCCCCGGCGATCTTTACGTGTGGATTGTAAAGCGCTGGGATTTATTAAAGCAAAAATACGGGGTAGGTTTCTCGGCATACGATGCGGCCCGGGAGTTTTCCCAAAAGTACGGTAATTCGAGGAAGGGGGTCCGCGGATTTTTAGCGAGTCTGTTTGACCG
>BNUW01000176.1 GCA_025997655.1 Spirochaetia bacterium
GTGACACCTTCAAAACATCGGCTATAATTATTACCCGGATTCCCTGGAAGAACGCCGTAGTATCATTCCCCCCGTATGCTGCATCGATGTGCGCTATGCCTCCGGTAAAATCAGCGGGTGACATACTCTCTAGCGTTGGGTTTTGAAACAAAAGGCTTTCATCATTGATATATTCAAGTTCGTAGTTTGCGCTGAAAAGATAGGGTGATAATGCCGCCCGGCGTTCTTCCAGGGAATCCGGGGAGAATAA
Source organism: Spirochaetia bacterium (assembly GCA_025997655.1). GTDB lineage: Bacteria > Spirochaetota > Spirochaetia > Treponematales > Breznakiellaceae > Termitinema. The sequence goes on from BNUW01000176.1 coordinate 251, forward strand.
TTGCGTCCATATATCACGGGCAGGGTATTTGTAAACCTGGCCCCCCCGGTTCTTCACCGTTGCCTCTATCCATCCCCATGAATCTTTTTTGTCCCAGGGCGTCCCGGTGTAGAGCAGCTTTGCCCCAGGCTTTGCGATATTGATCTGCTCTTGCAATGCCCGTGCGGTATGTTCCCGCTCGGCGGCGGAATACCGATCCTTCTCCGTAATAATATCGTCATTCAAAATAACGTCGAAGTGAGTGCCGGTTTTACTGTCGCCGATACCGTACCCCTCCACGTTACCCGCCGCAGGGTCGGCCCGTTTCGTGTTCATAAAAATCCGCTTGTCGCTTGCCTCTTTTAGCCCCCAGCCTTTCCCCTGGTACTCCCGGAAAAGCGCCTGTACCTCGGCGGTTTCCAATAGGGATATAATGGCCCGCATTATCTTTGCGCTGTCGGTAAAGGTTTTTCTGTTAAGCATAATGGATTGTTCAGGGATCAATAATAGTTGCCAGAGAATCCCGGTAATAATTATAGCCGATGTTTTGAAGGTGTCACGGCTGGCCATGAGGGCCGCCGCCCGGGGATGGGTCCACATATCTTTGATCCACTTGTTATGTAAGCGGGTTAAGTCCTTGAACCCCAATAGCCTGCCCAGCAGGTAGGGGTTTGTGAGGAGTTCGTCAGTCGGTTTCATTCTTTGCCGCCTCCAGTATTTCCGCCGCCCGGCCCTGTAAATCTACCGTACCCGTCACGTCTACTTTTTCGTGAATCATGGCTAGATACTTTGACAGCATATCCGCCGCTTTATCCTTGTCGGCAAACTTGTATTCAATCGTTTCATATCCCTGGGAATTTACCTTTTTATTTATTGAATCAATACAAACATAAAGGCCGGTTTTTTTCAGTTTTTTTTGTGATATTTTCAACTTGCCGTTAATATCAACAATTTCAGTAGGGTCATAAAACGCCCGAATCATCCAGTATTCAACAATGCGTTTTTCAAGCCCTATTTTTTTCTCCCCCATGATTTCGTCAAGGCGGTTTCCTATAGCCGTCTTAATGTCAACATTTGTCAACAATCGGGAGGCCTCGCGCCGGGCGGATTCTGCCTTAGATTTTGGGTAGGCTTTACGATATGCGGCAGACGCATTTTGAAAATCATTGGCAATAAAATTGTCAATGAAGTTCAACTGCGCCTTTGTCAGTTCAGACATTATATCCCGTCCCGGCAGTTTACCCGGCGCTGTTCGATGGTCACTCTGCGGCCCCCGCTGCTTCCGGCACTGCTACCGGTGTCTTGTTTTTCCTGGCCTCCAGCTTTGCCCTGCGTGCAGCATCCGCCTCGGCGTTATGCTTGCGGATGTCCTCCAGTTCCTTTTCACGGGCAAGCCGGGCGTTGTGGTCTATGACAAACTGCCGGTAAAATACGTTGCGCACCTGCATTATCGTTTGTTCATTCCCGATATATTCCTCCCACCAGGAATTCCGGATCACGCCGGTAAAAAACATTTCCTGGCGGCTCTGGTCAAGCCGGTAAAAAAACCGCGCCATGTTTTTCAGTACTGCGAATACCATCTTAATCTTTCTCATAAACCCTCCTCAAAATTATATAACCCATACGGGCTATTTTGCAAGTCTAAAACGGCAAATCCTCCGCATGAATGGGTTCGGATGATGCAGTACATTCATGCCAGCAATGATACTGCCACCCTACACCGGTGTCCACGCCGTCTTCCATGGGGCAATGGATACAGTTGCCTTTTTCCTTGTATTCCAGGAACAGGAACAACGGGCATAATCCCATGGATTCGTAAAGAGTGGTGCTCATATAAGTCTCCTTTTTTGTAGGCGAACATAAGCCAGCGATAGTGCTGCCGCCTGTTGGTAGCTGTTACCTTTTTGTAAATACTCCCTTTTTAATTCCTGGAGGGCATCAAATAGTTGTTGCCTTTCATCTCTATATACCAGTATTTCATTTCTCAATTTTGAAATTGATTTTAACGCCCTTTGATATTGCTCCTCTTTAAGTATGTTTTCAGATTCCAACCTGTTATTTTCATAGGTCAAGCAATCATGATAATCCTCACTCATGCTCATGAAACATTTCCCGAAAACCCCTGCCGGGTGTCCGCCGGATGCTACCCATCTATCTCTGTCAATTGGTACCTTGCCCCTTTGTTTTAGGGGCCGTAATCGACAGCGGTCAGAATCATCTACCGGGCTTTCGCACCGGAGAGCGTTGCGCTGAAGTGGCAGTTGGTGTTTTTCAGGAATTGTTATCCCAAACGGGCACCATGTTTTAGTTGCCATGTTTTCTCCTCCATTCGTCAAAAATTGGTAACTCAAAAATCATGCGCTCCTCGCACTAAAAAGAATCTCCCCCACATATAACAGGGTATCCTTAACATACCCGAGATTAAACATCCCATCCTGGCCGTAAGCCTTCAAGAAGTTCTCAATGAGCTTTTGGCAGCATACGCATTTAATATCGTTTTGCTTATGCTTGCAATCCTTGCTACCAAACCCTTGAAGATTTGTTTCCAGGGCGGAATAAGAGGCGCAATATGCACATTTCCCCACGCAGTCATTGCAGGTGACGCTAGGATATTCAAGATTGATTTTAGGCTCGATACGGTCCGCCGGATCATCCGTCCAGTAAATCGGTCCCTCGAGTTTTGTATGACAATCACAATACCGGCGCTCTAGGGTATACCGCTTTCCGCAGGATTTGCACTGATAAAACTGTCGGACGTTTGATTGATATTCTTGTTTTTTTTCACCCAGCATTTTTAACCTCCTTGAATTTTCGTTTAACGGTTTCGTCATCGGCATATTTCATAACGCCGTCATTGATTAGAAATCCGTACAAAGTTTGATAGCCTGGCGGCGGTTTCCACCCGGGGCCGCATTTTCCGGTATTATGCCAATGAAAATTTCGTAGAGCGTTTTCGATTTCCGCCCATGAATAGTTTTGAAAAGTGGTTAGACAATCATGTTTTGCCGGGGGAATTATTAAATCCCGGCATTCGGGAAATATTTTAAGCTCGTTGGACAGTTTCCGGGCCTTGTTAAAAACGGCGGTTGCGTCTTCTTTGGATTTTGCCGGATCGTTTTGATGCGGTTCCGGATCAGGCGGGGAAGTTTCCGGGATTTCCGGGGGCTTTTCTTGTATTGGCGGGTCGGGCTTTTTCGGTTCTTTGATTTTAGAGTCGGAAAAAACAAAAATAGGGCTATTATCTTTTTTTTCTTTTTCTTTATTTGTAATTGTAATTTCTTTATGGCTATCAATGGATGGCGGTGCTATTTCTTCAATGGCGGTGCTATCAATGGATGGCGGTGCTATAATAGTATCGCCGCCCCATCTTTTTTCTGCCCCCTTTTTCCCATTATTGGATTGTTTTTTATGCCATTCTTCATCTGATTTTTTCATGCTCAAAATTAAGTCCCGCATGGGTATCCATATTATTTTTTCAAGGCCGGTAAAATCAGGCTCAATGCCACTTATCCCAAAATCGCTTATAGCATCATAAAACCGTAGGCGCATTTCTGGGGCCATTTCCCGTAGTTGGTTTACTGTTGTTTCACTCATTGCAAAGGTAGTAAATAATTTCTTTTCAGCCATTTTTCTTTTTATCCTTAAAATCCAGCGTTAATTGCGCCTTGTTCTCACATGCTTTGATATAGTCATCAATCTCCCTTTCCGCAGCCTTGGCCATGGGAAGCACGTTCTTTTTCCCGGAGAAATATTGCTTCTGGTAACTGCGCATTTTGACGGTTGCTTCGTAAAAGTCAAACAGGTTTTCAATTATCACGGTTCGGATCCTTATTGCGCTCGGCAATCATGGCATCGGCAAGCGTCCAGCCGCAGGGCAATGTCGGGAGGCAAAT
>BNUW01000177.1 GCA_025997655.1 Spirochaetia bacterium
CTACCGGGATGTGAACCTTGATGTCCCCCTTTTCTATGAGAATCTCGGGGATGTTCCCCATGGGAACGGGTAATTGGGGCTTGATTTCTACAAAATCCTGGGGCCCCTCGGCTTCTCTCACCCAGTTCTTTAAGGTTGCCGGGTTTAGGCCATTCCTTTTTGCGTAGGTGTACCGGCCGGTTCCGCTTTCCTTCCAGTCCTCCACCCACATCCGTTTCTCGTCTTCGCTGTAACGCTTCATTTTCGCCTCCGTAAAATTTGTTTCCCGAAAGTTTACTACGGCGGCTAGCGCATGTCAGGGTGGGGTGCTTTTGACGTTTACGGAATTAGGAGATGCAATAATTGCATCAACGGCATTGGAATATGATGAACCATTAATTACGGGGAATACAAAACATTATGAATATATACCTGATGTAAAAATTTTATCTTTCAAGATTTCATAAATAAATATATTATAACAAGGGCAAAAATACGTCGTACATACGAAAGTAAATGCAATAGCCCTGGATTAAAACAAGATTCGGGTAAAGCAAGATTTGGCGACAGCAAGAGACGCGTGCGGCGGGCCCTAAAAAAAAGGCTGCAGAAATGGACGTCCCTGCAGCCCCGGTTTCTGCGGAGAAAGTGAGTTAGCCGCAGGCCCCGTGCCGGATTAAGGGTCCGGCAGCCCTTTTTTCTTCCGCAATGCGGAGGGTTGCCGGGAATTGCTTCCCGGCAGCCCCGCAGACCCGAAGGTCCGTTTAGGTTTTGCCTGGCAAAGGAAACCGGCGAATGCCGGCTTCCTTGCACAGTTCATCAGGTGACAGTCGTGTAGTGCCACAAAGCCCTGGAAGCGTTATTTATGATCACACTTGAACCACCGGGGTTAGAAAGACTTCCGCCGCCGGGTGTAAACCAGGTGGTCGCCGGGGTTGTCCCGCCGCTTGGATTGGCAGCAGATCCGCCAGGAGTCCCAGGAACTAAAGCGGGAGTACCAGAATAGGTAGCATAACTACTGGTATCGCCTATCCCGTAGAACCTAGCATTGGCGGCATAGTTATTACGCGCGGGATTATTACCGTCGGGAGTTGCTACGGTCGTGGTTGATACACCATTCAGCTTAGCGGTAGCATTGAAGGTAATTGTACCTTCCAGATTAATAGAGCCGCTCGTCACGTCAAGCTGCGCAGCCGCGCCGAGAGCAAGAATGCCATCGCTACTGCCGCCATCACCCACATAAAGCACACCACTCCTAATCAGATTCCTGGTACTACCAATACCGGTAGCATCAGTGAAGGTGAAGGTCGGAGCTCCCGCACCATTCTTGTTAAAGAGGATATTGGGGGAGCCGGCATTGTTCGTGCTAAACGATGTAGTAGCAGCGCCCAGGTCTATGGTAGTGCCTCTTAATTGCACTGTAGCAACACCGTTAGCAGCGTAATTACCAGCCCTCAGGTCATAATCGGTAAACCGGACCAAGCCGTTCTCATTACCATAGAACTCACTTCCGTAGATTTTTTCGGCGGGTTCAGTGACAACGATTCGTTTGGTATTGGTGGCGTCGGTTATCAAATCAATAGAACTGGCGTATAGTTGACCACTTACCGTGAAAGTCGAGGTCTGCCTGAACTCAGCAGCGGCTGTTAGGGTAACCCAGTTGTGATCCTCTATGACAAGGCGAGAGCCGGTCGCGGCGCCGAGAGTACCGTTATAGTTTACAACAGGAGTCCCTGCATTAACACGATTATCCGTAAGATTGGTGTGGATAACCGTTGAGGCGGCGAGAGCCTCGAACCATTGCTGGGTGGTAGGTGCAATCGCGTTCGAGGTGTACAGCTTGGCGCCACTCGCCACATAGAGTCCGGTACCGCCAGTAAGAGAGGCGTTCCCCACTATTGAACCGGCTGAACCCGCAAGCGCGCGGATTGCTACCGCATTGTCGGAAACACTAGCTCCATAGACGACATCTAAGATATCATCAGCGTCAAGCTGCCCGGTAGAATTAATGACGACCCTACCGCTGCCAAAGGTTATACCGGTGGTGCCGAGCACATTCACATACCCGTTAATGATGAGAACTCCACTAACACTCACATTAGCAGCAGCACTGCCATTGGGATCAACCACGCCTTGCCTGGTAGCATAATCAGTCAGGCCAACGCCAGGGCCACTATACTGGTCGGATGGGCCGTTGTTGCTTCCCACGGTTACCGTTGCATTGGCGCCCACGGTAAGGCCATTAGCAACCCGGCCGTAAATGAAGCTAGGCTCCGAACCGTTTACGGTTGCACGACCCCAAATAACGCCGTTAACACCAGCGCCGGTACCGCTATTCCCACTAGGACCGCCATCGTCTTTGTTCACGATGAGTTTACCGCCAGTGGTGACATAACCAAACACTTCCCCGGACACGGTAACATCACCGTCGGCAGTGATCCAACTGTGGGCGTCACCATCTTTTTCCACCGTTACGGTACCCCTCGCATCGATCTTTCTACCGGTGGACCCGGACTGAAGGGAGACGGTGTTTGTATCCCCGGTATCGCCATTCGCCCGTATTAACACGTTGGTGTCGGCAGTAATATCGCCGGTTATTAACGCATAGTGGCGTGTCCCACCGGCGGTGAGGTCTTCACCGACGATAACATCACCGGCTTGACCACGCGAGGTATCAGTGAAACCTCCGAGTGCATCAGCGTCCTCAACATCCGCATCGTCGAGAACAGTGGTAGTGGTCTGGACATGAGCCTCTACTTTACCATATACCCTAACTTCCTTGTTGGCTTGAACATTCCCGAGCGTAGCCGAACTTGAACTCTTAATAAGCCCATTCCTGGGGTCTGATCCCGTCTGCCAATTGGTGCTTCTTCCGCCCCATGCTACAAACACGTCGCCGCCTGCACGAATAAGCCCTGAGGCACCATTCGTGAGGTTTATGGTTCCCCATACCTTCACGTTCCCCGCAGAGTTCAGATAGTTGGTGTAGATTTTTTCTGCTGTCACGACGCCGTAGGAATCGCCGCTGTCATCCGTATTGTCGCCCGCGGCTACCCGCAGGTCACCGGATATTGCAATCTTGTTTACTGTAAGCTTCCCCAGTACATCAATATTGCCGGTACCTTGGATAGTGGAAGTATCGGCGGCGTTTTGCGTTACAATTCCGCCCCGATTTATTATAAGTGTACCGCCAAGCGAGTTGATACTTGAAGCAGCTAAAGTCACGGTTGCACCGTTTAACACCACGAGTGTACCGCCGTCGGCGCTGGGAGCAACACCCCCAGCCGCACGCGAAGCAGAGTCGGAATTAATAGCCGAAGCCACATTAAAATGATCCACAAAGCTTCCCGGAGCGATATAAACGGTCTTTCCGGCCGGGACGGTAACGCCTATCTTCTTGGAATCAGTACCGCCAACAAGATACACCGCATCGTACTGGTTAAACGCATCTTCAAGGATTGCATTTCTCTTGATGTCGGAAGTACCTTCATAATCGTCAAAGGTAATGATAACATAATTACCCTCGACAACCGCATCGATCATCTGACCCGATCCGGAACCGCCGCCACTAGTGCCATCGGTACCATTTGAGCCATTGGAGCCGGCTTCGCCGGTCGGGCCGACAGGGCCTTCGCACCCCGCAAAGATCAGTGCCAGCGCCAAAAGCGCAAGCACCCATTTAGAGACATTTCTCAACTTCATAAAATATTCCCTCCTTAGAATGGGAACAAACCACCCCCCCTGCCTTAAACCGGGATTGAACGACGTCCAATCGACCCCGGTTCTGGCAGGGAGTTTTCGAGTAGATATACAAAAAGCCCGGATCACGGATAAAACCGCAGCCCGGGCTTTGAGTAGCACAATAATGAGAAGTATAATTACTTACTGTATAAAGAATTACATGGGGGGGGGGGGGGGGGGGGGGCAAGTGTCGAAAAAGAGGCGAAGAGGAATATTATGAGTGAAATCTCTCCATTTTATCCCAAATACATGAATTACCCTATCCCCCACAAGAAAACAATAGCGGGCCGCGAAAACAACGCGAAAAACACCATCGTGTATGCTGTCTGGGGAAACAAAATTATGTAATAAATTTTTTTTTTTTTTTGCAAAAATCTTCA
>BNUW01000178.1 GCA_025997655.1 Spirochaetia bacterium
TTAAAGGATTAGATAAAAAATATGACATTCAGTTTGGATTTCTATATTTTATGACATTTTACCATGAATATAGAAATTTATTTTATTACAGAATAGGTTTAATACATCATCTGATAAAATATTTATGTTTGCCAATGAATACATTATCAATGGGCCTTGAATTTGGAGGAAATATAGGTTCAGGTTTCATGATTTTCCATGGTGTTTCCACAATTATATTTGCTAGAGCTATAGGAAAAAATTGTTCTGTATGGCAACAGGTCACAATAGGAAGGGGTGGGGCAGATGGAGGTACACCAACAATAGGTGATAATGTTTTAATATTTTCAGGTGCAAAGGTTCTTGGAAATATTAAAATAGGAAATAATGTAAAAATAGGTGCAAATGCTGTTGTAATAAAGGATATCCCAGAAAATTGTACTGTAGTTGGTGTTCCTGCAATACTGCATATATTGTTAAGAAAGATGGAATAAAAATTAAAAAAGAATTATAACCAAATAAATATGTAAACAGGAAAAATGGCGTATAACATACGGGTTACGCGCAGACCGTTCAGACCGTAGGTCTGCAGTCCGCGGTCTGACGCCGCAGTAGCGGCTACTCCTGCACAAGCGGATTCCGCAGCACCCCGGCGTTTAGCATAATCGCCACCCGCCCTTCCCGTAAAAGCCGGAGGTTGTCATCCGAGGAAAGGATGACAAGGGCATCTTCCCGGTCAATGATGGGGTCCGTGGGCCTGATGCCGTATACCCCCCGGGCAAAGATACGAGGGGGTTGTACCCCACCAGAGCAGTCAGCTCCGTGGAGGGTGAATTCCCCCCGGTCAATCAGATCCTTCACCGTATTGGCGGAATCCACCGGGATTGAAAGGATAGTAGGCCGCACCAGCCGGGGATATTCGGTGGCAATCAATTCCCCCGCCTGGGCTCTCCCCAGTAAATCTTCTCCCGGCATATGCTCTTCCGCCGTCACGCCCTTGAGTATTTCCCCGCTTCTATGGCATACTAAAGCTAAGTTTTAATAACAGGAAGGATACATGTCTGCTATTAATGAAGAGCGAGTTAAAAACAAGCTTGATGAGATGTTACGGACCATTCAGACCGAGGCGGACCCCCAGGCGCTGAACCAATACCGGGCTCTTATCCGGAAGAAAGTTTCCTTTTTCCAGCGTTCCTACCTGGGCGCCTATCTGCTTATGCTCCAGGACCAGGAGTCAGGCGGCCGCTCCCGGGGCAAGCCGAATACCGGCCGGGACAATTCCGCCCCCCGGGGTGATTCACGGCCATCCCAACCGACAACTCTGCCGGTGGCCTTGCCGGATGATGAATCCGTGCGGCTGTTTATCAGCGTAGGCCGGAACCGGCGGGTTTTCCCCCGGGAAATCCTGGGGCTCATTTGCACGAAAACGGCGATTCCCAAGGATGATATAGGGCTTATCAATATCCTGAATAACTATTCCTTTGTCCAGGTCCGTACTTCCGCGGCGGAGGAGATAATCGCCGCCCTGAACGGCATTAACTTCCGGGGCAGAACCTTGGCGGTAAACTACGCTAAGGCCCGGAAGGAGGATGACGATACGGATACGGGAAGCCCCCTTGAGGACGGTTCGGAAGAATCCGATACCTCATTGTAACAGATACATAATCATGGTGATAAAAAGAAGATTCAGGGCCATGCCTATCAGCAGAAACAGCCCCCCGGTGATCTCTAGGATATACGCCTTGAGCGTGTAGCGTTTGGCGATGGCCTCCGGCTCACCCGGCAGGGCTCCAAAAGCCGCAAAGGGATCCTGCGGTCGTGTTGGCACGGCTCCTTCACCGGAAAGCGCCCCAAAAACATACCAGCCTTCACCTTGCCGGGGCCGCAGTTCAGGGAGGAGCAGGGGGATGGTTTCCATCCCTGGGATGTCTTCGGCGGGAAGATCCTCATACCAGATCGTACCGTACTGTTCACCATCGGGGAGCTTACTCCCCAGGGGATGACGCCCGTAAAATGAAGTCAGGAAGTATTTCAGGGGCAGCCGGGCCAAATCCCGGCAGGCCCTGAAGATACGGGCGCGCCACCACAGCCGCCGGTACAGTACCGTGAGCAGTACCCCCGGAGGCAGCAGGGGCAGGAGGGGCGCAAAGAGGGCGATAACTGCGGTGATCACCGTCAGCCGGAATGCCGGCCGGGGAAGAAAGACCGCAGCAATGCTAATCTGGGAAAATGCGTTGAGGATGAATCCGTAGGGGGTCACCGGGTTCCAATACTCGTTCCGGTGCCGCCCCGCCCGGATTGCCCGGGTGGCAAGGGTGGTATCCGGCCCCTCATAAAAAATAACCAGCAGGGGGTGTTTCTTGGTGGAAACAAAGGTCCACCGTTCCATCAGAGGGAGTAGGAGTCCCCCCACAAAAACCTTGGCCCCCTCGGTGAGGGTGGACAGCCGGTCCCAGGGTATCCGTTCCGGGACCTCCTCGCCCGGCCCTTCAGGCAAGGGCAGCATGTAGATATGGGCATCCTTTAAGGCAATGGGAATGGTCAGGGTATCGCTGCGAATCCAAAGGGTTTGATCATCGGTGAGGGATTCAAAGCCGCCGATAAACCGATACAGCCCCCCTTCCGGGGGAGTGTTTTGGCAGGCGGCATAGTTCAGGACGGGCCGGAGGCACAGCTCGTCAAAGCGGCGGCGAAAGTTACGCCAGGAACGGCGTATCACAAAGGCCCCCGCCACCGGGACCAGGCCGCACCAGAGAAACACCAGGGCAATGATTACTAGCAAATCCGTGATACGCAGGGTATACTACCTCCATGACAGAACTACTTGTTGTGGGGTCCATCGCGACCAACTGCTGGCTTTATACCTGGGATGATGGCGGTGAGTGCGCCGTTATCGACCCCGGCGCGGACCCTGATGCCATCATATCCCGGCTTAAGCGGCTCAATCTGCGGCCCCGGTATATTCTACTAACCCACGGTCACTTTGACCATATCGCCGCTCTGCCCGACCTTGCGGCCGCCTATGCGGACCATCCGCAAGGCATCGGCATAAGGCCGGTGATTGCCATTCACCGGGAAGACGGGCAATACCTGGGCCCCGGCGCCTACGAACCCCATCGGATAAGCTTCACCGCCGCGGCGGGGGACTCCGGCTACGTGGACGCCCTCTGGAAAGACATGCCGGCGGCGGATGAACTGCTTACGGAGGGGAGCGTCATCGGCCCCTTTACCACCCTGCACCTTCCGGGCCACACCCTGGGTTCCGTGGGCTTCCTCGACAAGGCGGCAAAGGTCCTCTTTAGCGGGGACACCATGTTCCGGGGCGACTGCGGCCGCACGGACCTCCCCGGCGGCAGTTGGCCCCGGATTCAGCAAAGCCTCCGCCGCCTTGCCACCCTGGACAAGGACATTACCGTGTATCCCGGACATGGGCCAAAGACAAGCATTGGGGATGAAGCAAACAACGTCTATTAGGTGAGCCGGTTCCAAACCACTTTTCCACCCAAAGAGTGGAAAAGTCGACCTCACGGACGCCACGGACTCCTGCTTTCTTATCCTTTCCCTTGTCCGTGTTGTCCGTGAGGTCCGTGGTTAAATCCTTATTTTGGAACTGGCTCCGGATAAAGGGTCACCGTAACGGGTCCCCGGGGTAACAGTGTTGCTACCGCCTGCTGAATGTCGCGGAGGGTGACGGCTTCATAGAGCTCGGGGAGTTTTTCCAGCCGGGCCAGGGGGCGATCATAGACGACGGCAAAATTGGCGTAGTTCCGGGCGATATAGGTATTACTCTGGATAGAGGCGGCGAAGGATTTCTTCAGGGCCTCCACCGATTTTCGGAATGCGTCCTGGTCGATGGTTCCTTTGGCGATCAAATCCAGCTCCTCCAGGACCGCTGCACTGAGTTCCTTTACCCGGCTGGGGTCACAGGGGAAGTAGATATTCATCGTAAGTTCACCGCCGGGGGGCAGGATTGATTGGGATGCCCCAACGGAAATGGAGTAGGTTCCCCCCATCTGCTTCCGGGTTATTTCCATGAGCCTGTTCTCAAGGTACTCACCGAGTACCTCCGCTGCGGCATCTCCGGATTCGGTGGAGGCCCTGAAGAAATCCTTCGCCGCC
>BNUW01000179.1 GCA_025997655.1 Spirochaetia bacterium
TGGGCGTGAGGGAGGCGGGGAAGGGGAGGGGGGGGTGCGGCGGGGGGGGGAAGGGGGGGGGGGGGGGGTGGGGGGGGGCATGCCGGTCCTCATGCTGTTGGAGGAGCCTGCTCCCGGAGCCCGGCCCCAGGGGGCCTGAATAGGTCTCCGGATGCAGAGACATCCAAATGCATTCGGCCCGTCACGCCCCTCCCCCCCCCGCTGCGCCGCCATTATATCGCCGAACTGAGGGGCAAAGGTGGGGAGGCCATGCTCCCCGTCAAATCCCTCTTGGTGCTTTCCGGCACTAATCTAAGTGCATGGCTTCCCCCCCAGTATGACAAATCCCCTCATAATGTCGAAAAAAAAGCAGTTTTTTTCACTTTTGTTAGCGCCGCTCCCGGCGATTGCTTGCTAATTCATTATGTTATAATGAATTAAGTGATTTTTGGAAAAATAAGAAAAATTCCGGAAAATATGAAAGAACTTGACATTTCTCCTAGGGCACCGATATACTACATATTAAGAATAAAGAGGCAGTGGTATTCGTAGAATATTCGCTCTTATCATGTCCAGGAGGTTTTTTTCAGATGAAGAAAATGTTGATTGTTTTATTAGCCCTTGCGGTAGTGGGGGGTGTATTTGCGGTGGAATTGCCCGATGGGTTTTCGATCACCGGTGAGGTTAAGACCGGTGTCGGCATCTTCGGTCAGGAAGACGGTGACAAAGACGACAAAACTGATGATGTCTATGCGAAGGGCTGGAATAACGATGCCGGTGCGGCTCTCCGTGCGCGGCTGAATCTCGGCTGGGCAGGCGATATTGGCGGTACCAAGTTCCGGCTTGAGTCGGATGTCAAAAATACGGTTTCTACTGAAAGCACAGACGGAACCACTACCACCAGCTTTGATGGCGTCACGGTCAAACTGGCAGAAGCTTTCGGCTGGGTTAATTTGTTCGGCAAGAAACTTGTAGTCTCGGTCGGACATGGTGTTGAGGCCATCTACGGTACCGGCGGCGTTGTCGATAGCGATAACGATGGCGGTGATATCGTTCGTATAGAGGGCCGCCCGATTGACGGCCTGAGCTTTGCGTGGGGAATCGGCCCGATTAATGGTCAAGCCGGTTCAATGAAGCAGGTTATGGGCTCTTCGAAGGTTGGCGCCAAGTACACAAACAGTCTGTTTACCGTTGTGGTGTCCGCCGCGCTGGATCCCGAACTGTACAAAGACGACACGATGTTCGATGGCTACCCGGGACTTGATTGGGGTGCCGCCGGGCTGCCGCCTATCGTTGTGCCGGATGGATCATTTGATGCTCCTGGAGAGTATCTCCCCAGTGCTAAGAAAGGCCTGTTACCGTGGGTTGTAAATAAGAAGGTCGGTGTCGATCTTCTGTTTGACATTGCGGTTCCGACAATTCTTCCCGTAGGCATTGACATCTCCGGCCGCTTCAACAGTGGTAGTGGTACTTCTGCTGATAGTATGCGTTATAATATGTCGAAGTATATTGCATCTGCACTCGCTGGTTCAGAGGATCAAAATTTATTAGGCCTGCGGAAAGACGGCTATTTCCGGATTGCCCCGAAGGTAACCTTTGCTCGCGATAAGCTTGGCGCGCACCTCCAGGCGGATATGAAATTCGGCCTCAATAGTTATTCCGAAGGCGGCTTAAGCAACAACATTTCGCAAGTAAACTACTTTGACCCTCCTCAAATAGCTCATCTGCCGGACGCTCTGCTCAAGGATGAAAAGGCTGAGGATTTCAAGGATGCAAAATATACTGCGGTTGGCTTACAGGTCGGCGCCTCCTATCAGATCACCGATATTATCGGAGCGTATCTCGACATCGGTACGAAAAACGTCGCTTACTTTCAAGCGAATGGTTTATACATAAAGCCGGGCCTCAAGTTCGCCTTTGGCCCGAACGCCAACGTCGAAGTCTTCGACCGGATTGGCTTCATCGGCGTCTCGGATGAAAACTTAAAGATCGCAGGTGAAGGAGTCGCAAAAGCAGATGGAAAAAACCCGCTCACCAATCAGGTGCAGATCGAAGTGGTCTGGACATTCTAATCTAGCGTAGCAGCATTGCTTAGGAACCGGCTTTCCTGCGGGGGGGCCGGTTTTTTAATGCCCGCCGTTTGCTTTTTATGGCAATACATCGTATACTTAAGAAGAGGGGAGGCGCAAACATGCCTGAAAAAATAGAAATTGATCTTTACCAGTTCATTAGAAGTGAACTCGGCGGTCTTGAGTCCAGGCTTGAAAAACGTCTTAGCGAGTCTGAAGCCAGAACGGATAGACGATTTACTGAATTTGAAGCCAGAACGGATAAACGTTTTGATAAACTGGAAGAAGAAGTACGGTGGCCCAGATGCATTGCCATTGCCGGGGTAATTACCACGGTACTCGCCGTGGGTTTTGCAATAATCGGGTTTAAAAGCTAGGCTATTTAAGGAAATGGGAGATACCGCTATGCCTGAAAAAATAGAAATTGACCTTTACCAGTTCATTAGAAGTGAACTAAACGGCCTTAGAAGTGAACTCGGCGGTCTTGAGTCCAGGCTTGAAAAACGTCTTAACGAGTCTGAAGCCAGAACGGATAAACGTTTTGATAAACTGGAAGAAGAAGTACGGTGGCCCCGGCGTATTGCCATTGCCGGGATAATTACCACCGTAATGGCCGTGGGCTTTGCAATAATCGGGTTTAAAAGCTAGGCTATTTAAGGAAATGGGAGGCGCAAACATGCCTGAAAAAATAGAAATTGATCTTTACCAGTTCATTAGAAGTGAGCTAGGCGGCCTTAGAACTGAGCTCGGCGGTCTTGAATCCAGGCTTGAAAAACGTCTTAGCGAGTCTGAAGCCAGAACGGATAAACGTTTTGAGGAATCTGAGGCAAGAGCAGATAGACGATTTACTGAATTTGAAGCCAGAACAGATAAACGATTTGATAAACTGGAAGAAGAAGTACGGTGGCCCCGGCGTATTGCCATTGCCGGGATAATTACCACCGTAATGGCCGTGGGCTTTGCAATAATCGGGTTTAAAAGCTAGGCTGGTCTCCCTGCGGGGGGCCGGTTTTTTAATGTTGACTTTACCCCGATGTTGTAGTACACTGGATAGTGGCTAGAAAAAAAGGAAAACAGGTACAAAACAGCGGAAGAGAGGGTAAACGGCTAAGTACCTTTGAATTGATGGTAATTCTTTCGGGAATTACTACCTCTATCGGGGCTTTGTTGAGTGGTTTAGCTGCTTTAATAGCAGTTCTTAAGTAGCGGTATTGTGAGGTTGGTATGGTAATTCGTGAAAAAGTAAAGGATTTTGCCCTAATTTGTTTTATATTCTCAACATTGGTTTTTTCTATCCTGTTTTTTCTCAAGTAGGAAAACGGTCTCGTATCGTTTAATTATAATAACAGGGGTGCTGGATGGAGCGTTTACCGATGCTCAAGTTCCGGCTGAGAGGAAGCGGCGCAACGCTTTAAACCCTTAAACCTGATCCGGATAATGCCGGCGTAGGGAGCTGACTGTTGTACGGTTCGAGTACAATGGGTTAATCTGCTTTTTAGCGCCCGGCCAATTCTGGTTGGGCGCATTTTTTTTATAGGAGTAATGATGATGGAACAACCGCAGGCAAGTTTGGCGATTCAGGTACTGCCCAAGGTCCGGGCCGATGGAAAAAACCCGGAGGGCGATGAGGTACTCCGCATTGTGGATGCGGTTATCGCCTACCTCAAGGGAACGGGGCTCAATACCTTTGTGGGGCCCTTTGAAACCACCGTGGAGGGGGATTTCGACCGGATTATGGATATCGCAAAGGAATGTCAGCTCATCTGCATACGGGAGGGGGCGGCAAGTGTCTCCACCTATATGAAGGTGTTCTTCAACCCCGGCGAAGGGGTCTGGAGCATAGCCAAAAAGGTCACGAAGCACCATGCCTAGCGTCAAAAACTGGGGCGCCGGGGTGTTCATTGCCGCCCTGGTTTTGCTCTGGCAAGCCGCCTGCATGGCCGCCCTGGTGCCGCCCTATATGCTCCCCAGTCCCGTGACGGTGCTTGCCGCCTTTGCCGGGGACTTTCCCCTGTTGATGCACCACCTGGGCTACACCCTCTTT
>BNUW01000180.1 GCA_025997655.1 Spirochaetia bacterium
TATCACCTATTGAGCAGAGAGGAATAGTGCATGCATCTTAGTATTTACACCGATGGGGGTTGCTCCGGTAATCCCGGGCCCGGAGGATGGGCTTATGTGATTATCGGAACCGAAGAAAGGGGGCAGTCCCCCAAAAAAGCCGGTTCAGTGCCGAAGAGAAACGTCACACGCGCAGTCCCGGTGGAACTTTTCCCCCGGGAGGGTTTTCCCGGCGTGTTGATCCACGAAAAATGGGGGGCCGAGCCCAGTACCACCAATAACCGGATGGAAATCTACGCCGCCGTGGCCGCCCTGGAAGCCGTAATCGAGCTGGGCCTTTCCCCGGAAACGGTGACGATATATACCGACTCCCAGTATGTCCAAAAGGGTATGACCATCTGGATTAACACCTGGAAGCGCAACGGTTGGCGGAACAGCGAGCGGAAACCGGTTAAAAACCAGGAACTGTGGATCCGTTTAGACGAACTGGCCCCACAATTCGCGGTCAAATGGCAATGGGTTCGGGGTCACGCGGGCAACGAATTCAACGAACGCTGCGACCATATGACCCAGAAAGCGATCGCAAGCTTAAAGAAAGGATAATAGAGCCAGTTCCAAAATAGAAGAATTTTTAACCACAGACCTCACGGACAAAGGAAAAGATAAGAAAGCAGGAGTCCGTGAGGTCGACTTTTCCACTCTTTGGGTGGAAAAGTGGTTAAATTGTTAATTTTCTTCCAGTGCGGCGGTCAGGAGTTCCTGTAGTTTAAGGGCTTCATCACGGGTGAGGGTTATGCCCTTTCCCATTTTTTGATGATCCGGTGCCCAATCCCGCAGGTCCAGCTTGGGATTTCGTCCGTTCCAGGACACCAGGCTCAGCTCTTTTCGCCATCCGTTCTTTTCTTCCGAAAGAACGCCGTAATTTTTGAGAATATCATAGGTAATATCCGCCATTAATCTCCTCCAGCCTGTAGATAGAGACAGTATGCCGAGGCCATGAGGGCGTGCACATAGGGTGGCCGCCCCAGGCCCTGGAATACTTCCCGGACCGGTACGGTTTCCACGTCCACATACTCGTCATCGTCCAGGTCCTGTTTGTCCAGGGGGCGTAAATCCCCGGCCAAAAAGATGTGGACGTGGTTGGACATAATCGCCGGGTTGGGGCTGAATTCCCCAATCTTCCGGATGGTTCCCGGTGCATAGGCGGTTTCTTCCCGCAGTTCCCGTGCCGCCGCCTCCAGGGGATCCTCGCCGGGCTCAAACACTCCGCCGGGAAACTCCAGGCTTAGCTCCCGGGACCCGTGCCGCCATTGCCGGACCATCACGAATTCCTTCCCCCGCACTGTTTCTATCACCGGCACCACGATAGCCCAGTCCGAGCCGTCAATAACGGTAAATACGCCGGATGTACCTTCCGGGGAGCGGCAGGTAGTATCCCGAACCGATAAAACCCGGGACCGGTAGACCTCCCGCCGGGATTCTTCGTGCCAGATAAGGTGGTCGTTTAGTCCATGGTCGTTTTTCATGGAGATACCATACACCGGCAGGCCATCTATGTTAAGATGGGGCTACCTATGCCCATACATCAAACGGATGAAAAAAAAGCCCCCAACCTCCAAGAAAAGAAGCTCTCGGACGCTGAAAAGCTTGGGGAACCAGTTATTAGGTCAGATGAAAAGCGGATATACCGTGTCAGACAACTCTTTCAGGCACAAGACGATAGAAATAAAGGCGGTAACCAGGCTTGTCGGTGAATCCAGGCAGCAACCGGTAAATTTTTGTACGTTTTCCAAAGCGGAAATTATAAGGATAGTCCGTTAATCTGTCTGTGAGGTCTGTGGTTTTTCCTAATTTGGAATTACTGGTGTTCGGCCTCCATCACCAGTTTCCGTTTAGCAGGGGCGCCATACTCCACCGCCTCCCGCAACTGGGGCAGCGCCGCCGCTAACCCCGCTTCGTCCCGTGCCCAGACGTTCATGATTAGGTCCCCCGCAGTAACGATGTCGCCGCCCTTCCGGTGAAACTGCACCCCGGCGGTGGGGCTTACCGCGTCTTCGGTACGGTTCCGGCCCACCCCCAGGTCTACCCCGGCATGGCCCACCTTCCAGGCGTCTATCCGGGAAAGGTAGCCGGATTTCTCCGCCCGTATCTCCGCGCTCACCGGGGAACGGTAAACGCCCCGCAGATCCAGAAACTTTTTCACATCCCCTCCCTGGCTTTCGATATTCGCCAGGAACAGTGTTCGGGGTTTGCCGCCTGCCAGGGCTTCCTCGCAAAGTGCGCGTCCCCCGGCGGCCGTCTGCGCCTTGCCGCCGAGCATCACCATCCGGGCCGCCAGTTCCAGGGTTACTTCCATTAAATCCGCCGGGCCGCGTCCTTCCAGGCAATCGAAACTTTCCTCCACCTCAAGGAAGTTGCCCATCATGTTCCCCAGGGGCTCGTTCATGTCCGTAAGCAGCGCGATGATCCGTTTTCCCATGGCGGTTCCGGTGTCTACCAGGGAGCGGGCGAGTCGTTCCCCGTCGGCGAGGTCTTTCATAAAGGCCCCGGAGCCGAATTTGACGTCAAAAACCAGGGCGTCCGCCCCCTCCGCCACCTTTTTGGAGAGGATGCTGGCGGTGATCAGGGGGATGGACTCCACGGTACCCGTCACGTCCCGGAGTGCGTAGAGGAGCCGGTCCGCGGGGACGATGTCACGGGTCTGGCCGGTCATGGCGAAGCCGTCCTTGGCCAGGATGCGCCGGAATTCGGCGGGTTCCAACTGGGTACGGTAGCCGGGGATGGCGTCCAGCTTGTCCAGGGTGCCCCCGGTATGCCCCAAGGCGCGGCCCGACATCATGGGGTCCTTGATGCCCAGGGACGCAACGATGGGCGCAAGGATGAGGCTGGTCTTGTCCCCCACGCCGCCGGTGGAATGTTTGTCCACGAAGGGGCCGTCTATGCCGGAAAGGTCCATACGCGCTCCGGAGTTCAGCATCAGTTCCGTCAATACCGCGGTCTCCGCTGCCGTCATCCCCTGAAAAAAGACCGCCATGGCCCAGGCGGATACCTGGTAGTCGGGGATCTCCCCCGCCACGTAACCACCGATAAGAAACGTAAGTTCCTCCCGGGAAAGCTCCTTCCCGGCCCGCTTGTTCATGATGATGTCCACCGCCCGCATATCTCCGCTCCTCCTTATTCATATTGCCAACAATGTTAAGCGCAGGAAAGCACACTGCCGCAAATTGAATTGTGGGTGTCCGGAACTAAGCCCAAGTGCATGGCTTCCCCACTAAAAATCCCAAGTTCCTGGCCATTTCCCCAGGGCCTCCCCCACAATGCCGGTAACAAAGGCCCGTGCCTGACGCATCGAAACCCCGTCCAGGGTGTACCGGCTCATCTGCGATGGGTCCAGATCCCGTACCGCCCGCAGCCAGCTTCGTGCCCCCGGCCCCAACATGGGGGCATCATCGCCTGACTCATCCAAATCGGGGCGTATGCCGAGGATTTCCGTCCACTGCCAGAGAAAGTGGATGAAAATCCGGACGGAACAGGGTTCATCCGCCAATCCCAGGGCCTCAAGGGAGGCGTCCGCCAGGGTGAAGGCATGCTCCCAGGGGCCGCCGCCGCCGTAAGCCGCCAGGATGGTTTCTGCAATGGCGGCGGCGGCGGTGGACCGCTCATAGCTTTCCCGTATGCCCGGCTTCCAGGATTGGACATCGAAGTCGCTTATCTTCCGGGAGTCCCGCACCGGGTCCCGGTATATCCAGAGCTTCCCCCCGTGATAGGGCTCCACATGCGCCCGGAGCTTGCTCTTTGGCCCACCGAAAACCGTGGCTCGGAGGATACCCTCCTCCGGCGTCAGCATCCAGGCTTCCCGGTTGGATTCCCCGGAAGGACGCACCCGGAGGATCAGGGCTGAATAGGTAAAAAGCCGGGCCATGTTTCATCATACTACCAAAGCGCCGTTGGTTTCACTAGGAGCCTGTCGGGGACTCACGACAAACGCATGAAGGATCAGAGCGCGAGGACGGCCTCAAGATGTTGCTCAAAGCCCCAACTCAGTATACGGCGTTTGAGCCTGAGGCTGTATTTTTTCCCCAGTTGTAATGTCTTAAGCAGA
>BNUW01000181.1 GCA_025997655.1 Spirochaetia bacterium
CGGTGACATTGAAACCGTCGGCTTTACCCGGATAGACGGCAGCATCCGGGGGAATCTGAACACCAAAGGCCGGGTGGTGGTGGGTGAACGGGCCCGGGTGAAGGGCAATATCAGCGGCATCACGGTGACCATCGGCGGGGTGGTATACGGCAATATCCTGGCCAGCGAGCGGATCATCATCCTCAATACCGCCCTGATCCTAGGGGACATTATCACCCGGCGTATCCAGGCGGATGACGGCTGCCTTGTCCACGGTAAAATAACGGTTTGCCAGGGGGATGAGACCTGGGATGCGGCCGTGGCCGAATACCGGGACGCCCAGGGGGTAAAGTCCGCCCTTTCCGGATTATCCTTCCATGCGAAAAAAGACCCCCGGCATGATGACACCGCCCTTCCTGTCGGTAAGCAGCCCGAAGAGGCCCGACAGTCCGGCAGCTCAGGGTCCGGCGAACAGGTGTTCGATGGATAAGGTAGACATCCCCAGCGGTAACCTGCCTTTTTTTAATCCCGCAGCATACACCACCGCCCGGGCGGAGGCCCAAAAACCCAGGGATAAGGGCGCCGTTAAGGCTCTTAAGAAAACCCCCTTCTCCCGGCTGCTTGAAGCTCATGATGCCGGGGCGGCGGAAGAAGCGGCGGCGCTGCCCGACTATCCCCCTTCGGAGGAGATACTCCAAGGGCTATTGGACGATGTACACAGCGCCGGGGACGCCCTGAAGCAACGGCCCCTGGCGGATGAGATACGGCAGTACAAACGGGCGGTGCGGCATTTTTTACACTATGTGGTGGAGAACGGGTATACGGTAAAGACGGAAAGCTACCTGTTTAACCACGAGAAACGCCGTAAGGTGCAGATTGAGGTGGTGGACCAAAAGCTGGAACAACTGGCCTCGGGTATCCTTTCGGGACAGCTTGGACAGGTAGAACTCCTGGCCCGGCTTGATGAGATTACCGGACTCCTGGTAGATTTGATGCAGTAATACTTTAAGGGACAAATCATGGCGCAATCTGATGATTATGATGATGCAATAGATTCCGATGAAGATATTTCCGCCCTTGAGGATAATCCCTCCGAGGAAGGCCTTGAGGAAACCGATATAATCCTTGCGGACGGAGCCCTGGCGCCGGATACCCCGGTATACCGTCTCCGGCTTTCCTATTCCAACGAAACCTTTCTTGCGGGTTACAAGGGGGAGACCCTGGGTAACGGAAGCTGGGTCCTGGTGCCCACCCGCTACGGCAGGGACCTGGCCCAGATAATGGGCCCGGTTCAGCGCAGGAACACAGCGGCCTTTTCCGGCGGTTTCACCGATGTTGCCCGGATTGAACGGTCAGCTTCCAAGGACGATTTAGAAAAGCGGGCCTATAACCGGCAGCAGGAAATGGATGCCTTCATGATCTGCAAGGAAAAGATCGCGTCACACCGGTTGGAGATGAAACTGGTTTCGGTACATTATCTCTTAGAGGAGCCCAAGATACTGTTCTTCTTTACTGCGGAAAACCGGGTGGACTTCCGGGAACTGGTAAAGGATTTGGTGGGCATTTTTAAATCCCGGATAGAACTCCGGCAGATAGGGGTTCGGGACGAATCCCGGGTGGTGGGCGGCCTTGGGGTCTGCGGGCGGGCCTACTGTTGCCATGCGGTCTCGGACAAGCTAAAGCCGGTCTCCATAAAAATGGCCAAAGACCAAAACCTCTCCCTCAATTCCATGAAAATATCCGGCCCCTGCGGCCGCCTCCTCTGCTGCCTCTCCTACGAACACAACTTCTACAACGAGCAGCGCCGCCTCAGCCCCCCGGAGGGCTGCAGGATAAACTACGATGAAACCCTCTGGAAGGTGATAGAGGTCAATGTGGTGGTGGATACCGTAAAGCTAAGCGCCGAAGATGGGCGGCAACTCACCCTGCCCTCGGCTAAGTTTGAAAAAACAGACGGAAAATGGCAGGTGCGGAAAAAAGAAAATGCCTAGGAGCCTGTCACCTCCCTTTTTTATGGGAAAATAGCGGTAAAATGTACCGCATTACTTCAGCGCTTCCACTTCCGCCAGCGTGGGCGGTTCAGCCCCCTGTCGTGAGCAGACCAGGGAGGCGGCGCGGTTGGCGAAGAACAGGGCGTCATACAGTTCCGCTTCGGTGAGGGCTGCCAGGGCGGGACGGGACATCTTGCCCTTGAGTTCCAGCCAGGAGAGAAATGCGCCGTGGAAGGTGTCCCCTGCGCCGATGGTGTCCACCACCGGAAGGTCTACCACCGGGGCGCTCACCCGGAGGACGCTGCCGTCGTCTTTGCGGAGCAGGGCCAATGCGCCCTTGGAGCCCAGGGTGGTAAGGGCTAAACGGGGGCCCATGCCGAGGACCCTTTCCAGGGATTGCTCCAGACCCAGGCCGGGGTAGATAAAATCAAAATCCGCTTCGGAAATTTTGGCAATGGTGGAGGCGGCGACCCATCCTTCAAAGCGGCGGATATAGGCGCCCTTATCGCGGATCATGAAAGGCCGCACATTGGGGTCCAGGGAAATTACCGGGCCATCAGCAGCATTACTGTTTTTGCCGCCCTCCCGCACAACAAGTGATTCTATGGTGGAAGCCGATGGCTCCACGGTCAGGGAAATGGACCCGAAAAAGATGCATTGGATCTCGGGGGGTAGTTTTTTGGGGAGGTCCTCCACGGAAAAGGAACGGTCTGCGGCGCCTTCGGTGTAGAAGATGTACTGGGGCTCCTTGCCTTCTTCAAGTTTGACAAAGGCCAGGGTTGAGTTTTGATCCGTGCGGGGGATTAGGTCTACCCCCACATTATTTTTGACGAGCCGGTCCACCAGGATCTCTCCGAAAAAGTCCGTGGAAAGCCTGCTCAGGAAACGTACCGGTACGCCGAGGCGGCCGATGGCTATGGCGGTATTGTAGGGACCGCCGCCGGGACAAGGCAGGAAGCCGTTTCCTTGAATAGGAACCATGTCGATAAGCGCTTCGCCGCAGGCTAAAATCATGTCACACTCCTCTTACTATAGTTTAGCGGGTTTGAATAAGTGATCGCCCGCCTGAGGTATGCACCATGGCATCAGGGGGTACCGATTCGGTGATCCATACATTGCCGCCAATGGTGCTGCCCCGGCCTATCACGGTTTCGCCGCCCAGAATGGTTGCGCCGGAATAGATGGTCACCCGGTCTTCGATTGTCGGGTGCCGTTTTTTGTTCGCCTCATCCTTTTTGACCGAAAGTGCGCCCAGGGTTACTCCCTGATAGAGCTTAACGTTTCTGCCGATCACCGAGGTTTCGCCAATCACCACTCCGGTGCCGTGATCAATAAAAAAGGATTCGCCGATTGTTGCGCCGGGATGAATGTCGATTCCGGTACGGCCGTGGATAAGTTCGCTCATGATGCGGGGGATAAGGGGGACTTCACGGGTCCAGAAAAAGTGCGCGATACGATAGGTGGTGATAGCCTCAAACCCCGGATAGGAGAGGATCACCTCGGCGCTGCTCTTTGCCGCCGGGTCCCCGTCAAAGGCGGCTTGCAGGTCCAGGGCAAGCATTCGGCGTATCCCGGGAAGCTCGTCGAAAAAATCATCCACAATGAGTTCCGCCGCAACATGGCAGCCGCCATGGCCGCAGGAAAACTCCCCCTTCCGCGACGAAAAGGCGATGCTCTTTTCAACTTCCCCGATAAGTTCCCGGGCCAGATGGTATACCTTTTCGCCGGTGACCAGCCGCAGATTGTCGTGATCCAGCGCCCCGAAAGCCCGGAAGCCCGGAAAGACCAGCTCGTCCAGCCCCCGGAGGATGTCCGCAATGCTGTCACGGCTGGGCAGATTTTCACTGCCCGCCTGGTTTACCAAACCCTGGGTATCGTAGGAACTCACCAGGGCTTCTATACTTTTATGCAGTCGCTGCAAGGATATCCCCCTCATACAACTATAGAAAAAATTCCTGTTTTTGACAATGCAAAAAACCAGGGCCAGCGCATACTTATAGGCTGAACTTCGGGTTTTCCATGAAACAAGAATTTAATCCACGGATTACACGGATTAACACGGATAAAATAAGAAATTGTATTTCCTATCCGTGTATATCCGTG
>BNUW01000182.1 GCA_025997655.1 Spirochaetia bacterium
CCCGCTTATGTCAAGCCAGCCGTTAGCAGTTCCTCCGCTTGCCCAGTTGATGGTTCCCGAAACGATGATAGTGACTTCGTCGGTGAGCCCACCGGTTCTGGCGGTCTTAATGGCGGTCAGGGCCGTAACGGGATTGGTTTCTCCGACATTCTTTTTATGTGTGGTAGTAAAGGTGCCGGTTGCCGTTGCCAGCGTCCCCTCTGCGGTGTCTACCGCGGTCTGACTCGCGTTGGCGTTGGTATTGGCGGTTTGGGCCGCGGTGATTGCGGTCTCAAAGATGGTCAGGTCATCCGTTTTAACCCAATAGAGGCTGTTTGCCGTGCCGTCTTTGGCTGTAGCGGCGGCGGTAAGGGCGGCTTGCAGGGCGGTTTTGGTGACGGAGGCTACCGTTGCGGTGGGATCACTGGTCTGACTTCCGCTATTGCCGGAGTAGCTTACCGTTACGGTGATGGTTTTCCCCACATCTCCGGCAACCGGTACATAGGTGTTTTGGTTAGTCCCGGCATTGGTTCCACCCGCTTTCCACTGATAGGTGGCAGTTCCGGTTCCGTTAAGGGTTCCCGGATTCGCTGTCAGGGTTTCCCCGACTTTGGGGGTTCCGCTAATGGTCGGCTTCCCGGTAAGATCGGGGCCGGCTACCGCTGCGGTGGGATCACTGGTCTGGCTCCCGCTATTACCGGAATAGCTTACCGTTACGGTGATAGTTTTCCCCACATCGCCGACAACCGGTACATAGGTATTTTGATTAGTCCCGGCATTGGTTCCACCCGCTTTCCACTGGTAGGAGGGGGTTCCTGTTCCGTTAAGGGTTCCCTGATTCGCTGTCAGGGTTTCCCCGACTTTGGGGGTTCCGCTAATGGTCGGCTTCCCGGTAAGATCGGGGTCGGCTACCGCTGCGGTGGGATCGCTGGTCTGGCTCCCGCTATTGCCGGAATAGCTTACCGTTACGGTGATGGTTTTCCCCACATCGCCGACAACCGGTACATAGGTGTTTTGGTTAGTCCCGGCATTGGTTCCTCCCGCTTTCCACTGGTAGGAGGGGGTTCCTGTTCCGTTAAGGGTTCCCTGATTCGCCGTCAGCGTTTGCCCGACTTTGGGGGTTCCGCTAATGGTCGGCTTGCCGGTAAGGGCGGGAAGATCAGCGGCGACTACCGCTGCGGTGGGATCACTGGTCTGATTCCCGCTATTGCCGGAGTAGCTTACCGTTACGGTGATGGTTTTTCCCACATCGCCGACAACCGGTACATAGGTGTTTTGGTTAGTCCCGGCATTGGTTCCTCCCGCTTTCCACTGGTAGGTGGCAGTTCCGGTTCCGCTAAGGGTTCCATTACCCGCCGTCAGGGTTTCCCCGACTTTGGCGGTTCCGCTAATGGTCGGCTTGCCGGTAAGGGCGGGAAGATCGGCGGCGGCTACCGCTGCGGTGGCGGCACTGGTGACGCTCCCGGTATTACCGGAATAGCTTATCTGTACCTTGATGGTGTTGCCTACATCTCCGGCTGCCGGTACATAGGTGTTCTGGTCCGCACCAACATTGGTTGACGCGCCTTGTATCCACTGGTAGTGAATAGTCCCCGTCCCGTTATGCCCGGTGATACCCGCCGTCAGGGTTTCCCCGACCTTGGCGGTTCCGGTGATGCTTGCCGTACCGGTGAGGGCAGGAAGTTCGGAGGCGGCTACCGCTGCGGTGGCGGCACTGGTGACGCTCCCGGTATTACCGGAATAGCTTATCTGTACCTTGATGGTGTTGCCTACATCTCCGGCTGCCGGTACATAGGTGTTCTGGTCCGCACCAACATTGGTTGACGCGCCTTGTATCCACTGGTAGTGAATAGTCCCCGTCCCGTTATGCCCGGTGATACCCGCCGTCAGGGTTTCCCCGACCTTGGGGATTCCGGTGATGTTTACCGTACCGGTAAGGGCGGGGAGGCTTTCGTCGGTAACGGTCACCGCGGCGCTGGTCTTGCTCTGGTAACCCGCTGCGCTGACGGTTACGGTGTAGCTTCCCGCATCGGTCGGCGTGTAGGTAGCGCCGGTTTCGCCGTCAATGGCAGTTCCGTCCTTCTTCCACTGGTAGGTAACGCTCTCATCGCCGTCATAGGCAGCGGTAAGCGCTGTGTCGGTGGTAACGCCCTCATTGGGGCTAATGGTGATATCGCCGGACAGAGCCGGGAGGGTTTCGCCGGTTACGGTAACGGGGTCGCTGGTCTTGCTCAGGTAGCCCGTTGCGCTGACGGTTACGGTGTAGCTTCCCGCTTCGGTCGGCGTGTAGGTAGCGCCGGTTTCGCCGTCAATGGCAGTTCCGTCCTTGTTCCACTGGTAGCTGACAGGTTCGTCGTCGCCGCTGTAGTTGGCGGTAAGCGCTGTGTCGGTGGTAACGCCCTCATTGGGGCTAATGGTGATATCGCCGGACAGAGCCAGGAGGGTTCCGCCGGTTACGGTCACCGCGGCGCTGGTCTTGCTCTGGTAGCCCGCTGCGCTGACGGTTACGGTGTAGCTTTCCGCTTCGACCGGGGTATAGGCAGCGTCGGTTTCGCCGTCAATGGCAGTTCCGCCCTTGTTCCACTGGTAGGTAACGTCTTCATAGCCGGTATAGGCGGCGGTAAGCTCTGTGCCGGTGGTAACGCCCTCGTTGGGGCTGATGGTGATAGTGCCGGACAGAGCCGGGAAGCCGCCTCCTGTAGGATTCGGGCAGCCGCTGAGGACCAGGCCAAAGGCCAAGACCAGCGCAAGGCCGGTCAGCGCCCATAGTACATTTTTCTTCATAGTTCACTCCTTGATTTGTATCAAGGTAAAACTACTGGGGGTTGGGTGATAATGCTATCAGGGTTTACCCTGATTCTACCCTGATTTTACCCTGAGTTTTTGGAAAAGATAGCTGTCGCTGCAATCTGAACAGTCTGTTTCATTCTCCTTGGGTTATACGCGTTTAACGAGGGCAGACAGGGCAGCGTGGTTCGGCGCGCCGGTCTTCCGGTATATGTTGCGCAGGTGGGTTTCCACCGTTTTGGGGGATACACAGAGGCTGGCCGCTATTTCCTTGTAGGATTTACCCGATAATAACTCCTCCGCCACCTGCTTCTCCCGGTCACTCAGGCTGAATTCGGCGCAGAACTGCGGGGAAAGTCCCGCAAGGAGCGTCCAGACCGGAGGGGTACCGGATACTTTCATCGCCAGGGTTCGCGCGCCGCTTTGAATAAGGGTGCGGGTGTAAACGTAGAACACCGCCAGGTTGCAGAATATGCTGAAAATACCGAAAAGAAAGATCGGCTGGTGGTATTTGTTGATGCCCAGTTCAACCAGCAGGGGGTCGCCGAGGACGGCTAAATTGGTAAGGATTGCCCAAAGCCCAAGGGGCGGGATAATGGTTAATATCCACAGGGAAAAGGGCGGCTTTGCGGCGAAGCGTTTCATTATATTGTAGTAAAAGCAGGATACCGCGAACACCAGCAGGTACTGGAGATTGTATTGCAGATAATACCCCGGAGAGTAGGTCTTAAAAAAGTTCCCAAAAACCAGGGCGATAAGGGAACTGCGGGTATTGTCTATGGAGGCTTCCATCCCGATATAGAAAAACGCGGTAAAGAGGGAGCGGCGCAGGTCTCCTGAGAGGAAAGCAAAGGCTATGGGGAAAAGCGCCCAGGAAACCCCGTTTTGAAGGACGCTCATGGGGGTGAGTATCCAGAAGGTATAGGCGGCGGGCATGGCAATCAGGAGCACGATGCGGCGCCACAGCTTGGGGGGCCGGTGCATCAGGTAAAACAGCACCCACCATGCGGCGATGCTGGAAGCGGCGCGGGTTAGTTCCCACATAAGGATAGGCCCGGAGTGGTTCATACGCGGTTACCCCACAATCCGCCGCGAGGATTCGATAATTCGTTGCTATATAAGGAATTACAGGGGGGGGGGGGAAAAAAGTCAAACTTGTAACACTTTCTACATGTACACTCCTTTTTTCTGCCCCTTCGACTCTTTTTGGATATACTACTTTTCGTTGTACGGGGAAGTGGAGAACTACCCAATACCACATTA
>BNUW01000183.1 GCA_025997655.1 Spirochaetia bacterium
ATCTTTCTTATCAGCCCGATTATAAAGCCCTGCAATCAGCTTCTCCGCCGGGATTGGCCGATACCCTTTTGCCGAATGGAATCAATCTGCCGTACTTGGCGCTGGCTCTACAAAAAGAAGATGTTATGCGGTTTACTCTCTGGCAAGAACACGTTAAGACTGCCATTCCGAATATTGAATATATTGAGATAAAAGAACGGGAAGAAGATCATCATGTATATTTTCGGATTCTTTATCATGGAGGGTATGAGGTAACCAGTTCGGGACTTTCCGAGGGAACCATTAAAATATTGGCATTAACACTATTGCCTTATCTTACGAATTTACCGGCCATTGTTTTTATTGAAGAACCGGAAAATGGTATCTACCCCCAGGCCATTGAAACTATTTTGCAATCCCTTTCTTCCGCGTATGATTCACAAATATTAGTAAGTACCCATTCGCCTATCGTATTGGCCAATTCCTCTCTGAATCAGATACTTTGTGCACGCATAGACACTAATGGCGCCGCATCAATTATTTCTGGTAAGGATCACCCCCAGCTTAAGGACTGGAAGGGCGGTATTGATTTAGGGGCCTTGTTTGCGTCCGGGGTATTTGAATGAGGGATTGTTTTTTTTACCTGGCAGATAAAAACATGAAATTTTCCTTTGAAGGTTTCCTCACCCGGCCTGATTTCTATAAAAAATTGGGCTGCGGTCCCTTTGCATTTGATCCCCAACAGGATGCTAAAGTTGCCGCTGGGGATAATGATCCGGGCCTTTGTAAGCGAGGCCATGAATTGCTGCGTCTTTACCAAGCGACGCACCACCATGCAGTGGTAGTGCTGGATGCTCAATGGGATGGTTCGCCGGGGAAAGAGAAAATTGCAGAACGTCTTTACGATAATATTATACGCACCGGATGGCCGGAAGGATCATTTCAGGTTATAGTGATTGATCCGGAATTGGAAAACTGGATTTGGCAGCAGCATGATGATATTGCCCGGAATTTGCAGTTTGCCAATCGTTATGAATTAATGGCTGACCCGGATCTTATAGCGGCTTGGCCGACAGGACAGGATAAACCAACATTCCCCAAAGAAATATTTGAAAAACTGCTCAGGAAGAAACAAATCCAGCGCTCTTCGGTGCTATACAAACAGATAACTTCCCAAATTCCGGTAAGGGGATGCAGGGATCCTGCTTTTCTGTCCCTGGTGGAAACTTTACAGCGCTGGTTTCCGGTGGAACCGGAAGGCACCGGGGGAGATGGGAAATGAGCCGAACTTTTCAGTATAAGGCAATCCCCAGCTTGTGGCTTGAACATAATGGGCGGCGGCTTGATTGTGGGCCTTATATGTCGGGTGCACTGGAAGCACAAGAATTATTGAAGAAACATAAAATTGAGCTATTAGAAAAAGTTACAGATGGGATTTACCATGCAGGCAGGGAAGCACGACAGTATGTTGATGATCCGGAATGTGGTGTGCCTTTCTTAAAAAGTTCAGATATTTCGATTAGTGATTTATCCCATTTGTCGTATCTTTCGAGAAAACAAGTAAAACAGAACTCAAAATTTACTATCAAAGAAGACTGGTCACTTATAACTCGGTCAGGGACTATAGGGAGAATGGCCTATGTAAGAAAAGACATGGATAACTTTTCATGCTCCGAAGATGTTTTACGGGTAGTTCCTGATACAAGTATAATTAAATCTGGCTACCTTTATGCTTATCTTTCCAGTCGTTTTGGTATTCCGCTAATTGTATCAGGGACTTACGGCGCTATTATTCAACATATTGAGCCAGAGCATGTAGCTGGACTTCCGGTTCCACGGCTCGGTAAAATTGAGGGTACAATTCATAATTTTATACAAAATTCTTCAGACCTAAGAGCTAAAGCAAATATAGAACTTAAAGAGGCTTCCAATAAATATCTTGAAAGTGCATCTATCGGGGATATTTCACAACAATACTGGAATGCTAATTCAAAAAGTACCGGCTTTAGGACTTCAATAAAAAGTGATTCGTTAAGGGCAATGAATTATTTGCCAGTAAATCATTTACTTGAAAATAGAATTAAAAAACAAGCAGCGATATGGAAACCGCTTATCGAGTTAGTTGAAGATGATACTTTAAGGAGCGGACCCAGATTCAAGCGCATTGATGCAGATCCTGAGTTTGGCGTTGAACTTATAGGGCAAGGAGAATGTTTCAATTTACGCCCTGAAGGTCGATGGATATCAAAAAAGAATCTCCCTGATAATCTGCTTTTGTTTCCACTTGACGGGACAATTATGATTGCTGCACAAGGATGCGCCGGCGAACATGATCTTTTTGGTCGTGCCAAATTTATTACCGGGAAGTCATTGAATTTTGCATATTCTCAGCATTTTCTTCGAGTAATTGCAAATGAAAATGAAATACCAAGAGGCGCTTTATTTGCATTTTTAAATTCACATATTGCTTATCGTATTCGTAAAGGTTATCAGGTTGGAAGTATGCAACAGGATTTTCATCCAGATATGATTAAACAATTGCCGGTTCCTATTATAAACCGTAAAAAGGCAGAAGAAATTGATAAGATAGTAAGAGAAGCATATCAGAAATATGATCAAGCTATCGACCTTGAAGATGAAGCCCGCGCTCTGGTAGAACGTACCATAGAGGAGGGCGCCCGCTAATGGCGAAGGTACAGGCCATTGGTCAACCGATAAATGAATTAGAACGCAAAGCTATTGGCTTCCTCAGGGATCGTTTGCCCGATAGCTGGCTTATCTTCCATAATTTTGAAATGCGGCAGGGTAAAGAATCCTTTGAGATCGATATAGCCATTCTTGCTCCTCATGGGGTGTATCTCATGGATGTTAAAGGTACCCATGGCATTATTGATGTATATGGAGGTAAGTGGTATCCCGAGGACCGGCAGCCCTTTGCTTCGCCGGTAACAAAGATCAATAGTCTTGCAAAAATAATGGCGTCTATAATACGGGAGAATAATACCGGCCTTTTGGATCTGCGGTCTCCCTTTGTATATGGCGTTGTCCTCCTTGCTGCCGATGACGCGGTTCTTATTGACCATGCGGGAATTGCGAAGGATTTTGTAACGGATTTTAAGCATTGTATTCACTATCTGCAAAATACAAATAATCTTCCGCCAAGGCGCCTTGAAAATATAACCCGCTATTTTTCGCAAATTGCAGGAACTATCAGCGGCAAAGCCAAGCCAAAAACTGCCCCGTTGACCTTTGGAAATTGGCAGGTTGAGGAAAAACTTGGCGGTAATGACCGCTATACC
The DNA here is from genome assembly GCA_025997655.1 of Spirochaetia bacterium. Taxonomy (GTDB): domain Bacteria; phylum Spirochaetota; class Spirochaetia; order Treponematales; family Breznakiellaceae; genus Termitinema. The sequence goes on from BNUW01000183.1 coordinate 3,279, forward strand.
GAATACCGGGCAAAGAATGTTTTAACCGGCAAGAGCGGCGGTTTGTCCCGGCTGCGGGTTTATCAAGCCGATCCGTATCAGGATAAAGCCGCGCGGGATGAGGAATTCCGTAAAATAAGTAATGCCTATACGGCGGTGGATCATATGCCGTCCCATGCGAACATACTTAAAGTTAAGGAACTTATCAGTGACGAGGACAAGGGCGCGGTGATACTGGTAACCGAAGATATTCCCGGACAATCCCTTCGTATGCACATCAACAAAACATCCCAGGCGCTTACCTTTGATCAAAAACTTGCGATCATGCGGGATGTTCTCAGCGGTTTAGACCATGCCCATCGTTATGAAGTAATTCACCGGAATCTTACCCCGGATGCAATTCTGGTTTCCAGGGGCAGCGAAACCCGGCTTACCGATTTTGATTATGCACGGGTTGGTAAAAACCGGAGCGGTACAATTGCATCGCTCATTGGTGACGAACTGCAAAAGGATGACCGGGAACTCTACCAGGCTATGGAATGTATAAGAGAGCCAACTGAGGCAAGTATCGCATCGGATATTTATTCCGCCGGTATCATATTTTACGAACTGCTGACCGGCGAAAAACCCTTTGAAACTACCGACCAGATGATGGAAGCCGATTGCCAATTTCCTTCTAAGGTCTCTGAGTTAAAACCTGAATTACCTAAGGGCATGGATGCGTGGCTGCAAA
>BNUW01000184.1 GCA_025997655.1 Spirochaetia bacterium
ATCAACAAAATAGACGCGGAAGAAGCGGGTAGAAACGGCATTGTGAAAATAATCATGGTGGAAAATATGCCGGCACGGCAGCGGCAGTCGGTTGCGGCAATTAAGGCAGTTGCCACAGTTGACAGGGCGCAAGCGGCAGCTGACAAGGAACGTAAAAGAGATGAACAACGTAGTTGGTATAAAAATGCTACGCTTCAAGACATTAGATTTGGTGTCAATGCCGGTGGTTCCATGCTATTTGAAGGAGAAAAAAAACTGGAAGAAAGCGAATGGAAAACCAATGACGATGGAACTGTTGTTAAAACAGAAACTATAGTTAGTGCTGCTTTTTTAGGCGGTTTTGAATTCGGGTTGAAACTTTGGTATTTAGAAACTAATGGTATAGTCGGCCCTAATGTTTACGGGTTTGATCTTGGTACCGGTATCGGGGGTATGTTTTTTCCAGCTTTCGGAGGAGCAGTTGGAGGAGGGTTAAGTTTATTAACATTTAAGGAAACCCTGGTGTTTTCACCTTATGTAAGTGCAAAACTGGATATGAGTGTTAAGGCTTTATTTAGTGGAAACGATAACAGAACGAGATTTGTGTTAAGGACAGGGTTTACAGGAAGAATTTTACCTGAAGAAGCACATGACTCCATTTTTCTCCCTACCCTCAACGTAGGCATTGCATTTTATTGGAAATAAAAGAAGGAGATAAAATGGCTGCAAAAAAGGAAGTAAAATACGAGGAAGTTATTTTCGGTAACACGGAGAAGAAACAACATTTTTTATCATCGTATCAGATGTAGAAAGAAAATAAACTGGGAAAAGCGGTCTTTTGTCTTCAATGTGGTCAGAGTTTTCTATTCGATGAAGCAAAGGTAATTAGATTTTGGTAGACAAGTATCGTACAGACACAAGAGGGGAGAAGTCTCTCACTGTCAACAAGATAGCACAAAAGGTATGATACCTTCCCTTAACAGTTTGATTTATGGTTGTGGTGAAAAGCGAACCTAATGTGGCCTTTTCGGGAGGCGGCGACATCGAATTATGTTTAGGCCGGTTCGGCATCCAAACCGGCCTAAATGCGTTTGGATATGACGTTCCGTAACACCTCCAGGCGAAAAAGAACAATACGAGAAATTGCGCATCGTGCAGATACCAATTTTAGCCCGCTTTACGTACAAGATAAATCCGGACGATGCCGGATTCTATCTAGCAGGATTCGCCGGGGTAGGTATGAATTTTGTTACCAAAATCCCGGACGCCGAATCGGTTGACCCTGCCCTGATGAGTTTTATTGCAGGCGCCGAAGTGGGGGCTGCTTGGAAATATTTTGCGATGTACATGGGTTACCAGTGGGACGGCGATATAGGCGGCGGCTCTCTTACCGTTGACGGTGAAAAATATGACTATAAACGAGGCAGCCATAGGCTAACCGTTGGCATGAGATTTTACGTGCCCTTCCGTAGGAACTAAAAAGGAGACCCCTAAAAGTTCCGGCAAACCGCACCGGGATAGTCCGGGGCCGAGCTTGTTTGACGAATAGTCGGTAAAAATCCGTAGTAATAAAGCAAAATAGTGCATATGTCCATATCTCTTTAGAGGGAAAAACCTCAAAGGAGACAGCAATGACTAAGCCCCTCTTCCGCCACGCCGCCCGAACCGCCGCCTATATCCGGGAATACCTGTTCCCCGCCGATTGCCCCATCTGCGGCGGGGAACTTCTGGATTCAGCCGAGGCATGGTACGGTTTGTGCCGCCCCTGCAGCAATGCACTTGTCATAAGCGATGAACTGCGCTGTACCTCATGCGGCCGCCCCCTTATCTCGGAACAAGGGCAATGCCTGCAATGCCGGGACGGAACACCCCACACCTTCGACCGCGCCTTCAGCATATTTCCCTATACCGGCAAATACCGGAAACTGTTACGGGCGTATAAATTTGGGAAGACCCTTTCCCTGGGTAATTTCCTCGCGGAACAGCTCATGGAGGCCCTGGAAAAACTTCCCCCCACCGCATCAGAACGGGTGTTGGTTCCCGTGCCACCGCGGCCCGGAAAGATACGCAAAGCAGGGTGGGATCAGGTGGCCTACCTGGGGTCCCGGCTCAGAACGCTGGGGCAGCCGGTGTATCCCTGCCTTAAGCGGCTCCCCTCGAAAAGCCAGAAGGAACTGGATAAGGCGGACCGGAAGACCAACCTTATGGGAAAGATCCTCTGCACTAAACCTGCGCCAAACACCGTAATACTGTTTGATGATGTGATCACCACCGGGGCCACCCTGGACGCCTGTGCCGCGGCCTTGAAGGGAAGCGGGACGGAGAAGGTGTATGGGGTGTGTTTGTTTTATGACTGACCGTTTACGGAAGAAACCGCCGGGCAATAGATAAGGCTAAGTGAACCGGCAGCGGTTCCAGACGCCCGGCCGCTTGCTTGAGGGCACGGCGAATGGGCAAATGCTGCGGACAGTGGCTTTCGCACTTGCCGCACTCAACACAAAGCTGCGGGCCGCAGGGCTGCTTACTCACCGCCGCAGTACTGGTAAGGAATTGCTGTATCCCCACCGTAAAACTTTGCGCGAAGCTGGCGTTATAGGCGGCAAAACAACCGGGGATATTTACTCCCTTGGGGCAGGGCATGCAGTAATTGCATCCGGTACAGTGGATTTTGTACGCCCGGTTGAATAGGGCGATCACCTCTGCATACACCGCCAGTTCCCCGTCGGTCAGAGCGCCGGCTTGTTCGGCGGAACGAAGATTGTCTTCCATCTGCGCGACAGTATTCATACCGCTTAACACACAGGTTACCTCGCTCTGATTCCAAAGCCAGCGCATGCCCCATGCCGCAGGTGTCAGGGAAGGGTTTGCTTTAGAAAACAGCGTAAGCGCTTCCTTGGGTAATCCCGCGGCAAGTTTCCCCCCAAGGAGGGGCTCCATGATGATGACGGGGATATTTTTTGCCGCCGCCGCCAAGAGCCCCGCTTTCCCGGCCTGAAAGTTTTCATTGGAATAGTTGTACTGTATTTGACAAAAATCCCATTGATACGCGTCGAGTACCTTTATGAATTCCCCATGCCCGCCATGGAATGAAAAACCCGCTTGGCGTATTTTCCCGGCGCGCTTCTTTTCAGCCAGCCATTGTTCTATCCCCCACCCGCGAAACTGTTCCCACTGGGCGGAGCCGGTTATCATGTGCATTAAATAATAGTCTATGTAATCGGTTTGAAGGCGCTCAAGTTCTTTATTAAAAAACTTGTCAAAGTCTCCGGGGCCTTTGCACAGGATCAAGGGGAGTTTCGTGGCGATAAAAACAGATTCCCGCTTTTTATGCTTTGCAAGAATCGTCCCCAGGGTTTCCTCACTGCCCGGATATATATAGGCGGTGTCAAAATAATTCACCCCGCCGTCAATTGCCGCTAAAATCATCCGCTCCGTTTCGGCCATGTTTCGTGAAAACCGCATACAGCCAAGCCCCAATATTGACAGCTTGTTTCCTGAAACCTTATCATCCCGATATTGCATTTCTTGTCTCCTTTTGCCTGAAATTTGGTATATACTAAATTTGTGGTAAGATCAATTGCACAAACCCCAAACATAGCGTATAATCGGTTATAGAACAAAAACTGATTAGCATTCAGTTCCGCCATTTGCGCCGCCGGTAATGCTTGAAATACCAGCGGCCGACTTACGGGAACCCTTCATAAAGGTTCCAGGGGGAACTGTATGAATAACGCTATCCTGAACATCGCCTTTATCGGGAACTACCTGCCACGCCAGTGCGGCATCGCCACCTTTACTACCAGCCTTTGCGAATCCGTGGCCGCCGCCCATCCGGGGATTTCCTGTTTCGCCGGGGCTATCACCGACATTCCCGAGGGTTACCGGTATCCCGACCGGGTGCGCTTCGAAATTGAGGAGAAAAACCTCGACTCCTACCGGCGGGCGGCGGGTTTCCTCAACAGTAATAACCCGGATATCCTCTGCCTGCAGCATG
>BNUW01000185.1 GCA_025997655.1 Spirochaetia bacterium
GCGTGTACAATTTTTCCCCCGGACCCTCAGCCCTGCCCCTGCCGGTTCTTGAACGGGCGGCGGCGGAAATGACCGATACCAACGGTACCGGCCAGTCGGTGATGGAGATGAGCCACCGGTCAAAGGACTTCAAGCCCATAATCGAAAAGACCGAGGCCCTGCTCCGGGAATTGATGGGCATCCCCGCCAATTACAAGGTGCTGTTTCTCCAGGGCGGCGCTTCCCTGCAATTTTCCATGGTCCCCCTCAACCTCGCGGGTGTTGAACCCGGCGTTATGAAAAAAAGCGCATCCTTTGTGGAAACCGGTATCTGGGCAAAGAAAGCCGCCGAGGAAGCCGCCAAGTATCTTGAGGTGCATACCCGTGGCAGTTCCAAGGATAAAGGCTACACCTATATACCGGAGCCTCTTAAGCCGGCGCCCGGCGACGCCTATTATCACATCACCCTTAACAATACTATTGTAGGTACCAAGTGGGCGAGCATACCCGACGTAGGTCCGGGTGCTGTTCCCCTGGTTGCGGATATTTCAAGCTGCATACTTTCGGAACCCCTGGATGTTTCCCGTTTCGGTATTCTCTACGCCGGGGCTCAAAAAAACCTGGGACCCGCAGGAACCACGGTGGTGATAATTCGGGAGGACCTCATCGGACACGCTCCGTCATGGACCCCGGCGATGCTCCGGTACGATATCCACGCGGCGGAGGGTTCCCTGTACAACACCCCTCCTTGTTACGGCATCTACATCATCGGCCTGGTGCTGGAATGGATCAAGGGATTGGGGGGCGCCGCCGCCATGGGCAAACTGAACCGCGAAAAGGCGGACCTGTTTTACGCCTGCCTTGAAAGCTCAAAGCTGTTCCGTTCCCCGGTGGAAAAGCTCAGCCGCAGCCTTATGAACATCCCCTTTGTTCCCACTATTAGTGATGCTGAGCGCCGGGCGGATCTGGAAAGCAGGTTTGTTAAGGAGGCCGCCGCCAAGGGCTTGGTAAACCTGGCGGGTCACCGGCTGGTAGGGGGAATGCGCGCCAGTATTTATAACGCCATGCCCATTGAGGGGGTGAAAGCCCTGATTCAATTTATGGAACAATTTGAGGTTAGCCATGTTTAAAATTCGTACCATGAACAAAATATCCCCCCTGGGCCTGGAACTGTTTCCCCGGGATCGGTATGAGGTGGCCAGCGAGATTCCCAATCCCGACGCCATCCTGGTGAGGAGCGCGGACCTCCACAACACGGAGATCCCCGAAACGGTAATCGCCATAGCCCGCGCCGGGGCGGGGGTGAACAATATCCCGGTAAAAGCCTGCAGCGACCGGGGCGTGGTGGTCTTCAACACCCCCGGCGGAAACGCCAATGCGGTAAAAGAACTGGTAATAGCATCACTGCTGCTGTCTTCCCGGAAGATTCTGCGGGGGATCAATTGGAGCGCCGCCCTTGCAGGGAATGTCGATGAGGTTCCTGAACTGGTAGAAAAGGGGAAGTCCCAATTTGAGGGGCCTGAGATCCGGGGCAAGACCCTGGGCGTGGTTGGGCTGGGGGCAGTTGGGGTAATGGTCGCCAACGATGCTATTGCCCTGGGAATGGAAGTTATCGGCTACGATCCCTTCATTTCCGTGGACGCCGCATGGAACCTGTCCCGGGCGGTACAGCGGGCGGAAACCCTGGAGGGACTCCTTGCCCGCTCCGACTATGTCAGCCTCCACCTCCCCCTCAGCGATACTACCAAGGGGCTGCTCAACGCCGAAAAGTTCCGGCTTATGAAAAAGGGAAGCCGCGTCATCAACCTTGCACGGGGAGGGCTGGTCAACGAAGGTGACATCATCTCAGCCCTCTTAACAGAAAAACTGTCCGCATACGTCACGGATTTTCCCACGGCGGAACTCCTGGCCTGCGAAAAGGTTATCTGCATACCCCACCTTGGGGCTTCCACCCCCGAGGCGGAGGATAACTGCGCGGTTATGGCGGTGCAGCAGCTCATGGATTTCCTGGAATCCGGCGGCATCAAAAACTCGGTGAACTATGCCAGGTGCCGGCTGGATCAGCGGGCGCCCTGGAGGCTCCTGGTGATAAACCGAAACATCCCCAACATGGTGGGACAGATCACCACCATCCTCGCGGGGATGCACATCAATATTATGGATCTTATCAACCACCACCGGGATGAATACGCCTACAATATTATTGATACGGAGCAGAAAATCCCCGACGAGGCCCTTGCCCGGCTTAGGGCGGTGAACGGCATCATCCGGGTACGGACCGTAGTTAATCCTTCACCTTGAGCAAAACCTCAATCATCTGGTACACTACGTCCTGATACTTTGGCGGCAGTTCCTTAAATAACCCGACAAGCTTGGTAAATTTTTCGTCGGGGTTTTGGGCGAACATTTTTCCTTCCCCGGTGGTAAGCCAGGTTTCGTTTACGCCGAATTCGGCGGCAATCAGCTTGACGAGACGGCCGTTTACTTTCCTGATATCTGTCTCGACGCCTGCTATGTAACTGCTGGAAAGAGCCAGGATGGTGGAAAAATTCCTTTGGGATAAATCCAGGGCCTCCCGAACCTGCTTTACCCGTTGATTAATTGATTCACCCATGGTTTCAATATAATAGTGTAAAGATTATTCTGCAAGCTTCCGCATAATTATGATTGACATGGTTATATAATAATATTATAATAATCATAAAATAATCATGGGGGTGATGATATGATGGAAGAAGCCAAAATAGCGAGATTGTGGTCGAATTTTCACCGCCTTTCCGATGAGCATAAGCGGTTGATCCTAAAAGTTACCGAACTAATTATCCACCTACCCCCACCTGTTTTGGATACCGGAAAGGGTTCTCGGGTACCGAAAACAAGCAATCAAAAAGAAAGAAAATAATGTTTGCTTAGTCGTAGTAATATTGACGCCCGTTTTCCGTCCGTATTATTCTTTAAAAATGACTAAGGTTTACTACTTCAGTGGTACAGGCAATACCTATTGGTCGGCGAAAAAACTGGCCGAAAGGATCGGCGATGCGGCGCTTGTATCGATAAGCCGGGAAATAAAGCAGCCCGGGATTCATGTCGAAGCGGAGGCGGCAGTGTTTCTGTTTCCCGCTTACGCCTACGGGATGCCGACAATGGTACGCCGGTTCCTGGAGCGGGCCGAAATCCGCGCGGGTTATCTTGCAGCGTTGGTAAGCTACGGTTCCTCCCCCGGCGGCGCACTGGCTGAAGCACACCGGGTCCTGGGCCGGAAAAAACTGAGCCTGAACTATGCGGGGCGTATTCCTGCGATAGAAAATTACATCCCTATTTTCGGCGCCCAAAATGCCGAACTACGGACCCGGCGGCTCGCTCTGCAGACTGCCGCCACCGAACAGGCTGCCGCAGCAATTGTATCCCGTGCAAACAACCGGGTCCTGACATTCCAGCCCTTCGCCAGTTTTGTAAGCGCCCTCTTCCGTGCCGCCCACCCCGGGATGAACCGCTTATTTCGCGTCACCGCCGCCTGCAACGCCTGCGGACTCTGCTCACGGATTTGCCCCGCCGGTGCAATCACCATGACGCCGGAAGGGCCGGTTTTTCAGAAACGCTGTGAGCAATGTCAGGCATGCCTGAACTTCTGTCCCCGCAGTGCTATCAATTTTGGGCGGCTGCGGGCGGACACGGAGCGGTATCATCATCCGGAAGTGGCGGCGGGGGAGCTGTTTAGTGTCCTGCGGGAAGAATAAATAGTATCGTTGTTCCACTTTAAATACCGCCGCCGGGCCATTTCATTTACCCGCGCAATGGGGACACCCGTCTCCTTGACGGCAGGCGCCCTTCACCGGAACTTTCCCGCCGCCTGAACAGCAGGAGGGCCGCTTACTGCGAAATGTCCGTACAATCCGCAGTATCACAAAGGCCGCCGCCAATGCTATTATCGCCGCGATAATACCGGTTTCTACTATACTATTCATAACAGCGCTCC
>BNUW01000186.1 GCA_025997655.1 Spirochaetia bacterium
ACCGGGCCGCCAGTTTAGCGGCGGTGGTAGTTTTCCCCACCCCGTTCACCCCCAGGAGCAGGATCACCGTAAGATTCGGGGCAATAGCCTTTGCGGCGGCATATTCCGGCGCCGGGCACAGGAGATCCTCCAGCAGGGCGGCCAAAGCCTGACGCACCTGGGCGGGATCAACGAGCCCCTCTTTTTTACAGCGAGCACGGAGGGCATCCACGGTTTTAAACGCAAAGGCAGCGCCGAAGTCCCCCTCCACCAGGAGATCCGCGAGATCCTCAAATAACTCTTCCGAAACCTTCTTCCCCAGGCCGAAGAAGTTCCTGAAACGCTCAGAAAAACTACTTCCCATTTTTTGCCATCTTTGGAACACTCTTACTGGCAGTGTGGTTATACCAGAGTATCCGGAACAGTGAATACCCGGCGCTCAAACCGAAGCCAACCCAGGCGCCGATGGAAACATTATTCAGGATTTCGGCGGTCCTTTTCACATCGGGGTCAGGGTTGACGTTTTTCGTGTATTCATAGGCGTACTTATAGGTATTAGCCACGCCGGTAAGTATAAAGGCCGTGGGCAAGGTGATCCAGAACACCGCCCAGGAGATGTAAAACCCGCGCCGTGCCGTACCCAGGGGCCGCGGGTCTTTCCCCTTTGGAACGGCGGCGGGCAGGTTTACTATGTTTCCCGTCTGACCCGCCCGGAAAATTGCCGCGGTCGACGCCCCCGCCGGAGTTTCCCCGTGGATATATTGAAATTGATTCAGGGGCGCCGTAATGGTGACGGGGGCCTCCCCAATGTACAGGGAGTCCTGATACACCGAGGTGCGCCCGTCGGGGAAATTAATAGCAAAACTCGTCTCCGGTATGGGACGGAGATTAAAGCGCAGTTCCGTCAACTCCCCCGCCGCAAGGTCCACCGACGCGGAAGCGGTTTCATGCCCCTCCGCAGAGACCACCACATCCACCGGCCCCGGAGAATATTCCCGAATCCCCGTATCACCCTGCCCCGCAAAGTTTTCTTTGACCAGAATAACCGCGCTGTCAGGATCCGCCGTTATGGACAACGCCGAAGGGGATGAGCCGGATATGGCCGCCGTCAGGTGTCCGGCCAGTTCTTCCTGCACAAGGTTCATGTCATCGGTGGAAAACATAAAGCTATCCTCATATTCAAAGGAACGGGTATACAGGGTGTACATACGGATAGTGAGGACGAGCCGGCCGTGGAACTCCGAAATCTCCCCGGAAACAAAGGCATCGGCTTTTTTGTTGACGCAGTAACGGTACTCGCCGCCCGCAGCGGGAGGAGCGGGAAAGGTCCCCCCGGTATTTTCCTCCGTCAGTTGAAACGCCGGTTCGGCGGAAATCTTCATCACCGCCTCTTCCGCCTTGTGGTACTCCTCTTCCAGTTTTTTTACCGCCTCATTTGCGGTTTTTAATTCGGTTTGATACTTCCGCGATGGATACCCCTTATAGAGCAGCAAATCCCGCTCGGTCCGCTTGGCGGCCAGCTTTTTACCCGCCTCTTCAAGGGAAAGGAAAAAGGCCAGATTCTTGTAGTACATCTCCTCTTCCGATACCCTGACCCGGTGATCCACACCGGTGAGGGATTTCACCAGACGGCGGACCATGATATCCCCCACAACCCGCTGGGCAGGGGGCAGGGAAGAAACATCAAGGGCGCTGATGCAGAGAACCCACCGGGGGTTCAGCGGATCCATCTCCGCCTCTTCCGCCTTCCCCTTTCCAAACACCGGCGCGGAAACGGTGAGAAACAGCGCAAAAAGCGGTGCGAGAATAGTAATGCTATTTTTGGCTATTTTTCCAGGCAAAACGCAAATACTCCTCAATAAAGGGATCGATATCGCCATCCATGACGGCCTGGATATTCCCCATCTCCGTCTTGGTCCGGTAATCCTTCACCATGGTATAGGGCTGGAACACATAGGACCGGATTTGATTCCCCCAGGAGATGTCCTTTTTTTCCTGGGCAAACTTCTCGTTGTCCTTTTCCTTTTCCCGCTGATAATATTCGTAAAGCTGTGCTTTTAACATGTTCATACAGGTAGCGCGGTTCAAGGTTTGGCTCCGTTCGCTGCGGCAGGCCACCACGATACCCGTGGGCAGGTGGGTAAAGCGCACGGCGCTGTCGGTCTTGTTTTGATGCTGCCCCCCCTTGCCACCGGCGCGGAAGGTATCCACCCGGACATCCTCCATTTTGATGTCCACCTGAATGGAATCGTCCAGCATGGGGAAAACGTACACCGAGGAGAATGAGGTATGCCGCCGGGAGTTGGCATCGAAGGGAGAAATCCGTACCAAACGGTGTACCCCGGACTCCCCTTTGAGGTAGCCATAGGCGTAATCCCCTTCAATTTTCACCGTGGCGGTCTTGATTCCCCCCTCGGCCTCCTGGCTGTCCTCTTCTTCTATAGAAAAGCTTTTCCGTTCCGCCCAGCGGAGGTACATCCGGTAGAGCATGTGGGACCAGTCGCAGGCCTCGGTCCCCCCCGCCCCGGCATGGATGGTGAGGTAGCAGCCGTTTTTGTCCACCTCCCCGCCCATAAGCTCATAGACATTCTGTTTTTCGTAACGGGCGCTCAGGTCCCCCAGGGTCTTCTCGATTTCCCCGCCCTGGCTTTCGTCCTTTTCCTCCCCCGCCATCTCGCAAAGCACGTCCAGGTCTTCAATATCCGCAACCAGGTCCTTCCAGGGCTCGTAACGGCGCTTGAGGGCCTTAATTTCCCCCATAACATGCTCCGCCGCCCCGCTATCGTTCCAGAAATCCGCCTCCCCGGTCCTGGCCTCGAGGTCCGCTATCCGCTTACTGAAGGAAGGGGTACCGGGCGCCGGATTTTCAAAGACGCCTCCAGGTATCGTAGATTTTAGCCTTTAGCTCCGCAATCGGAGCCCCTAATTCTGATAGTAACATGGGTATAGGGTACGGGAAATTGGGGAAATTGTAAATAGCTCGCTTGCCGCCAGATACCGTTCCAAATCCTCTTTAGAAAACCGCAAAATGATCAAAACCGCTTTATGCCGCCTACCTAATCAAACCAACCGTTATAAGAACGGATTGATGCCCTCCCTTGTATCATGCCGCTATCTCCCCTATACTGAAATTAATTATGACCATAGAACAGACTATCGATATACCCGCCGACCACCGGCTGATGTTTGATATACCGCAGGAAGTCCCCGAGGGGAAGGCAAAGGTCAAACTCTTCATCAAGCCCTTTTCTAAACGGACCAAGGTCCGCAAGCCGAAGCAGCCCCTTACTGAGGACGATGATTCCATCCCCGAAGGCGCCGTTCCCCTTGGGGATGGTACGTACTTCATTGAGGCTCCTCCCGGCTACACCCCCCCTCCTCCAGACCCCGAACTGGCGGCTATAATGAAGGAAGCTGAGGAACGGGCCGAGCGGGAGCGTACCGACCCGGTGTACCGCGCTGAGATTATGGCGCATTTGAGAAAAAGTCAGGAAGGGGGGCCTATCTTCGGCGGCATGGACGGCATGGAATTCCAACGGAAGGCGCGGGAGGGATGGCTTGACTGAAAGCCATTTAACGCCCCCCGCTAAACGATCCGTCGTTTTTGACTCAAATGTTGTTATCAGGTATATCAACAAAAAACCGGGCTTTGTCGACATTGAAACCAAATATGCCGGGGACAAGCGGCACATCAGCTTCATTAGCAGGATGGAGGTATTGGGATTTCCCCATATTAGCGCCGCCGAAAAGGAACGGGCGCTGGAGTTTTTACAAACCGTGCTCATTATTCCCTTTAATGATGAAATCGAGGCTACGGCCATCGAGATCCGCCGTAGATACAACCCCACGACAAACGCATGAAGGATCAGAGCGCGAGGACGGCCTCAAGATGTTGCTCAAAGCCCCAACTCAGTATACGGCGTTTGAGCCTGAGGCTGTATTTTTTCCCCAGTTGTAATGTCTTAAGCAG
>BNUW01000187.1 GCA_025997655.1 Spirochaetia bacterium
ATAAAAAACATGAAAATAAACCCGGCGCTTCTCTACCCGTTCAATGGCTTCCATAATGGCTGACGGGTGATACTTTGAATTGCTGGCACTCCCGCGCTACCTCTTGCCAAATTTGTCTAAATGGGGAATAATGGACATATAAGGAATAGCGCCAGGGATGAAACCGGGCGCTACGGTTCCCATTGGGGGCCTACTTGAAGGGGAGCGATATGGATTTTAACTTTTCAAACGAAGCCTACCAGGAATTTATTAACCAGAAAAAGTATGTTCCGAGCAATGCCCGGATCAGGCCCGACGACATGAATATTTTTGAATGGATGTCAATTAAGCACGAGGAGATGAGCAAAACACCTGAGGGGCAGGAACTTATTGCTGCCATACAATCCATTGATGACTAAAGCAAGCAGGCCTGAAGACTTTCCCATTTTCGGCTCTTTGGGAGTAGAAGCCGCAAGCCGTATGTTCACCATCAGGATTATCATTTCCCCGTCAGCCATTATGGAAGCCATTGAACGGGTAGAGAAGCGCCGGGTTTATTTTCATGTTTTTTATAACGGATGCAAAATGGGGGAACTCAACGAAACGGCGCTCCTCTGTTACTGGATATTGAAGCTTCACCCCTTTTCATTCCCTGGGATGGATTCAGATGTGATCAATGCAAAGATCGCCCTTTGCCTGTTCACAGACACCGTTGTTGGTTATGTTCAAGATAATTATGGGAAAAGCGCATCAGTTTCCCCTCAATTTCTGAAGGATGTTTACTATTCTTTCCGGTTCAGGGAATTAAGCAAAGAAGCCATAATGCTATATTCGGCGGCCTGGGCCTGGCATAAGCCTCATTTACCCTTTATAACTTATCCGCATTTCTTTTAGCATCCGGTAGCCCCCCGTTCAAAGCGGCGCAGCTCTTCCATGTCTTTGGAGAAAGTAGATAAAAAAGGCCCAGGAAATTTTGAAGCCACCCTACTTGAATTTGGCCTGGTTTCATGGTCAGAAACCCAGGACGGGGCTATTACAAGCTTGGCTAAGCAGGCCCACTCCCACATTCTGGCTGTTATGAAAGGAGAGGGCTTTGATCGGTTTATCCGTACCGTGGACGATCACATTTTGAAGAAAAAACCACGAAAAATACGAAACACACGAAAAAGAAACATCAATGTGCAATGTGTTCCCTGTTTTTTTCGTGGTTGATCTTTTTATTCATGATGTAAAATGAGAATTGCTGGGGGGATTCTCTCGAACCTTCCCGCTTCGTTCTGGCACGGACAGCCGACGCACCTGCACCGTACTCGTCCCATGTCTGCATATTTGCGGCGGGTCTTATCGCCCACCGCTCGATATCCGTACGGCGGGGGCTCTCGAACCCCCGCTCTCATCTAATGACGGCTTGCATGAAAACCACGCAAGCCCCAAAGACCCGCCTTACGGCGCCGGCGGCGATCCCGCCTTTATCCTTTTCACGTAGTTACGCCAACCCAACGCCGTTCCATAGTAGATCACTTGGCTCGCGGGTACATAGATTACCAGCGAGGCATTGGTATATTCGAACACGTTACCCCCCAATATTGGAGGTCCATACCGCAGTACATATACCGAGGTCAGGCCGCTACACCATAATTTTGCCTATTGTAAGACTATAATCTCTATGCTATACTGATTCTTGGAGGGTTTTTATATGTTAGGTATCTATTGCCGGACAAGTTTAGCGGTTGAAAATGACGGGGTCTCCACCATTGACCAGCAGTTCAAGGCTGGTATGGACTTTGCCAAAGCAAAAGGATGGGAGTTTAAGGTTTATCAGGATGAAGGAAAATCCGGCTATAAGATAGATGATGATGACCCTTTCAAAAACCGGCCCGGACTGATAAATCTGTTGGCCGACATTAAATCCGGCATAATTACTAATGTATGGGTATGGGAGCAATCCCGGTTATCCCGGAACCAGCTTGCGACAGCTCATATTTATGCTATTTTTCAAAAAAATAAAATCATTCTTTATGACAAGGATAAAGAATATGATGTTAATAATTCTCAAGTAAAAATGATAATGACTATTTTGGGGTCAGTGGCTGAATATGAAAGGAACCAGATAGTAAGCAGAATAACAAGAGGTCTCCAGGACCGGATTAATATGGGGAAAAGGACTCATGCCAATATTTATGGATATAAAAAAATAGGAAAGGATGACAAAGGCTATGCAAAAATTGAACCGGTGAAAAGTGAAATTGAAAAAATCAAAATAGTCTTTGATGATTATTTGAAAGGCAATACTATAAAAAGTATAGCACTAAAACTGCATGGGAAAGGTCCAAGCGTTAAATATGACCTTTCTTCCAATCAAAGAATCCGGCATATATTAGAGCATTTTGAATATACTGGTTATTCCTTAAATATGAAAGGGATTGAACTATTAAGAAAGTTTGACAATTTTGAAATAGACACTATTGCAGAATTGAATGACAATCAGTATTTTAATGCTTCACAAAGTTATACTGAAAAATTAGTATCTGTTGAAAACTGGATTAAGGTCAGGGAAAGATTAAGAATAAATAGAAAAATCTATCAGGAAAAACCACAAACAAGGGCGGCCAGTAATGCTATTGCAACAGGACTTGTAAAATGCGGATTTTGTAATTCAACTTTTTATTGCCTTAATATAAAAAGAAAAAAGACTTTGAAAAGCGGTGAAGTAAGGATTTATGACAATCTTGGATACCATCACCACGTTAAAATAAGCCGCCAAGAATGCTACCAGTATCCCAAGTCTTTAAAAGTTGAAAAAATCGACAGCCTATTCCGGTTATTCTTTTTCTATTTCTATTTGGTATTTGATAACACCAAGGAACTTATTGAAGCGGCACAAAAGGAAATAAAAATAAGAATGGAGGAACTTAAAGAGAGCGTCAAAACCGGGGAGAAAGAAGTTTCAAGTATTAAAAAACAGATAAAAAAGTTTAATGATGCCATTGAATCAGATGATGTTGATACCGCTACTATTATCAGGCTTGAAAAAAGAATAACTGACCTTGAATTAAGGGAAAAGGACAAGTCACAGGAACTTGAAAACAATAGGATACTATTGGAGCAGGAAAGGGGCAAATATGACAGCAATGAGAAAAAGAATGCTTACTACAATACCAAGGATAAGATATTTGGATTTTTGGAAGCCGATATTGAAACACAAAGAAATGAATTGCGGCAGATTGTTGATGAATGTTTTGTTTATGAAAATTATTTGGCTATTGTTGCCAATAAAAGATTTTTTGTATTTGACATAAATGGAACTACTAATTTTAATGAATGGACAATGAAACTACTTTCCAATGATGAAGTTTTTTTACCTAATTTTGTAAAAGATGATAAAGAAACCTTTGACAATTATGTATTTGACTTGGAAGCAAGATTTTTGAATGATGCTACCATTGAAAAAATTGACCTTTCCTTGGATGATAATAGAGAAAATATCCAAGAAGAAATATATGATAATAATATAATCTATGACCTCAGAGACATAGAATACTTTATCTATTTGAAGAAGGATTAATATTTGATATTTCACTAATTTCTATATGGCAAGAAAAAGGACATTACGTTATTATTTGAAAAAAGTTCCACATAATGAAGAAGTATTTGAAGATGGTAGTTTTGAAGATGCCATCGAAGGTTACAAAAAATGGAAATTAGAAATTGCAGATTATTATAGACCAGACAAAAAATTACAAAAATGTTACCCCGAAGCATATAACATACTAACAACAGAAGAAATAACCGATAAGGAAATAGAAAAACTTAAAGAAGAATATAATAATCAAGTAATAATTTATTGCGTAGCCGTTGGTTTAATACCCCGCAGCTTGCTGCGGCTGTAAAAAGCAATATAATGGAAGGATGAAAAGTCAGATAATACGGAAACAACACAATGTGAGTGTGATTATGTATCATATAG
>BNUW01000188.1 GCA_025997655.1 Spirochaetia bacterium
GGCCCAGCCGTTTTCTTGCCGGGCTGGGCCCCAGGGTAAGGGTTCTGCCGCGAAAACTGCGGGAGGCGGCCCATGACAGGTGGAGGCCGCTGCGGGCGCGGGTCATGGCCACGTAGAGGAGCCGCAGTTCTTCTGCGATATCTTCCGGGTTGTTTGCGCCGAAAAGGGTGAAGGGGAGTATGCCCTCCTCAAGGCCGCTTACAAAAACGTGGTCAAACTCCAGGCCCTTGGACGCATGGATGGTCATAAGGGCAACCTCTTCGGTACTCCAACGAATATCCTCCAGGTTTTCCCCCATAAGCCGGTAGGGGATGCCATGGTTTTTCAGGGCCTCCTCAATGGGCGGCGCCAGGGCGGCGGCCCGGATCAGGATGGCGCATTGGCCCAGACTGGTGAGGCCGGCAGTATTACTGTTCGCTACGCCGCTGTCCATGGCGAAAAACCCGGTCCCCCCGATAAGCGCATCGATCCGGCGGGCTATGCCCTCTGCCTCGGCGCGGTCTGTGGGGTATGGGGTGCGGTACAGGCATACGGTTTCGGGCGCAACGGCGCCGGAAGTTCCCCGCAGGCTGGTCCCGGTAAGGCTGTTCGCCGCCCGGATGATCGGCTCGGCGCAGCGGAAACTTTTGTTCAAGCGGTAAACCGCCGCTCCGGGGTAATCCGCCAGGAAGCGGTCCATATACCGGTTGGACGCGCCCCGGAAACCGTAAATGGCCTGGTGCGGGTCCCCGATAACACGAATTTCCTCCCCTGCCAGGAGCATCAACAGGGCGTATTGGGCAAAGTTGATGTCCTGATACTCGTCGGCAAAAATGTGGGTAAACCGCTCCCGGTATTTTGCGGGCAGTTCAGGTTTGGCGGCCAGGAGGCGAACCGTACCGGCCAGGAGATCGTCGAAGTCCAGGGTGTTCCCGGCTAAGAGAGCCTCACGGTATTCCCCGTAGAGCCGGTCCAGGGCTGGGTCAGGGGGTTGAACCCCGGCCTCCGAAGCCGCCGCCTCCAGGTTTTTTTCCGCCGCCGGTCCAAGCCGTAAAGTTGTATCGCCCGGCAAGAGGAGAAACCGCTTCCGTTCTTCTATATATAAGCCCAGCCGCCCGGCGGAAACCCGCGGCTTTTTCCCCGCAGTAATGGACTTGAGTAGTTCCGCCCGGGCTTCCTCATCCAGAATGGTAAAATCATCACGGAGCCCCGCCTGCGCCGCCTCAGCTTTGAGGATGGATCGTCCCAGGGAATGGAAGGTCCCCACGGTAAGGACGGCGGCGTCTATGCTTCCCATTATCCGGCTTATGCGTTCCCGCAGTTCCTCTGCGGCCTTCACCGTAAAGCTCAATGCCAGAACCCGGGCGCCCGCTTTGTCCGGCCCGCCCATAAGCCGGGCGATACTCCGCGCCAGGACTGCGGTCTTCCCCGTTCCCGGCCCGGCGATTATCATGGCCGGGCCTCCGGGGTGGTTTATCGCCCGCTCCTGGTCCGGGTCCGGGATGAACCGATTCCGGCTGAGTATTTCGGGTTGATTATCCGGAGCGGATTCGGATGATAAACTGCCGGAGATTTTGCCGGACTCAGCGGATAGCCTGTCCGGGACTTGAGCAGACGAACTCCATCGCCACGGACCTGAGGAGCCGTCCCCTGCCCGCAAGCCGGAACCTCCCGGCTCCTCCTCAAAAAGCCCCGCACCTGCACCCTGTCCCTGGAGGCCCGGAACCATCCCCGGTGGAAAGGCGCGGATGACCCCGTATACGCCGTCATAGCCTGCGGTGATTGAAACCTCCCCTTTCCGCATCCGGTCTACTGCGGCGGACAACAGCTCTCCGCGTATGCCGGGGCAGTTCAGCCTTTCGATATCCCCGATACTCCGGTCCATCAGGATGGCAAATTCACTGCCCGCCTTTTCGATGAGTACCCCATAGGCTTCTTTCACCTTTTTTGAGGCGGTTCCCACACCGAGGATTTCCCCAAGCATTTCCTCCAGGGGTATGAGGGAGCGGTAGGGGCGGCGGTTGGTTCCTTCAAAATCGGGAGGGCAAGGGGCGTCTTCGCTTACCAGTTGGCCGGCCAGTTCCCGGACCCGGCCCAGCACCCCCGGTGTCAGGGGACTGCCGCAGACCGGGCAGCGTTGGACCCGTGGTCCATTGGCGGCGTTTTCTTCCGGGCTAAGGGATACCCCGCAGTTCCGGTGGCCGTCGTAGTGGTATTTTCCCTCCTGTGGGAAAAATTCCAGCGTTTCAAGAATAGCCGGACCGAACTTAGCCGGTTTCTGCTTTACCTTAGCCAGGGCCGCAGCCAAAGCCGGGTAAGAGTATTCCATTTCCAAGACCGTGGCTTCCCGGCCAAGCTTATTCGGGGAATGGGCATCGGAGTTGGAGATGATGGCGAAGCGGTCCAGGGACTTGACGGCCCAGTTCATGGGAGGATTGGAGGAAAGGCCCGTTTCTATGGCGTGAATATGGGGCGAAAGGTCCCGGTAACATTCGTCGATGGAGTCGAAGCCCGAGCGGGCGCCCAGAGCGGAAAACCAGGGGGTCCAGATATGGGCGGGGATAAGCATTGATTGGGAGTCCGATTCCAGGAGCATTTCCAGAAGGTCCCGGGAATCCAAACCCAGGATGGGCCGTCCATCGGAACGGATATTACCGCCGACCTTTTCCAGCCGGGCTTGAAAGGCAGCGGCGGCCTCCAGGCTGGGGAGCAGGATTACATGGTGGACCTTCCGGGTTTTCCCATCCCGGCTGTAAATCGTGCTGATTTCTCCGGTCAACACAAACCGTACCGGCGCCGCCTCCGCCGGGTGGGGAAGTCCTTCTTCCAGGGCAGAAAACCGGTCAAAATCCCGGCGTATATCCTCTTTCAGGGTATAGAACCCCTCTTCCGCCGGGGTAAGGGCTTCCGTCAGATCCGCAAGCCACTGCGGGTGGGTACAGTCCCCGGTTCCCGCCAGGTTAATACCCTTGATCTGAGCCCACCGCTCCAGGTGAGCCGGAGAATTCCGCCTACTGGTAGCCCGGGAATAGGGGGAATGGAGGTGAAGGTCTGCGATGATCCGCATTGTTTAAGGAGGGGTATTGCCGCCGTGGAGCCCGGTAAGCCCCATGGCGGCAGCGTGTTCTACCAGCGGTTGTTTTCCCGGCGGGGTTTGTCCATCGCTTCGTTTACCTTAATAGCCCGGCCATCAAGGTCCGAGCCGTTGGTTCCGGTGATGGCAGCCTGAGCTTCCGCATCGTTACCCATTTCCACAAAGCCGAAGCCCTTGGAATTGCCCGTGTCCCGGTCGGTGATGATTTTAACCGATTCCACCGTGCCGAAAGAGGAGAAGAGACTCCTGAGGTTATCTTCGTGGGTATTGTAGGAAAGATTACCTACATATAATTTTTTAGCCATTTGGCTTCCTTTGCCCGGTTTACCGGGTCTTTTGTAGTCCGCTCATCCATGATGAGCTTGCAAGCTGGGAAAAAACGGACATACAGGACTTTCTTTTCATGATTGTTAAAGTAGTAGATAATCCGGATATTTTGTAATAGAACTGAAGACCAGTAACTAAAAATAGCAGACTTTCCAAAAGTACTTAGAAAAGATCATAATAATGTCTGGGAGTTTCCAACTCTTGAGAGAAGTATCGGGGGAAAAGAGAAAAATGTCAAGGGAATTCGATAAAATTCCACTTATTTCCCCCAAAAAAGGCAAATTTTCCCCGAAAATCTGTGCCCTGGACGGCTTGACATTGGTTTCAAATCCCGTTATCCTTAGAGACTCATTCAGAGCGTCTTGGAGTTCGGATAGGCCGTCGCTTTTGAAGGGTGTAATTTGGAGCGATGTCCGAGTGGTTGAAGGAGGCGGTCTTGAAAACCGTTGTGCCGCAAGGTACCGGGGGTTCGAATCCCCCTTGCTCCGGAAGGTTTTTTGAAAGTGGTATTTTG
>BNUW01000189.1 GCA_025997655.1 Spirochaetia bacterium
CGCGTGCTGAACCGCCGCCATCTTAAACTCAAGCCCCCGGTCCCGCCGAGCCTCTCGGGGCACGGGGAAGTCGCAGAGATGTACCGATTCCTTTTCACTGTCAAGGCGGAGGTTTCGCCAGATAGCGTCGGTGGTGAAGGGCATAAAGGGCGCAGCAACGGTGATGAGGGTTTTCAGGGCGTCGTAGAGTGCGCCGTAGGCTTCGGTCTTGTCGCTGTCATTTTCGCTGCGCCAGAAGCGGCGGCGGGAACGGCGGATGTACCAGTTGTTGAGTTGGTCGATAAACTCCAGGATGGGGTCCACCGCCCGGGTGAGGTCGTAGGCATCCAGGGCAAGTCCCACCTTTTCAATGAGTGACTCTGCGGCGGAAAGTATCCACTTGTCCAGAGGATTGGCGGGATTATCCGGTGCGCCCTTGGGACTGACCTTGTCAATATTGGCGTAGGTCACATAAAAACTGTAGGCGTTCCAGAGGGGGATAAGGATGCTCTTCATCACATCCCGCACCCCCTCGTCACTGTAGCGGAGGTCGTCGGCTTTGACAACGCTTGAGTGGATCAGGAAAAGCCGCAGGGCGTCTGCGCCGAAGGAGTTCACCACCTCCATGGGGTCGGTGTAGTTTTTGAGGCTCTTGCTCATCTTCTTGCCGTCTGACGCCAGCACTAATCCTGAGACCACACAATTCTTAAAGGCGGGCTTTTTGAAGAGCGCCGCCGCAAGGATGGTGAGGGTGTAAAACCAGCCACGGGTCTGGTCCAGGCCTTCGTTGATAAAGTCCGCAGGAGGAACTCAATGTAAAGTCTGTCGTCTTCCGGGATAACGAGGAAGACCTGGTGGAGTACCAGGCCAAGGCCAACTTCCGCCTCCTGGGCAAGGAACTGGGGAAGGATATGAAGGCCGCCGCCGCCCGGATAGAGGCTTTTAGCCAGTCCGAGATCCAGGGCCTCCTTGAAGGGGCGGTCCTGTCCATCGAAGCGGCGGGTCGTTCCGTGGATATAACGGCTGCGAAGCTCGACATACGGCGCATCGAAAAGGCCAAGCTCCGGGTCCTGAACGAGGGGACCCTCACGGTGGGTCTGGACACGGAGGTCACCGAGGAACTCTCCCGTGAAGGGGATGTGCGGGACCTGGTCCGGGGGGTTCAAAACCTCAGAAAAGAAACGGGGCTTGAGGTAACGGATCGCATTACCCTTAGGCTTTTTGGCAGTGACCGGCTAAGAGAAGCATGGGAAGTATTTGCCGATTATGTGGCCGCCGAAACCCTGGCAACATCAATGGAGTGGGGCAGTGCCGATGGCCAGACCCCCATTGACACCGGGGAAGAACAGTGGCTGGTTAGTTTGAGCAAGGTGTAATGAAGATGAAGAGTACCCACGTGCTGTTCGTGTCCTTAGTGGTTACCTTTCTTTCATCCTGCGCCTCAGCGCCGAAGGTGAATGTCCCGGCGGCTTCCGGGGGGGAATTCGCCGCCCTGGCGCCGGGGGCACAGGTGTATTTTTACGCCGATGTTACACGCGCCCTGCCCATTCTGGCCCAGGTTTCCCTAACGAATGTCAATATGAAGCAGACCCTGGGTCTTCTGGAAAAGGTTGATTTCCTTTCCGGGGCTGTATATCCCAAGGGGCAGACCCGGAATATGCTGTTCCATGCCTGGCGGCGAAGGGGCCGGATACCCGGCGGTGGGCTGCTGGCCTTGAGTAACCAATGGAAAAAGACCGCTTCCTCGACCGGCGCGTACTATTGGCATTCCTCTGCGTACGGCCTTTCGGTGTCCATACAAAAAACGCAGGTCTTTGTTTCCGATGGAGACCCCTTCATTGATGGTCCGCCAATCACGGCGCCGGAAAAGCTGGCGGAACTTCGTCAGATCGAAGATTTGCCGGAGCTGGTATCGGGATGGCTGGAAAACGCCGGGATCCCGGTTAACAATTTTCTTTCCACCCTTGGTTTGCCCGTCCGAATTCCCCTGGAACGGATTCTGTTTGCGATCCATGAGCTTGCAGACCCGGCGAACCAAGGTTCGTCGAACCAAGGTTCGTTGTACGAAGCATCTCTGCGGATAGAAACCCAAAATGCAAGCCAGGCCAGGGCATTGACATCTATCCTGGCGCTTATCCGGGGCATTACGGAGGGCGCCGCTCCCGGTGCGGACCAGGATTTCCTTGGGATCCTCCGGCCGCTTCTGGCGAATCCCCCTGAGCAGGACGGTTCGGATTTACTTATCCGTACCGGCCCCCTGAGCGCCGAAGCAATCGCGTTGCTGTTAAACCGTTTTGCGGCGTTTCCAGGATGATAAATGCCGGGAGTTGCCCGCTTTACGGCGTTATGGTATATTATACGTGAAGGAAACAAAAAAGTGCCCACCTATGAATACGAATGTAAGACCTGCGGCCATTCTTTTGAAGCGTTTCAAAGCATGGCCGATGATCCTCTAAAGATATGCCCCCAGTGCGGCATGGAAATACGCCGGATAATCAACGGCGGAAGCGGCGTCATATTTAAGGGTTCCGGCTTTTACTCAACCGATAATTCCAAGGCAAGCGGTGACAAGACCGCTTCCAAGGCCCCCGCTAAGGCCGATGGCCAACCCTGTGCGGGCTGTGCCGCCGCCCAGTCAGGCGCCTGCGCGGCCAACTCCGCCGCAAGCAGCGCCCCTAACTCCTAGACCCGGCGAAACGGAGTTTCGTTCATGGGCGCCCGGTTTATCTGTGAACATTGCGGCGCTTCGGTCAAGCGGGACTCAAAAAGCTGTCCCAAATGCGGACGCCCCTTCGCTAACGTTTTGTGTCCCGTCTGCGGTTTCGAGGGTGCGGAGCGGCTTTTTTCCGCCGGCTGTCCTTCCTGCGGTTATACCTCCGAGGCCCCTGTCAGAGGCGCCGCATCCAAACATGAAAAGGAGCCGCCCCCAAGGTTTGCCGCCGGTGATCTGCCGGTTTGGGCGTATGTCCTGGCGGTTCTGGCTTTTGTAAGCGTCCTGGCACTGCTTCTGAAGTATTTACGTTGAAAAAAAGTAACCTCAAAAAACTACTTTAAACTCACACACTCCCCTTTTTCATTCCGCCGCCATTTGCTGCAATTCTTCAATGCTGTATCGACTGTTCAATCCATTTCATATTCGCCGGGTTATAAAATGGGTCAGCATCTATCGTTATGGCAAAGGGTATGCCCTGTTGCCGTATTGATTGCCGTAAAAAAATGTTACATGCCGCCGATAGCGTGAGCCCGAGTTCAGAGAAAAGGCTGTCCGCCTCATTTTTTATCGTATCGTCTATTCGTATGCTTATTTGTGCCATAATTACAATGTATATGTTTTGTCAAGCATTTCTGCCAAAAACAAGGCCGCCCGGCTTTTACCCGACCACCTGTGCGCTTACCTTTTGCGTTCCCCGGCGCCATTGCGTTCACCATAGGGATTGCGCTTTGAGGCCGATAGGGGTATATTTAAGGCATAGGAGCCGCTTATGAACGCTGTAATCACGGTAAGAACCGCCAACGAAGCCCTTGGATTGGATCATGACGGGGAATGTCCCATTTGTGCCAAAAACCCGCCTTTCAACGCCAAAACCCTGGCCGCCCTGCGGGAAGCCGAGGATATAGCAACCGGAAAAATCAAGGTAGAATGGCAGCATCCCCCCGCCACAAAGGATGAATTGAAGGCCCAACTGAAAAAAATGGTAGAAGAAGCCTAGCCAATGCTCGATTTTTATTTTCCCAATCAATTCAAGAAAGACCTCAAACTGGCTGAAAAACGCCGCTGTAATATGGACGAGATGAACGAAATAATAGCCAAGATTATTTTTGAAGAACCCCTGCCGGAACGCTGCCGCCCTCACAGACTTCACGGCGATTGGAGCAACTTCACCGAATGTCATGTATTGA
>BNUW01000190.1 GCA_025997655.1 Spirochaetia bacterium
CCGGTAGAGTTCCCGCACCGTATCGTTTTCCCCGTCGGTTTCCGCAACAAGCAGCCCCACCGAGTCGGGGGTAAAAGAAAACCAGTCCGCATCGTTGGCGCCCAGGTACCGGTCTATCCAGTCTTCGTTTTTGACATCCAGCGGGACGGCCATGCTGTCCGGTTCATAGAGATCCGTGTCTTTTTCAGGGCCGGGAACCGAGACACAAGCGGTAAAGACAGAAAGCACACAAACCGGTATCAACAAGGTTTCCAGCAGGAACATCCTTTTTAACATGCTTTTCTCCTGATGGTACCAGTATGGGCTATTGTTCCCCGTTATGCAAGTATTGGTTTGCGCTTACCGTGATAGCAGCCGGTTCAGCCGTTTCACGAAGTCCGCCGGGTCCTTGACCTTGATCCCCTCCACCAACAGCGCCTGATCCAACAATACCCCCGCAACATCGGCGATCCGTTCCTCATCCTCAAGATCCCTGAGCCCCGCCACGATGGGATGATCGCCGTTCACTTCCAGGATGGGCTTTATGTCGGGCATTTCCGTCTGCCCCATGGCCTTGAGCATCTGCTGCATCTGCATGGTGGGATCGTTTTCGTCCGCCACGATACAGGAGGGGGAGTCGTGAAGCCGCCGGGAAAGCTTTACGTCCTTCACCCGCTCCCCCAGGGCTTTCTTGATCTTCTCAATCACCGGCTTAATTTCCTTCTCCGCCGCCTTGTCCTTCTTTTCCCCAAGCTCTTCGTCCGCCCCGGCCCGGTTCACCGCCTTGAGTTCCCACTCCTGGGATAGCGCGGAATCCTCGCCGGACGCGTCCCCGGTAGGGGTTGGTTTCTTGTAACGCCCCACCGAGGAGATGATGATGTCGTCGATCTCATCGTCCATGATGAGCACTTCGATCCCCTTGGCGGTATAGGCCTCCAGCAAGGGGGACGCCTTGAGGGTTTTTTCGTCTCCGCCGGTGATGTAGTAAATGTGTTTCTGATCCGACTTCATCCGGGAAGCGTATTCCGCCAAACTGGTCCAGCCCTCCACGGTGCTGCTCTTAAACCGGACCAGTTCCAGGATCGCCTCCCGGTTGCTAAAGTCCTGATAGAGCCCTTCCTTCAGGGGCCGGTTGTACTGGGACACGAAGGTTTCCCACTTTTCTTTATTGTTATCCGCCAGGGCCTTGAATTCCCCCAGCAGTTTCTTTACCGAGCCGTTCTTGATGTTGAGGAGCACCTTGTTCTGTTGGAGTATTTCCCGGCTTACGTTCAGGGGCAGGTCCTCCGAATCAATGATCCCCCGGACAAAGCGCAGCCAGGTGGGCATCAGTTCCTTGTCGTCATCGGTGATGAAGACCCGCTTGACGTAGAGCTTGACCCCGGGCTTGTAGTCTGCGTTGTACATATCGAAGGGGGCTTTCTTGGGAACATAGAACAGGGTGGAGTATTCCAGGGTCCCCTCAGCTTTCGTGTGGACATAGAAGAGGGGCTCGTCGGTGTCGTGGCCCAACTGCTTGTAAAACTCGTTGTAGTCCTCATCCTTGAGTTCCGACTTTGCCCGCCGCCAAATCGCGGTACCCGAATTGATGCGGTCGGTCTTTGTCTTGGAGCCCTTCTCCTTGCCCTTATCGTCATACTCCTTCTCGTCGTAGGTAAGGTAGATGGGGAAAGCCACATGGTTGGAGTAGCGCTTGATGATGTCCTCAATGGACCAGCGGTTGGCGTACTCGGTCCCCTCCTCGGTAAGGTGGAGGATCACGGTGCTGCCCTGGGTATCCCGTTGGGCGCTTTCGATGTCGTAGCCCTCCTTCCCGTCACTGGTCCACTTCCAGGCGGCGTTTTCCCCGGCCTTGCGGCTAATCACCTCGATCTTGTCGGCCACCATGAAAGCGGAGTAGAAGCCCACCCCGAACTGGCCGATGAGGTTGGAATCTTTCTTGGCATCCTCGGCGAGCTTGTCCAGGAAGTTCCGGGTCCCCGACCGGGCGATGGTTCCCAGGGAATCCCCCAGTTCCGCCTCGTTCATGCCGATACCGTTATCGGCGATGGTGAGGGTGGACGCCCCCGCCGTTTCGTCTTTATGGAAGGAAATATCGATCCGGGGGTCGAAACTGAGGTTTTTATAGGCGTCATCCGCCACGGTGAGGTACTTGAGCTTGTCCAGGGCGTCGGACGCGTTGGACACAAGCTCCCGGAGGAAAATTTCCCGGTTAGAGTAGAGGGAATGGATGATAAGGTGCAGAAGTCGGCTGACTTCGGTTTGAAACTGGTGTTGAGCCATGGGGAGTCTCCTTTTGGTACGTTTAAGTATATGACAAAGATACTAAAAGGAAATCCCGGGGGCAAGTATTTTTTCAATGCCCGCCTGCTGTTTAGGTATTGCAGCGGGCGCTACCGTATGACGCAACAACTCCAAGAATATTATAATATTCTTGGAGTTGTTGCGTAAAATATACGAATATGCTATATTGTTTCTATGATTATACAACGCAGCATAAAGCCAGGCATTGAGGAAAAACTCCTTTCTGAAAAGGCTATCGTGATTTTCGGCGCGCGGCAGGTGGGAAAAACGACATTATTGCACGATTTGTTTGATAAACGGAGCGATGTGATATGGCTCAGCGGTGATGATACAGAAACGATTGCCCTCTTTGAAAACGTCACGGCGCAAAAATTTAATTCCGTCGTTGGGAAAAACAAAATTTTGGTTGTCGACGAGGCTCAAAGGATTCACAACATAGGCTTAAAGCTTAAAATTATCCATGACAATCTCAAATCAAAATTTCAGATAGTCGCCACCGGTTCAAGTTCCTTTGATTTGGCAAATGAGATAAACGAGCCGATGACCGGCAGAAAATGGACATATAAAATGTTTCCGCTGTCTTTTGCCGAAATGGTTAATCATACGAATCTTGTTGAGGAGCGCATGAATCTGGAAAACAGGCTGCTTTATGGTTACTACCCGGATGTTGTGCAGAACCCGGGAAATGAGCGGGAAATATTGAGCGCCCTTGCAAACGATAATCTCTACAAGGATATATTCAAATGGGAAAATATAAAAAAGCCGCTTGTCTTTGAAAAGCTGGTAAAGGCATTAGCTATGCAGATTGGCTCACAGGTTAGTATCAACGAGCTCTCAAATTTATGTGCCGCCGACAATAAAACTATCGAACGGTATATTCGCCTGTTGGAACAGTCATTTACCATTTTCAGACTCGGCAGTTTCAGCACAAATCTGCGCAATGAGCTAAAATCATCCGAAAAATACTATTTCTACGATGCCGGTATCCGTAACGCAGTGATTGGAGCGTTTGAACCGGTCGGGCAGCGGCAGGATATTGGACATCTATTTGAGAATTTTATCATCGCAGAACTGGCAAAGCACCTGATGCCTGCGGCGGTTGGTACATTCGGCTACTTTTGGCGCACCACGGCCCAGCAGGAAGTAGATTTTGTCACCGCATCCGGGACACGGATAACCGCATACGAAATTAAATGGAATCCGAATGTAAAAGCCCGCCTCCCAAAGACATTTGTCGACAAATACAATCCCGCAATAAACGTCATTAACAGAGAGAACTTTCACGAGGCGTTGGTATAACCGATAAAACATGAAAGCCGTGCGATATGTTTCGCTCCGGCGCTATTGAGAAAATCGGCACAGCGGGGTATTGTAGCGGGCGCTACAGTAGTGTATGCTACAGTAGTAGGGAGTACAATAGCTATGGACTTTTATGGACGGGAACGGGAAATAGGGCCATTGCGGATAAATTTTTATAACGGGTTAACCGGTATTGTAGCCATGGCTACTGTAGCGGCCCCTACATATCCTTCACCGAAAATCCCATCATCTCCATCTTGTATTTCGGCCTGCTTGCACT
>BNUW01000191.1 GCA_025997655.1 Spirochaetia bacterium
CATAGGAAAAATTCCGCCTAATACCTCCGTACAGAGTATATACTCCGGTAAAGACATCCACCCCTCCCAGGGACGGCATGGCCGCGGACTCCGTCAGATCCGCGTATACCACCCCATCCCGGTATAGCAAGGACTCAAGCCGGGTTCCCTTGGGGAAGAGCGGCGCCGAATCCAGTGAAACCGGCCCTAACAGGGCTTCTTCCACATACCGTGCTATATCATACTCCCGTGAGCCGGCCCGTACAAGCATGCGGTCCTCCACCACCGGAGTTTTGATATCATCTATAGAATAAAATACAAAAGTCCGTCTGACAAGCCCTAAAAGCAAAAAATCGGCACAAGCGAACAGGAAGAGGAGGCAAAGGGAAAAAAAACGCCGCTTCACCTTGTTTTTCAGGAATTTCGGTATTAAATCCTTCAATGAGAGGTGAATCCTCCGGTGTGCTCAAACATGTCAACAAACTCCATTATACCCTTATATAACGCCTGGGAGAATTTCCGCAAGTAGGTATCGTCGGTCATAAGGAGCGCATCGGCTTCATTGGTGACAAAGCCCAGTTCCACCAGGACCGAAGGCATACGGGCGTTCTTTACCACATACCAGTCCTCGGCCTTGATGCCCCGGGAGGGCATAAGGGAGCCCAGGTTTTCCTTGAACTGCTTCATAATAAGCTGGGCCATGGTGATGCTTTCGGTGGTGAATTCCTCCTCCATCATGTCATTAAGGAGGGGGATAACCTCCGGGAAGTCTGCGTATTTCGACTCGGTGACGAGGGTACGGCGGGTTTCCGGGCTGAGGTACCAGACTTCGTAACCCCGGGCGGACTTGGTCAGGGAGGCGTTGGAATGAATCGAGATGTAGATGATGGCCTCGTTATCTTTGAGGGGGACCGAGTTGGCGAAGACTGCCCGATCTTCCAGGGTGGGATAGGTGTCGCCGGAACGGGTGAGGAGTACCTGCTTATCAGGATAGGCGGTTCGGAGCAAGCCGTGGAGGTCCCGGGAAACCCTGAGGTTCACATCCTTTTCCAGCAGGGTGAAGGTTTTACCCTTAACGGTGTGGGTTCCCGAAGCCCCGTTGTCCTTGCCTCCGTGACCGGGGTCCACGATGATGGCGGCAATGCGGAACCGGGAACGGTCCTGCTTCAAATACTCGTCCAGGGCGCTCCTGGCGGCGCTTACAAATTCGCCGGGAAACCGCAGGGCGCCATCCTCAAGGTAGGGTGCGCTCAGGGTAAGCACATCCCGGTTATCCAGCACCACCGGGTTTTTGACGCCCGCGGCTCCGGTCTGGAAAGCCAGGGAATGATCACCCGAGGAGAGGATACCGGCGCGGAACAGGGGGTCCCAGCGGAGTTCCGCATCCAGTGTTTTCAGGGTATCCTCCAGGGTAAACGCCTGCAGGACCGGCGCCGCGGCGGCAGGGACCGGATCAGGGGACGGGACGGCCGCCGCTACCGTTGCCGCAGCCGCCAGGTCCTCCGGGAAGAGGCCCGGGGAAAGGGACAGGAACATGAGTAACAGGGCTATGCCGAAACACTGCGGTTGTGCGAACCGAATCCGCTTGCTCATACGCTGTTCTGCCCTCCCCCTCCGCTTAGGATGGTATCAATGAAATAGGCCGCGCCCTGATAGCCGCCCCGGACCAGGGCTTGCCAAAACCGGCGGCCCAAAACTAAGCCCTGAAACTCAGGGGACCGAACAGGTCCCTTGGACACAATAAGTCCTTGTTCTATTATCGGCAGGAGCAGCCCGGTTATAATTCGTATTGCCTCAAGACTTTCCGCGGGGGTTCTCCCCGCATAATCCCGCAGCCCGGATTGGGTAAAGTCCGGGAAGGGAAGGATTCCAATGGGCGGCGCATCAGGGGCAGAGGGGGAACTGTCCGGGATCGGCGGGTCCGGGAGGGCTTCCAGCAAGCCGTGAAGTTCCGGGCCGAGGGTATAGGCGCAGGGAGGAAAGATTGGGGACGCCATAGGTCCCATGGCGAGGAAGGTATCGGTTTCCGGCTGGTTTGGCTCAAGACGGATTAATACCGAGCGGGCGGCCGAAGAGGCGGCATCCATCGCGGCTTTCCGGGAAGGGGCGGCGCTGATGATGTTGCCGCACTTACCGACATTGTTCTCCGGGAATTCGACGGGGCTTCCCTCGGCTATGCGGAGGAAGATGTCCTTTACATGCTCCGTGCTGCGGGCCTTTTCCAGGCCGTGGATGGATAGAACCCTGCCGGGGATGGAGATAAAGGCACGCTCGGCGCTGGTCCGGTATAGGTCGGGGCCGGGTGACCAGCGGCGGCCCAGGGCGGCGAGGATGGCCCCCCGGGTTACCTCCACCCCGGAGGCGTAGGGGTAGGTCCAGCCGGACATATAGCCCCCGGAAAGGCGGGCGGCAATTTCCCCAATCATGGGGCCCCGCGGGGTGAGTTTCAGGTCCCCCTTGGCGGCGCCGTATCCGGCGGTGATACCCAGGGACCGTACCCCGGCGAAGAAGGTTTCCAGAAGCGCCTGGGTATCGGGGCTGTTTAGGGCGCTGGGCATGGTATGGCCCATTTCAATAAAGTAGGGGGGGAAGAAGATGTGGCGATCCGCGAAGCCGCAGACCGTGATTTCATCCTTGTGAACAATGGCGTCCACGGAAAACTCCGGGCCCTCCATGAACTCCTCCACAATGGCTTTGCCGGACCGGGAAAAGCGAAGGGCTTCAACCAGGGCGGCGGCTAGTTCCTCCGGCGAGTTTACCCGGCGGCAGCCCCGGCCTCCCATGTTATCCACGGGCTTTACCACGGCGGGATAGTCGAAGGGAAGTTTTTTCGAGGAGAACGGTGCGGTAAAGGTGGTGAATTGCGGTGAGGGAACTCTGGCTGCCGCAAAACAGCGGCGCATACGGTCCTTGTCGGAGGCGTTGAGGGCGGCCTCATAGGGGATTCCCGGCAACCCCAGGTTCTCCGCGACCCAGGCCACGGTGGCGGAGAAGTCGGTACCCGCAGTCATTACCCCGGAAAGAGTCCCGGTGGATCTGAGGGAACGGGCCAACTCAAGGATTCCGTCCTTGTCCTTAAGGTCGATACACTCAAAGCGGTCCGCCCGCGTTGCCTCGCTCGCGGTGGGATCCCCGTCTACCACCACCGTATATAGGCCCATATCGCAGGCTTGTGATATGGCGGGACCCTGCATGATCCCGGCGCCGAGAATGAGGAGCACTTCCCCGGAGAATTCTCTTACCATAGGGACTTCACTTTAATTGCATAACATTCAAAGGTATCGCCAAGGCGGAATATGCGGCTTGTTAATAGAAGAAGATGCCAGAGAATGCCCCCCTGCTTAAAATGGCTCCCCAGGGGGAAGCGCTCAGGGTGATGACCGGTGATCCGTATTTTTTTCAGCCGAAAGCCATACCGGGCAAGGAGGCGTCTGCATATTTTCGGGCTCCAGATGGTCCGGTGATCCGGGGGGCTTTTTTCAAGAAATGCCTTCAAGGATTTTTTCCCCGAAATGCCCCCGGATGTGGGAGTGGAAAAGGCCAGCACCCCCCGCATGGCGAGGAGCCGGTTGACTTCCACCAATACCCAACGGAGATCCTCAAAATGTTCGAGCACATACCAAAGGGTGATCACGGCAAAGCTCCCCGCATTTTCCGGGTGTTCCAGTGAAGGGTCCGGGAAAAAGCTTTCGTTGGCGGGGATGCCCAGGTTTTCCCGCACAAAGCGGACCGCCTCGGATGAAGGATCAATGCCCTGAACCGAAAAGCCCCCAGCAGAGGCGGCGCTCAGAAAGGGGCCGTAGGCACAGCCTATGTCCAGGAGACGCCTATTGGATTCATCATTCAAAAAACCTTTTATCACGGCG
>BNUW01000192.1 GCA_025997655.1 Spirochaetia bacterium
GGCAAGTTCGAGCTTAACGTACCGGGTTGGCGGCGCCATCGTGTGGGATTCCGAAATAGAGGACGAATGGCAGGAAACCCTGACCAAGACACGGTTTTTAACCGCCGGTTTCCAGTTGATTGAAACCATGAAGGTTGAAAAGGGCGTCATGTTGTTTCAAGAGGGACACTGGGCTCGTTTACGGAACTCCGCCGCCCATTTTGGTTTTACCCTGGACCCGGCGCTTTTCAACCTGCGCCCCAGCCGGGATGGTATCCTGCGGCTTGCGGTGGAGAGAGACGGCAGGTATACGGTCGAATACCGGGACCTCACTCCGGACCTGAACGATACAATCAGGATTTCCCCCCTGACCGTGAACAGCGGCGATTTCTTTTTATATCACAAAACATCCTACCGGCCCTATTTCCAGGTGAATTACGCGGCCGTGTATGATGAAGTTTTTTTCAATGAAAAGGGGGAGTTGACCGAAGGTTCACGAACCAATATCGTCCTTGAAATTGCGGGGGAAAAATATACGCCGCCCCTGTCCTGCGGCCTTTTGAACGGGGTGTACCGTCAGTATATGCTTGCCGCCGGCCAATGTACCGAACGAATCCTTTACAAAGAAGATTTGCTGCGGGCAGAAGCGGTTTACTGCGTAAATTCCGTGCGCGGGATAAAGAAGGTTGTGCTGACATGATGGGTACCGGTATGATTTTGATCGACAATTATGATTCCTTTACCTACAACATCGTGCAGTATTTTGAAGAAATGGGCATAGCGCCCCGGGTTTTTGAAAACGACAGAGTTACTATTGACGAATTACGCGCCATGGACTTTAGCCATATCGTTTTGTCCCCCGGTGCGGGAAACCCCGACGGGGCAGGGATTTGCCTTGAACTTATCGGGGAATTTTATACCGAAAAAAAGATTCTGGGGATATGCCTGGGGCATCAGTGTATAGCGCAGTTTTTCGGCGCAGAGGTGGTAAAGGCTGCGGAACCGATGCACGGCAAGGTCAGCGAAATCTTTTTTGATGAAGGGGAGCCGCTGTTTGCCGGTATCCCCCAGGGTTTTCCCGCGACACGGTACCATTCACTGACCGTGGAGCCCAATACGATACGCGGGGATTTGCTGCCCATTGCCCGCACGAAAGATGGGGTCAACATGGCCTTAAAACACCGGAATTGCCGGGTTTACGGGGTACAGTTCCACCCCGAGGCAATACTAACCGGATACGGCAGGCGGCTTCTGGGCAATTTCATATAGTTCCCGCACCGTCTGTTTCAGGACCGGGTGTACCACGTCCGGGGCGATTTGCGCCAGCGGTTCCAGCACGAACAAGCGGCTCTGCATTTCGGGGTGAGGGATGGTCAGTGTTTCTGTGTGCATTATAAAGGAATCATAGAATAAAATATCCACATCAATAGTGCGGGGACCCCAATGGATGGTACGGACCCGCCCCAGATCAGTTTCGATATCCTGAATCAGGGACAGAAATTCTCCGGGCGTTTTTAAGGTGCGCACTTCCGCTGCGGCGTTCAGGAAGTCGTCCTGATCCAAAAAACCCACGGGCTTTGTGGCGATAAAATCTGAGCAGGAAATGAGCCGGCATGTTTCGTCGGCCCTGATTTTTTCCAGCGCCCGTTCCAGGTTTTCTTTTTTGTTGCCCATGTTTGATCCCAGGCCGACATACACCCGGTGCCAGGAACGTTCTATCCGCACAGAAACCGTGTCTATGGGCAGTAATATGGGCGCCCAGGGTTTTTTAATTTCCACCCGGACATGGTCCACCAGGGAATAGTTTTGTAAAATACTCCTGGCGGTTTGTTCCGCCGCCGCTTCCAATAGTTTGTAGGTGTTTTTTTCCAGAAAGTTCTTGATATGCCTGGCCGCATCCGCATAATTCACCGAATACTGCAAATCATCGGTCTGCCCCGCCATGCTGCTGTCAAAATATAAATCCGCAGACACGAGAAATTTCTGGAAAAAAACACCTACAAACTATTGGAAGCGGCGGCGGAACAAACCGCCAGGAGTATTTTACAAAACTATTCCCTGGTGGACCATGTCCGGGTGGAAATTAAAAAACCCTGGGCGCCCATATTACTGCCCATAGACACGGTTTCTGTGCGGATAGAACGTTCCTGGCACCGGGTGTATGTCGGCCTGGGATCAAACATGGGCAACAAAAAAGAAAACCTGGAACGGGCGCTGGAAAAAATCAGGGCCGACGAAACATGCCGGCTCATTTCCTGCTCAGATTTTATCGCCACAAAGCCCGTGGGTTTTTTGGATCAGGACGACTTCCTGAACGCCGCAGCGGAAGTGCGCACCTTAAAAACGCCCGGAGAATTTCTGTCCCTGATTCAGGATATCGAAACTGATCTGGGGCGGGTCCGTACCATCCATTGGGGTCCCCGCACTATTGATGTGGATATTTTATTCTATGATTCCTTTATAATGCACACAGAAACACTGACCATCCCTCACCCCGAAATGCAGAGCCGCTTGTTCGTGCTGGAACCGCTGGCGCAAATCGCCCCGGACGTGGTACACCCGGTCCTGAAACAGACGGTGCGGGAACTATATGAAATTGCCCAGAAGCCGCCTGCCGTATCCGGTTAGTATTGCCTCGGGGTGGAACTGTACCCCGTAAACCCGGCAATTCCGGTGTTTTAAGGCCATGTTGACCCCATCTTTCGTGCGGGCAATGGGCAGCAAATCCCCGCGTATCGTATTGGGCTCCACGGTCAGTGAATGGTACCGTGTCGCGGGAAAACCCTGGGGGATACCGGCAAACAGCGGCTCCCCTTCATCAAAAAAGATTTCGCTGACCTTGCCGTGCATCGGTTCCGCAGCCTTTACCACCTCTGCGCCGAAAAACTGCGCTATACACTGATGCCCCAGGCATATCCCCAGAATCTTTTTTTCGGTATAAAATTCCCCGATAAGTTCAAGGCAAATCCCTGCCCCGTCGGGGTTTCCCGCACCGGGGGACAAAACGATATGGCTAAAGTCCATGGCGCGTAATTCGTCAATAGTAACTCTGTCGTTTTCAAAAACCCGGGGCGCTATGCCCATTTCTTCAAAATACTGCACGATGTTGTAGGTAAAGGAATCATAATTGTCGATCAAAATCATACCGGTACCCATCATGTCAGCACAACCTTCTTTATCCCGCGCACGGAATTTACGCAGTAAACCGCTTCTGCCCGCAGCAAATCTTCTTTGTAAAGGATTCGTTCGGTACATTGGCCGGCGGCAAGCATATACTGACGGTACACCCCGTTCAAAAGGCCGCAGGACAGGGGCGGCGTATATTTTTCCCCCGCAATTTCAAGGACGATATTGGTTCGTGAACCTTCGGTCAACTCCCCCTTTTCATTGAAAAAAACTTCATCATACACGGCCGCGTAATTCACCTGGAAATAGGGCCGGTAGGATGTTTTGTGATATAAAAAGAAATCGCCGCTGTTCACGGTCAGGGGGGAAATCCTGATTGTATCGTTCAGGTCCGGAGTGAGGTCCCGGTATTCGACCGTATACCTGCCGTCTCTCTCCACCGCAAGCCGCAGGATACCATCCCGGCTGGGGCGCAGGTTGAAAAGCGCCGGGTCCAGGGTAAAACCAAAATGGGCGGCGGAGTTCCGTAAACGAGCCCAGTGTCCCTCTTGAAACAACATGACGCCCTTTTCAACCTTCATGGTTTCAATCAACTGGAAACCGGCGGTTAAAAACCGTGTCTTGGTCAGGGTTTCCTGCCATTCGTCCTCTATTTCGGAATCCCACACGATGGCGCCGCCAACCCGGTACGTTAAGCTCGAACTTGCC
>BNUW01000193.1 GCA_025997655.1 Spirochaetia bacterium
CGCCACATCAATCGCCTTGAGGGTGAGCCGGTAGAGCGTACCGATGTTTGAAAGACTGCCCGTAACAATCGCGCCTGCTCCGACCATCTGCCCGATGGACTTGGCCGAATCGTCGCTCACCTCCCCGGACTCCTGAAAACCCTGCTCCGCCCGCACCTTGTCAAGGTTGGCCCGGTCAACCACCACGAGTTTCCTGCCCCGTACCAACGCCGTCTCAAGCCTGTCCAACACGTACTGGGAAAACGGCGCCGAAGGCGAACTCACACTGATAAGCGCCACCTCGGTCCGTGCCGGAAGCCGTGCTTCCATCTCCGCCGCTGCCAGGGCTATGGCCTCGTACAGGGACATGCTGCCGGAGATCCCCCCGGTTTATCCGCGGCGGGATTCACCCGACTTGGAAATTGATGCACCGGACTTGTTTTCAATGAAAACGTACCCTTCGGAAGAAACCGATTCCATCAATAAAGCCCGTGAAACCCTGACCTATAAAATAGACCCTAACGGCTGGAAGGAAAAAGCCGCCCTTCTGGATGACTTTTTTGTGGGGTGGTGGGATCAAGGGTTTTGAAGTATACTGTAACCAGTTAGACTTTCGGTCTGTGGTTGCTTAGGGTATGGAGGGAACGGTGCATGAAGTAGGGTTTACGCAGGAACAACGGGCAGAATTCTTTCTGGCCGTATCCGGGGCCGTTTCCGAGTTCCCCTTTATCGGCGATGCCACAGATGCGGTGGATTCGGGGAACCGCTTGTTCGTGGCCTATGAATTCAAACTGGACTTTCGGAAGTATTTTTTAACCTTCGATCTCCGTTTTGGAGATATATTAGTGCTGACTTGTTGGGCGGATGATGGTAATGAGGTAGAAATGGCCGAGTTTCCCCTGGGGAATCTTCGGCGCGATTTTGTTGTTTGGTTTAAGGAGTTTTTCAATGAGCGAGATTAAAAACATCAGGCACGTAGAGCATGAGGATGAGTTTAAGCAAGCGGTGAGCAATGCCACGGAAGGGCATATCACCTGCGATATGCTGGACGCATTCCGGGCCAGCGGCCTGAAGCGGGGCAGCTTTAAAGATGGAAAGATTATTCCCGACACCGCTTTGCGTCATCCCGCAGAGGCTACCCACTGACGGACGAAGCGGTTGCCAACGGACCCGGTAACGGGGATGAGTCGAAACGGATTTAGTCATATATTGCGAGCGTACTGCGGGTATCTGTCCGCAATCCCGCCGAATTAACCGCCGGACCTTTGACGGCCCCCTGAATCTTACCGGATTCAACTTGTAGGGCATGACCGCCAACTTGTAGGGCATGAGATACAACGGAGATCCCCCCACCTGCCGGAAAAGCTGAAAACCTACCGAAAAACGGCTTTGAAGGACGTTAAAGCGCTCTTGGACAAGGAACCCTAGGCGCCACGAAAAACACGAAATTTTGTTTTGAAATAGCAATCTTTTTCGTGTCGTTCGTGTTTTTCGTGGTTTAAATCCTAAAGAATTCTATCTTAATCAGTGAAAATCTGTGAATAATTTTTTTCATGCGTTTGTCGTGCAGGCAGCATATATCCCCCTTTATCTTACGGCGCCATTATATTATGATTTTATTGAGGAGTACATATGAATAAATACCGTTGTGACTCATGCGACTACATTTACGATCCCGCGAAGGGCGACCCCGACGGGGGCATCAAGCCGGGAACCGCCTTTGAGGACATCCCCGATGACTGGGTCTGCCCCCTCTGCGCCATGGGGAAGGATTCCTTCGTCGTGATAAAGTAGGGCCCGGAATTTGGATACGATGGAAATAGCGCTGTTCTTTATCCTGGGCGCATCCCGGTCTCCCCTGGCGGCGTCCATCGCCATCGTGGTTCCCTTCATTGTAGTACCGGTAGTATCGCTGTTTACCGCGCCACCGGATAAGGCGATTTTGGATAAGGCCTTTGCGGGGGTTTGAGGCGGTTAATCCCTTGCCCGAAAGATTGTCTTCAGGTCGATGCTTAACCCCGGCAGCACGGTAACGGGGACCACATCCGACGCATAGCGGGGGGGATCCGCTTCTTTCGGGTCGCTGATGCCGTAGACGGAGGTTACATACCGGCCACGAACCTTTGGTTCACGAACCTTCGGTTCGATGTCAAGGATGTTTACCTGCACAAACCGATATTCCGGCTCAACTACCCAGTACTCCCGCACCCCGGCTTCAAGGTACCGGTTAAATTTGAGCAGTTGTTCCCTGGTGGTATTTGAAGGGGACAGAATCTCAATGACCAGGTCAGGCGCGCCGTTGCAGCCCCGCTCATCGAGTTTGGAAGCATCGCATACAACGATAAGGTCAGGCTGCAATACCGTATCGTCGCGGCGATCCTCCGTTGGGAACAACCGTACCCTAACGGGAGCCGCAAACACCTCACAACTCTTCCCTTCAAGGAAGGTATCAAACTTTATCAATAACTTCCTTGATATCCTCTGGTGTTCCAGGAGCGGTGGGCTCATCTCATAGACTTCCCCGTCAATGATCTCCGCCCGAAAGTCCTCGTCCCATTCAAGGAAGTCGGCATAAGTATAGTATTCTTTCTCTTGTAATAACGGCATGTGTGCCTCCAATCCTGAGTATATCACAATGGGCGTTTGAGGTGTGGATATTCCCACGGGACTTATGGTAAAATGGGGGCATGAACGAACAAGCACTTTTAGGGGATGAGGCGGCTGCTCTCGGAGCCATCCACGCGGGGCTCTCCACAGCCTATGGGTATCCCGGCACCCCATCCACCGAAATAATGGAATACCTTATTGACAATGCCGGAGAAGCGTTTCGCGCGGCCTGGTGTACCAACGAAAAGACCGCCCTGGAAGCGGCCCTGGGGGTTTCCTTCGCGGGGAAGCGAACCATGGTGACCATGAAACATGTGGGGCTGAACGTGGCGGCGGACCCCTTGATGAACGGCTCATTGTTGGGTATTAAGGGCGGCATCGTAATCGCCGTGGCGGACGATCCGGGGATGCATAGCTCCCAGAACGAGCAGGACTCCCGGTTTTACGCCGGCTTCGCGTTTATTCCCTGCCTGGAGCCCCGGAACCAGCAGGAAGCCTATACCATGACCCGGGAGGCCTTTGACCTTTCCGAGCGCTTCCATGTCCCGGTGCTCCTGCGCATGTGTACCCGGCTTTCCCACGCCAGGGCGCAGATAAAAACCGCGCCGCCCAGGAATCAAAACCCCCTGTCCAAGATAGAGGACAAAACCCAGTGGATGCTCCTCCCGGCCTTTGCCAAGCGAAACTACGGTTCGCTCATCGAAAAACAAATTCGCCTCGGGGAATGGTCGGCGGCCCACCCCGCCAATAAGCTGGAACTGGATGGCCGGGATACTTCTCTGGCGGTGATCACCTCCGGCCTGGGGGGGAACTACTACGAAGAAAACCTGGAGGACTTTGTCAAATCCCGGGGGGGCAAGGAACCTACCGGTTCCAAGATTCCCGCCCGGCTCCACATTGGGGCCTATCCCCTGCCGGAAGAATCTATACGCAGGCTTTGCGAAAAAGCTGAGCGGGTTATCGTCATTGAGGAAGGCCAGCCGGTGATTGAGGAACGGCTCCGGGGTATCCTGCCCCAGCGCATTATTATAGAAGGAAGATTGGGCGGTAATGCTTCGGTCAACCGGACCGGGGAACTGGACCCGGATGTGGTTCGCCGGGGTCTGGGCCTCCCGCCGCGGCCCAATGTTCTTAACGCCGCCGGTGTCGGTGGCAATGGGTACATTTCCTTACCGAAACTGCCGGGCCGCCCCCCCCAGCTCTGCCAGGGCTGCCCCC
>BNUW01000194.1 GCA_025997655.1 Spirochaetia bacterium
CACCGAGGCGATGGTTCCTTCAATAATTTTTAGAAGCGCCTGCTGGACCCCTTCGCCGGACACATCCCGGGTGATGGAAATATTCTCCCCCTTCCGGGCTATTTTGTCGATTTCATCTATATATACGATGCCCCGTTCGGCGGCGGCGATGTTTCCCCCGGCGTTCTGGATCAGCTTGAGGAGGATATTCTCCACGTCCTCACCCACATAGCCCGCCTCGGTGAGGGTAGTGGCATCCACGATGGCAAAGGGTACCTTGAGCTTTTTCGCCAGGGTCTTCGCCAGCAGGGTCTTCCCGGTCCCGGTGGGGCCGATAAGCAGAACGTTGGATTTCTCGATCTCCACGTCGTCCTGTTCCTTGGAGGGGTTTGCTATGCGCTTGTAATGATTGTAGACCGCCACAGACAGAGCGCGCTTGGTAGCGTCCTGGCCGATGACGAAAAGATCCAGGTAGGCCTTGATCTCCTTGGGGGTAGGAATGTCCCCGGTGAACTGGGTGGAGAGTTCGTGGTCCTCATCGGTGAGGATTTTCCGGCACACCTCCACACATTCATCGCAGATAAACACATCATTGGGGCCGGCTATCAGCCGCCGGGCCATATCGGCGCTTTTGCCGCAAAAGGAACAAGACCGATCATAGCTGCCGGAGCCGCCGCCGTTACGAAGTCGCGCCATTTTTATCCCTCGTTAAAACCTTATCCACCACGCCGTAGGCTACAGCCTCTAGTGCGGGCATATAGAAATCCCGTTCCATATCAAGGGCAATCTGCCCCTGATCCTTCCCGGTATGCTTGGCAAAATATTCTATGGTCAGTTTTTTCAAGCGTATAATTTCCTGGGCCTGGATGCCGATGTCCCGGGCCTGTCCCTGGGCGCCTCCCCAGGGCTGGTGTATCAGCACCCGGGCGGAGGGCAGCACAAAGCGTTTCCCCGCAGCCCCTGCGGTAAGTATCAGGGCGGCCATACTGGCGGCCTGTCCCAGGCAGATGGTCTGCACATTGGACTTGACGTACTGCATGGTGTCGTAAATGGCAAGCCCCGCAGTTACGGAGCCCCCGGGGGAGTTGATGTAGAGGTTGATGTCCTTCGATGTGTCCTGGCCGTCCAGGAAAAGGAGCTGGGCCACCACCAGGTCCGCGGCGAGGTCGTTGATTTCCCCGTCCAGGAAAACGATCCGGTCTTTGAGGAGCCGGGAATAGATGTCATAGGAACGTTCCCCCATGCCGGTCTGCTCGACCACAATGGGGACCAGGTTATTCATATATTCATTCATGTTTCGATACATCCTTATTGTTTGAACTTACCGGTTCACTTCACAATATCCAGGTATTTCTCCTGTTTGCCTTTCTTAATAGTATTTTCGGCAAGCATCAGGTCAAAAAGTTTATTTTCCTTGATTTCTTCCTTCAAATACTCCCGCATCTGCTCCTGTTCATAGTACTTTTTCACGTCATCCAGCGGCGAGCCGGTTTCCTCCGCCAGTTTCTCTAATTCCTTCGTCAGATCCTCGTCGGTCGCCGTAAGCCCCTGCTCTTCTATAAGAGATTCCACGATGAGCCGGCTGTGAAGGGCCTTAACCACATCGGGACGCCACTCGGCGGTGATGTTATCGTATGTTTTTCCGGAAGCGCCCAGGAGTTTCAGAAGTTCCTCCGGAGTGGTCTGGAATTGCCGGGCCATATTCCGCCACCGGGATTCGATCTCAATGCGGATCATGGATTCGGGGAGCTCCACCGGGGTGCCTTCCATCATCTTTTCCAGCAGGTTGTTCAGCTTGATGTCCCGCAGGCGCTTTTCAAGGGTTTTGGTAAGCCGCTCCCGGATACTGGCCTTGAGATCATCCAGGGTCTTGAACTTTTCGTCCACATCCTGGGCAAGGTCATCGTCCAGTTCGGGCAGAATCTTCTTTTTCAGGGCCGTCAAGGTAACCCGGAGCTTGATGGTTTTCCCCGCCAGGTCCCGGTCGGCAATCTCTTCGGAATAGGTCTTTACGATATCCTTGGTTTCGCCCTTCTTCATGCCCACAACATCATCGTCAAACTTATACCGGTTATACCCCGTCCCCAGGGTAAAGACGAAATCTTCCCGCTTGGTGGCCTCCTGGGGCTCCCCGGCGTCGGTGAGTTCCTGGTAATCCACGGTAACCACATCGTCCTTGACCGCCGCATCGCCGTCATCCTTATCCTGCACGATGGCGTTCCGGTCCCGGACGGTCTCCAGTTCCCGGCTGATGTCCTCGTCGGTCACGCTTACGTCGGGGGCCTCCACCTCAAGGCCCTTCCAGGCCGCCACTTTTACATCGGGCAATACGTCGTAGGTAAGGGAAAAACGCAGATCCGCGTCAAGGTCCAGGGTGGGTTCTTCGTCAAGGCGGGGGGTGGAGTAGGGGAGGGGCTTATCCTTTGCGGAGAAGCTTTCATCCTCAAAAACCTCACCAATCGATTTTTCGACGATGCGGCCCAGGGCTTCCCCTTTCAGGGCGGACCCGAATTTCCGTTCAAGCACATTCTTGGGGGCCTTACCCTTGCGGAAGCCGGGGATTTGGATGTTCTTGCTGTATTCAGCCAGGAGTTCATCGTACTGGGTGCGGACATCGTCCTTCCCAACCGTTACGGCCAATTTTACGCTGGAGTGCTCAAGCCGGGTGATTTCTTTGGATATAGCCACGTTTTTCCTCTTTCCTTAATGATAATATACCAATTTTTGGTAAAAAAGGCATTTTTTTGATCGTTGAGCGGGAAACGCGTGTCGATAGGAATGGATTTCGGTCCAACACCCATTTTCCGCCTAACAGCGGGAAACGGGAGTCGGACCCGCGACATCGACCTTGGCAAGGTCGCGCTCTACCACTGAGCTATTCCCGCATGGTAGCGGATGTAGTCTAATATATTT
Organism: Spirochaetia bacterium; assembly: GCA_025997655.1. Taxonomy (GTDB): domain Bacteria; phylum Spirochaetota; class Spirochaetia; order Treponematales; family Breznakiellaceae; genus Termitinema. The sequence continues at coordinate 2,893 of BNUW01000194.1, forward strand.
GATAAAAGTGCGTCAAGTATGGGGATTTACGAGAGAAGGGACTTGAACCCTTAAGCCAACGGCACCAGATCCTAAGTCTGGCGTGTCTACCAATTCCACCACTCTCGCATTTCGATAGATACGGCAATGACCCAGGAAAACACCGATTTTACAGCGGGAAACGGGAGTCGGACCCGCGACATCGACCTTGGCAAGGTCGCGCTCTACCACTGAGCTATTCCCGCGAAATACTACATACATGACCAGTCTCTGTTGGTCATTTTTAATTATGGTATAGAACGGAAAATGGATTGTCAAGCCTTTTTTAACCAATTTTTCATAGGACCTAGGATTTTGCGCGCCCGTCGGTAGAGGGGTATAAAAATAATCATAGTAATGATAGGTATAAACTAAGATAAATATTTTCTCAAGCAGGTATTGCCATAGAAAAGTTCTTTTTCGAAAAATATGTATGCTACAGATAGCGTCTTATAATATTTTAGCACAATATATAGCGCATGAGATTTTTTAACAATATCTTAGTAAATAAATGGGCATACTTGACTATATTTATCGTATCAAGTATGATATTATATAAATACCATGTTTTAACTAGGATATAAAAATGGCTAACGGCGTTTTGCCCAAAGGAGTGACCCATGGCAGAGATAGAAAAAAAGCAATTACCCGCGCGGATTTTTCGGTATTACCGGAAAAGTATCGCGATCATCATTTTTCTTGTGCTTTGGCAGATTGCGCCGGTGATAGGCCTTGCCGACAGGACGGGCCAGATACACACCCAAAAGATGATGGCAATTTTTGCTACCTCGCCGATACCGAACAGCAGGATAAACACGGGAAACACA
>BNUW01000195.1 GCA_025997655.1 Spirochaetia bacterium
TATAGGATGATTATACCACGATATACCGGTTTTTACAAGGATTATAGTAAAACCGCGATCTTATTTGAACAGTACCACTTTTTCCGCCCGCGGCGCAATTTCCCCGATGATAGCGGCGTGTTCATCCCCGGCTGCTTTTATACGGGCCGTAAGCGCTTCCGCCTCATCCCCCGGCACGGCTATCAAAAGCCCCCCGGATGTCTGGGGATCGAATAACAACTCCTGAACGGCAAAGGGGAGGGCGCTTACATCGGCGTAAGGGGCCGCACGGTTGCGGTTACGCTGGCCGGCGGCGGTCAGCAGATACTGGTTTGCATATGCCACCGCCTGGGGGATACGGGGCAATGCATCAGGGTACAGCATGATTGCCGCCTGTTCCCCCGCCATCTCCAACGCATGGACAAGCAGCCCGAAACCGGTAACATCTGTGCAGGCGCTTACGTTGAAGCCCGCCATGCTCTCGCAGGCATAGCGGTTGAGCCGCTCCATAGAGGCAAGCGCCTGAGCGACCGCCGCATCATCCGCCATCTCCACCCGCAGCGCGGCCATCACAATCCCTACGCCCAGGGGCTTTGTTAGTATTACTTTATGCCCAATCTTCGGGGTGTTGTTGCGCAGCACCTTTGCTGTTTCGACGATGCCGGTAACGGCCAGCCCGTACTTTGGCTCCTTGTCGTATATCGAGTGGCCTCCGCCCAATACGGCTCCCGCCTCCGCGATTTTCTCCGCGCCCCCGGTCAGAATATCCGCCAGAATTTTCTTATCCATCGCCTCGGGGAAACACACCAGGTTCAGCGCCACCAGCGGTTTGCCGCCCATGGCCCATACATCGCTCAGGGCGTTCGTAGCGGCAATCCGCCCAAAGGTGCGGGGGTCATTGACCATGGGGGGGAAAAAATCCGCCGTAAAGATAAGCGAGCGCGACGGGCCGGGCCCGTTTTCGTCAAGCATATAGACCGCAGCATCATCGGAAGTGTCGTACCCAACGAGCAGCCGCTTATCGCTGCTCCCCGGCAGACCTGCCAGCAAGCGGGAAAGGCCATCGCTTTCTATCTTCGCCCCGCATCCGCCTGAGGTACAAGAGGACAGTAGTCCTTTCGACAACAGCGATTCATTACCCGTTCCCATCTATACCGACCTTTCTGTATGATTTTGCATCGGGGGATTTCACCCACGCCTCTTTTATAGGAAGCCCGCGCTCCGCCAGAAACGCGGCGGCCTTTGTAAGGTCCTCCGGCAAAAACCGCAGGCAAAAACCGCACCCCGCCCGAATACTTGCGGGCATAGGCATGACGCGGACCTGCAGCCCATGCTCCGTAAGCGCCTGCTCCGCCATAATGGCCTGAGAAACACCCTCGAAACCGACGATAACTTCTTCAATATTGTGCATAGAGACTTACCGTAGGGAGCAAAAAATGGCGGAGGCGTGTGAGAATCGAACTCACCAAGGACGTTTCCACCCTTTGACGGATTTGAAGTCCGCAGCCGCCACCAGACGACATTCACCTCCACTTGATATAATGGTAAGATTTTGAAGGGTTGCTGTCAATAGTACAAGAGAATCCACAATAATCTATTTATACTATACAGGCATTTAGTATGCAAGAGGAGAATTATCGCTATAGCATAATAAAGAATCCCAGGAGCAAGCTCCGGGGTATTAAATCAAAGGCTACGCAATAACCGTTCTGCGTGATTTATTCACTTTTGCGGTCATTTGCTTTTGCCTCCTTGGTTCCTGGTTGTTTGTTCAAGCAGCTTGTCAAAGTCAGACATGATTAGCCGGTCCTGCACAATACGGTACTTTTCATATTCTGTTTCTGCGTGAAGTTTTGCCTGCTCGTGCGATAGGCGTCCTGCATCAGTCAAAATTTTGTTACCGTTGAATTCCAAAAATCCGTCAAGCCGCTTAGCCCAGTCCTCCATTGCCCAGATACGAAATTGGCTCGCATTAATCGAATTGACCCGATAACCAATAGAAAGAATTGCGTCAAGATTATAATATTTTGTTTGATATTTTTTACCATCTGCGGCAGTTAGTAAGAAATCCTTACATACTGAATTTTCTTGCAATTCGCCTTCGTTGAAAATATTTTTAATGTGCATTGTAATATTTGGACGGCTTGTACCGAATAAATCACCTATTTGAGCCTGTGTAAGCCAGACCGTCTCATTTTCCAGCCGTACTTCTAACTTAACCGTGCTATCCGGCTGATAGAGGATTATTTCATTGGTTGATGTCTTGTTTCACTCCTTTCCCTCTACCACCACCTGCACTTTCTCCGCTGTCAATCCATACAACGCATATACTATCTTCATTTCCTTACCATGCCGGTTTTCCGGTAGTTATTAAACTGTCGATGTCAGTATAAGCGTTGTTAATCGACTCTGTATGATACATTTCATACATGCCATAGACAAAATCAGTCAATTCTTTCTCGTCAAGTATTTTTAGAACTTCGCTAGCCGTCATGTTTTTATAGGCTGCATAACTTTCTAAGAGATAACAAAAAAACAAAAACTCATTGCGCACATTCATCTCCTTTCAAATAAACGGAATTAGGAGGATCTCCTGTCGCAATTTCTGTTTCCCACATATCAAATAATGCTAATGGGCTAAAATACCACATTTTCAAATCATTATCTTCCAACATACGATGTGTTTCAGATTCTAAAAACAAACGAAGCCCATCCAATTCAGAGATTCCACGGCTTTTGGCAATCAAAACGGAAACTCCTGCATCAAAATTCTGTAAGATAGATTCTCGCGTGCGATTAGTCATAATTTTTCACCTCTACAAATTTCAGAGCGGAAAGACCTTGCAAAGTTAAAAATGCATATTGGTCTTTTAATTTTTGTGGCAACAGCAATATTAAAGCGGTTTCTTCATCAAGTGTTCCTGTCATATAATCGGAAATAACCATCATGGTATTATCATTGGCAACCGGCCCGATGACAATATCATATTTTTCTCCAACGTAGACACCCTTTCGGTTTTCTACCACAAAATGAAGCCATTCCCGGTTTGCGTTTTCAAAGTGTTTCACGTTTAGTTGCTTTTTGACCAAATTCTCGTCAAAATGGTAAATGGAAACAACAGCTTTTCCGCTTCGTCTCCGTTTTGCTTGTAAGGCAGCCCAACGCTCCGCCTGCTCAAGGCTTGAGGTAAGATAAAAACCCGCGCCAAAATCTAACGCACGAGCATCGGGGAGTAATTTTGGATCCTTCACTTCAATATTGCTGCCATGATATAATTTCATCCTTTCCCCCTCCACCACCCGCAATCTCCACCTCATCAATCTGCGCTCTTGTCTTCCGTATCTAGTTCAAGCATTGATTTCACTTCGTTAATTAACTGCTCTTTGTCCAGTATGTAATAGACATAACGCGAGGCAAATATAGTGTTTGCCAATCCGCCAAGTGCATATTCCGCCATAACATCATGTTTATCTGCACAAAGAACAATGCCGATTGGTTTTTGGTCGTCTTTATCATTGACTTCGGTATTGAAGTAATTCAAATACATCGGAAACCTCGTTTCCGCTTCATCTGTCCGATGTCTTCCGGCCTTAAATGCCCCGTTTTCAAGTCAATCAGTACATACGCTTTCAGAATTTTGTTGTAAAAAACCATATCAACGTAATAATGTGTATTCCCTAGTGTGAACCGTTGCTGGCTGCATACAGACATAAAACCACTCACTAATTCCAGAATGAAATCCTCAAGATGGCGGAT
>BNUW01000196.1 GCA_025997655.1 Spirochaetia bacterium
GCGCTATTATAGAACCGCTGTATTTATAAAAACCGATTTCACCGGGTAAATGGGTGGCAAGAAAAGCCACATGAAACCCGCAGGCAAAAAAACCAACATGCAGAAACAAGTAACCGGGTATTTTAAACACCGATGCTATTTCTTTTCTGAGTCCGCCGTCTTTAACTCCCCGGTTGTCTGCGGAATGCGCCGCGCCTTTTGTATGACATAAAAACCAGGATGGCGCCATAGATACGGCAACCGCAAAGGCCAAAAAAATACAGGCGCCGTAATAACCATAATTATCTATACCAATTTGTATTAACGGCGCTAAAATAAATTGCCCCGCCGACCCGCCGGCATTTATTAAGCCGCTTGAGATTGTCCTTTTCCCTGGAGGAACCGCATGAGAAATATGTCCCATTAAAACCGGGATGCTGCTTGCCGCGGCGCCCGCAGGGGCGAGCAATCCGAAGCAGACAATTAGTAACAGTGTTGTATTGGCAATTTTTATACCCAGGAGGCCGATTATAAGACAGAGTGCGCCGCAGAGCAGAATGGTAAATAGCCGGTATTTTGTGGTAAGCATTCCACACAAAGGCTGGAATATACCAAAAGAAAACTGCCCGATTGCCATGGCCATACTGACATCGCTAAGGCTCATGACGGTATTCTCCACAAGGGGGCTGACAAAAAGACCGGTTGTATTACGAATACCGGTTGAAACCAAAAGCGTCAGGGTCGCAAAAATCGTTGGTTTTAAAAAACCGGTTACTTGTTTCTGCATGTTGGTTTTTTTGCCTGCGGGTTTCATGTGGCTTTTCTTGCCACCCATTTACCCGGTGAAATCGGTTTTTATAAATACAGCGGTTCTATAATAGCGCTTTGTTTTTCAATTCTCGGAATATGCAACATCGCCGGTTGTATTTTGGTAGGCATAGCCGGTAGATATGGTTCGTTAAAAAACCTGCTCACCGGTGTATATGCGATACGGGTAGTAGTGATCGGACTCTATTTACTTGCGCCTAAAACACTGTTTACGTTTATTGTATTTTCAATAAGCACAGGACTTACGTTCGGCGCTACCGTTCCTCCGACCGGTGATATTACCGCTCGTTTGGTTCATCCAAAATATCTCAGTACCCTATTCGGGCTGATATTTGTAACCCACCAAATAGGCTCATTTTTTGGCGCCTGGCTGGGCGGTGTTGTTATGGATCATACCGGCAGTTTCTTTTCCATGTGGATAATTGACGCATGCCTTTCCGTGTTGGCGGCGGGAATTAGTTTTAAAATACGGGATAACGCTTCTACTCAATCAGCATATATTCATTGAAATACAGCGTCTCGATACGCCCGAGCCGGAGTATGCCGTTGTATTCGGCCAGGAGTTCCGCCTTGATGTCCGCCTCACTCTTACGCCCTAGCTCCTCCATGGTCATCCCGGCAAAATAGGCGGTGGTGATGTTCCGCAGTTCCCGTATCCGTGAAGCCAGTTCCTCGGAGAAAGCCCGGTCGCCGGGGTAGTAGGGAAAAGCGGCTTGCAGGATCACCATCCCCGCTTTGGCGGTCGGACAACGAAGGCGGCCAAGCCCGGTAAAGATGTTTGTTTCAGATGCGGCTCCGGATACAGGGGACGATGGCGCACCGTTCTCCTTGAACGCAGCCCTGCCGGTAATGGCCGCTTTAGGCCGGATCGCCAGGGCATACACGGTACCGCCCAGGATGACCAGGGCAAGGAGCAGGGCCAGGATCAGGAGGATGCGATAGACAAGCTGTAAGCCCCGGTTCTTTGGCTGGGCAGGCCGGGGCCGGGATGGCGGTTTGTATTCGATGCGGGGCACTTATATCAGGCGGATGCCCGCCTCCTTAAAACGCCGGAGGACTTCCAGGTTCACCGCGCTGACGGTTCCCCAGTAATCGGAGCCCTTGGCAATATAAAAGACAAAGGTGAATTGGCAAAAAATGCCCCCCCGGGGCAGCCAGGCCCGCAATGGGCTGCCCGTCCAGGCCGGGAACCTTGATATCCCGCAACAGGGTAAGGGCCTCCGCCAGCTTCCCGTCACCGCAATCCCCGTGGACCTTGAGGGTCTGGGTAATCTTGGTATTGGGGGCGGCGCTGACATTCTCGATGGGGGTCGCCGCGAAGAGGCTGTTGGGGATAACCACGGTGCGGTTTTCCAGGGTCCGTAGCCGGGCGGTCCGTATCCCAATCTCGGTGATAACCCCGTCGTAATCGCCTATCCGTATCCGGTCGCCCAGCCGGAAGGGTTTATCCACAAAGACCGTGATGGACCCGAAGAAGTTGGACAGCGTATCCTTGGAGGCCAGGGCCAGGGCGGCCCCCCCTAAGCCCAGCCCGGCAAGGAGGGCGCTGATATTGTAGCCCAAAACCCGGAGGACGAGGAACGCCGCGATGATCCATACCAGGGTTTTAAAGAAGTTCCGCAGCAAAGGCTGTAGGGAAGCGGGAACATAGTGGTTAACAAGGGCGCCAAGTATCCTGTTGAGCCCCAGGGTAAGGACCAGGATCAGAAACATTGAGAGGATACGGCCCGTCCAAAGGGTTACCTCTTTGCTCAACCCCAGTTGATGCAGCCCCAGGGATATGCCCCCAAGGGTAATGCCGATAACTAGGGGCAGCCTGAGCCCGGCTATGACCATGTCGTCGAGCCGGGTTTTCGTCCGGGAAGCGCCATGTTTCAGTATGGCCCCCAGGATCCAGGAGCAGACCTTTCCGGCAATAAAGCCCCCGAGGATAAACGCCGCCGCCAAACACCATTGTTTTACGGGGCGGTCTAAGAGAACATACGATAACAGATCCATACTCACCCTTCCCTTTTCTACACCAACATACTACTATGGATCAAGGAGTTATAAAATGATCATTCAACGCAGTACGATGAAAACTGACACGAAGGAAAAAATGAGGGGCGGGGAAGGGACCGTGAACTTCACCTATTTTGTGCCCAACGATACGGAAAAGAACGCCCGTATGCTGGCGGAGATATCCCTTGATCCGGGGGGGTGTCCATTGGGTACCATCAGCATGATGCTGAAACCGAATACTTTATTTTTACATCCGGCGCCGGTACGGCCAACGACAACGGCACGGAACACCCCGTCAAGGCCGGAGACATGATGGTCACCGGTAACGGCGCATCCCACAGCGTCAAAAATACCGGCTCCGTTCCCCTGGTGTTTAACGCCATAATAGTTACCCACTAGACGTGGCCATCCCCGCGCCGGTTCGGTGGAATAACCGGGCTCTGTTTTACCTCCTCTGGCCCCTGATCGTTGAGCAGATGCTGGGGGTGACCATGGGCATCGCCGATACGTGGATGGTCAGTTCCGTGGGGGAACACGCCGTTTCCGGGGTATCCCTGGTGGACGTGATCAACAACCTGCTCATCCTGGCCTTTGCCGCCCTGGGTACCGGGGGCGCCGTGGTGGTAAGCCAGTATATAGGCCGCAGGGATACGGCGAGTTCCGCCTCCGCCGCCCGGCAGCTTATCTATACCAACGCCATTATTTCCCTGGTAATTGCCGCCGCCGCACTGATGCTGCACACACAGGTTCTGCGGTTGATCTACGGTAACGCTGCCCCGGACGTGATGAAGGCGGCCCAAACCTACTTTTGGATCACCGCCCTGTCCTATCCCTTTCTGGCGCTCTACAGCTCCGCCGCCGCCCTCTTCCGCGCCATG
>BNUW01000197.1 GCA_025997655.1 Spirochaetia bacterium
CCAGGAGGCCGAGGCGGCACTGGGGGAAGTGAGGTCGGCGGCATGATAACCGTAGAACAATTCAGCCAGGCCAATGACGTGATTTTCTACCAGGAGAATTTGAAGTTTTGGGAAAGCTTAGAAATATCAGATTCTCCCGCCAAAGAAAGGAACGAGTCAATCCGGCAGCAGTCAATAGCGGCATCCCATAAGCACCTCCTGGAGCTTACCGGGAATGAGCGGGGGTTTATGTGAGCTTTACGAAAGTTGCCCCCGGCACCATTGCAAAGCTAAACCGGGATGAACGGACCTACACCCCGCTATACCGGGACAGTATGAACCGGCAGGGAAGAAAGCAATTCATAGACTTTTGGAACAGCGAACCGGCTCCCCTGGTACATCGTATCCGGTGGGCAGAAAAACACGTTGCCCTTATGGCGGATATGGTAAGCCGGTTTGGGACTGATGGGGCAAAATTGAACTATGTCAAGGCGGTTTACTGCCTTAAAAAATTACAGGGATTATGCGGGTAAGGAGGCAAGTATGAGTGATACTGCGTTAGCGGTAGTACAGCCGCAGTCATTTGAGTTATCGGTCAACGAGGTAAAAAACCAGGTTGAGAAAATCAAAACCCTTATGACGGATTTAATGAGGGAGGGGGAACACTACGGGGGTAGTTTTCCGGGGGATACAAAAAAATCACTGCACAAACCGGGGGCCGACAAGCTCTGCTTTATGTTTCGTTTGCGTCCCGACTTTGAGCAGGAAATAAAAGAGTTGCCCGGCGGACATATTGAGGTGCTTTCAAAATGCAAAATTTACCACATTGAAAGCGGGACCAAGATTGCCGAGGGTGTCGGAATGGCAAGTACCATGGAAAGCAAGTACCGGTGGAGAAATGCCGCTAAGAAATGCCCGGAGTGTGGCAAGGAAACCATCATCAAAGGAAAAGCGGAATACGGCGGCGGCTGGCTCTGCTACGGAAAGAAGGGCGGCTGCGGCGCCAAGTTTGCCGATGGGGACCAGGCTATCGAGGGGCAAGTTGTTGGGAAAGTTGAGAACGCCGATATTGCGGATGTTTACAATACGGTACTCAAAATAAGTAAAAAGCGGGCGTATGTTGATGCAACTATTACCGCTACTGCCGCCTCCGATGTTTTTTCGCAGGATGCGGATGAGCTAAAAGGGGATAAGGAAAAGGAAGAACCAACGCCGGAAGACCTGGCGAAGGAAGCTGCGGGGAATGGCAAAAAAGAAAATCCCCCGCAGCAAAAAGCGCCGCCGCCGAACCATACCGTAGAGGATAACAGGGCGCTCGTTGAGTCCACCGGAAAGATTTTGAAATCCCTTGATCCCGATGGATTGCCGTACTTCACCGATGCAGAGATTGCCCAGGAGCGGGCGGTATCCGATGGTTCCCGGACATGGCAGAACTTCAAAAACCAGAACGAGCGCCTGGCCAATATCCTTGAGAAACGGAAAGCGGCATATGGGCCGGTACCGTTTGGGGATGATGAACCTCCTATGTGGAAGGAGAATACGACTGATGGAAAACCGCTTTTGGAAAGTGTTGCGGAACAAGTAGTCAAGGAGGCTGAAACAGTTATTTTTTAGACCGGTTACGTTTCCTGCATATCGGAAAGTAGGCTGAAAATGCAGGTGGTGAGCATGGGAGTTCGTTGAGTGTCCCTCTGCGCCCAGGCCCAATATATCAGAGCATCCCTTCCCGAAAGGGAATGCCTGTGTAACGTAAAGGATGCGTAACGTTACCGGAAACCCGTACCAAGTTTTGCGGCCGACACCGGCCAAGAGCGGGGAAATGTGCGACAGCCGGGAGAGACCGGTAGTGACTGGGCACTTACAAAATGGCCGCTGGTATCGGCTCCCTTGATTCAACCTGCACTTAGTGCGGTTAAAATTATAGTTACTGCATTCTTTGCGGGGCTATATGGACAAACTACCAAAGATGACAGCCCGGAAAGACGGGCAACATGGGGATGTAGTTCACGGGAAGAGCATTACGGTTAGTAAAGAGGGAACTACCGGGAAGTACAACCAGACTACCCAAATGGGTGCCGTAAAGGTGAAGGTTCGACTCCTTCCATCCCCGTAGCAGTAATACTGCGTTATATTTAGGAGGTATTTATGAGCGAGGTACAGGGTACGCAAAGCATACCCATGGAGGCGATCTACTACAACGATGATCGCACACACGGCGGCTCCGGCGATTTGCAGAATCTTGCCGAGAGTATGAAGAAAGTCGGGCTGATACAGCCGATTGTGGTTTGCTATGAAAGTGAACCGCCGATAGAGGAAAACGGCGGGACCCCGAAGCAATACCGCATTATTGCCGGGCGGCGGCGGTTTGAGTCAGCTAAATTACTGGGGTGGGCGGAAATATCCGCAATCGTCCGGGCCGATGAAAACAGCGAAGAGGTTGCCGGGATTGAGAACATGAACCGGGAGAATATGCACCCCCTTGATGAGGCTATTGTTTTCAAGAAGCAGCTTGACAGCGGGGCCGATATTAACGAGCTGGCCCGGTATTACAACCGCAGCGTATCGGCGATTTACCAGCGGGTACGGCTGACAAACCTGACAGATAACCTGCGGGGGATGTACTGGCATGGGGCAATTACACTTACGGGGGCGGCTATACTGGCGTCCCTGGATGAAACGTTACAGGAAAAGTTTTTCAAAAAATACCAAGACAGTGATGATGTTGTTGTCGGACACGTGGAAAACTTCCTGCATTCCGTACAGCATAACCTACTGGTATGTATCGAGGACGCCAAGTGCAAGAAGTGCCAGAACCGAACCCGGCATACGGATAAAACCCTGTTCCCGGAGATGGACGACTTGCAGGATGTGTGCTTTGACGATGACTGCTACGCAAAAAAATGGATGGCGCTCCTGGCCAAAGAAGTGAAGAAGGCCTCCGAGCAGCACCCTGATACGGCAAATATCCTTGAACTGGAAAATATCCCGAAGTTTTACACGGGCGACACCATCACCCTAAATAAAACGGAATACCAGATACGGGAATTCTCATGGGAAAACCGGTGTAAGGAAGGGGAGCCTGGCGGGTTTTACGTGTGGAATTTTTCGGTCCCCCGTTCTGGCAACATTGGTCTGCGCCTGCTCCGTGCATACTACCGGGAGGCCACAGAAGAAGAAAAACAGGACGCCGGGCCGGTGTCGAAGTTTGAAGTCTGCGGGATTATTGAAAATATTGTCGATGAGGTGACAAAAATCGTAGATAGGGGAAACGATTTACCGCCTGCGCAGGATATTAAAACAACTATTAAAAACATCGACAAGAAACTTGCAAACCATTTTCAACCCTACGAACTGAAAAACAAAATCAAGTTTGAAATGGTGAAAAAATTCTGCCGGGAACTGGCGGAGAACCCCCGCAATTTTGTACGGGAAGTTGTCGAAGACGCATACAAATGCACAGAGTGCGATGACAATGAAAAAGCGGAACTGTATCAGATAATCACCGGCCTTGAATTGGATGATGATTTTACCGGCATAGAAACGGTTGATCCGGGGAAAATACTTACCCTGCTGTTTGCGTTGCAATGGAATGATTACGGTTTCTTCCCGAACCTGGAAAAAGACGAAGAAGAAGATGATCGC
>BNUW01000198.1 GCA_025997655.1 Spirochaetia bacterium
CCTTTGGCAACAATACAACGAACTATACTACTCGAGTACATAAGCCAAATACCAATCCCTTTGTTACGGAACTATTAACGCTTTATAGCCAAAGCCAGGTCTCTAATGCCGGTACACGGGGGTTGGATAAAATAGGCAGAGGAACCTATATCCATACATACCTTGACGAGCGTTTACAACCGGCCTTGTTGAATGGCGATTTCAATCTGGTAATCATCAGCGGTAATGCGGGGGACGGAAAGACCGCATTTATTCAACAGTTTGAATCCCTGGCAGAAAAGAGGGGTGTCAAAATACAGCGGGAAGCCAATGGCGCCGTATTTACGCTTAATGGACGGATATATAAAAGTAATTATGATGGCAGTCAGGATGAAGGCCAGGAACGAAATGACGATGTATTAAATAAATTCTTTGCTCCCTTTTCCGGTGATAGCAGGAAATGGCCTAAAAACGAGACCCGTTTAATAGCAATTAATGAAGGCCGGTTAGTTGATTTCTTCCAGGAACATCAAAAAAACTATAGGGTATTAACAGAACTGGTTGAACACGGTCTGGATGGCGTGTCAAATAATGCGGGGGTTGCCATAGTTAACCTTAATATGCGTTCGGTAGTTGCTTCTGAAACAGGGAAGCCCTCTATTTTTGAACGCCTTATTAAGACCATGTGCGCATCTGTTAACTGGACAATTTGTGAAAATTGTGACATCAAACAAAAATGTTTTGCCCTCTATAATGCGAAGACCTTTCAGGATTCCATTGCCGGGCCAAAGGTATTGGAGCGATTGAAATTACTCTATCGTATTACCCAATTACGGGGGCGTTTACATATTACTATGCGCGATCTTCGTTCGGCCCTGGCCTTTATGCTTGTCGGAAAAGTTGATTGTGATGGAATCCATGAACTGTATCTTTCCGGTGGTGAAGATAACCAAAACCGTATTCTTAATAATTTCTATTTTAATGCAGTTTTTGGAGGGGATGGGGATACCAATGACCGGCTTATTACGCTGATGAGAGAAATAGACATTGCCCAAGCCGGAAATCCTGATATTGATTTGGAACTTGGTTTTCTCAATCCAATGACAAAAGTATTAAACAGGTTTTCCTTCTCTGAAAGACCTGAATACGATGATGAACTTATTCAATCACTGTTTAGTGATCTGCCCAGGGATTATACATCAAAGGAACGCCTCCATCTGCTTACAAAACATCGAAATTATCTTTCACATCTACGGCGTAGATATTTTTTTGAATGCCGGGACAGCCAGGATAACCGGCCTTGGGCGAGAATGTTGCCGTATGCCTATGTGGATAAATTTCTAACCGTGTTGAATGATGCTGATAATAATAATAAAAGTGATATTGTCGCAATTCTGGAAGCGATGAATCGTGGTGAAGGATTACTCGATCCAAAACGCCTGGGCGCTAATCTTGCACTCCGTATCCGTCAGGTCGATAAGGGAACTATCCGCAGTTATCGTTTATTTGATGGCAGTTGTTTTACCCTTGTTCCTGACGGTTTAAATATCGATAATTCCTTTGTTGAATATTGTCCGCAATATCTTACCCTGTATTATGATTCCGGAAGTGGCCATAGGGCAAAATTTCATATCACTATTGATATGTACGAAATGCTCATGCGTCTTAATAACGGCTATCGTGCAAGTATTGAAGAGCAGGAAGGCTTTTACCTTTCTTTTTCAGTTTTCAAGAATATGCTTTCTGCGGTTCCCTATCAGGAAATAATGCTTACAGAAAATGGCTATCGATTCTATCGCATAAATAAGGAATCCGAAGGGACACTTGGTATGATGGCTTATGATACGGAGGCTGGGTACAATGCCGATTAAGAAAAAGGATAGTGAATTCAGAATTCCCAAGGTTAGTTATTTCCACTGGAACCATACAGAGATGGATCGTGTATTAACCATGCTTTTCCCCCGGCTTTTGTTTGATGGATATGGAAGCAGAAAGCCGGCGCGTACATCTCTGTTACAACCCGAACAGTTTGTAGAAGAGATGTTATTAAGGGATACCTATTTTCACAATTTCGAAAAATATAAATCCATAGTTGAAAAATGGGTTGAAACTGATCTTTTGGATTTGGTCAATCGGGGAAGGGCTAATCAAGTTGTTGCTGCCCCTCGTCCATTGCATGGTGCAACCTATAAATTTAGAAATACAAAACACTGTCGTGATTATGGAACAGCGGAACAAATCTATTGGATGCTTCATTTTTCCCGTCATGGCCTTGGAGATCGGGTTTGCAAAGACCTAAAACAATTTTTCTTTAAGGGTATTGACCTTACCACTCAAAAATCTGAAAAATATGCGGATGTTGATGTTGAAACGCAAACCCTACTCAGATTTAATGAGCAGGTCGGAGATAGTCTTAAGGAATCAACTGTTCCTGAAAAATATGAACCCCTTTGTATGGGCCGTTCGGATATAATGGCAGAAGATATTCAGAAGCTGCTCGTCTATGAACCATATATACCGCGAACTGTAATGGTTGATTATCTAAAAACCCTTATGGCATTTCACTTAGCGCTCTATCATTTTGCTTTACTTAAGGTATTACCGGCATCAATTAAGCAAAAATGCAGAAAAGAATTGTGCGGTAAAAGAAATTGTCCGGTAAAGCCAGGATCTGATGTACCGTTGAAGGATTGCCCATACCGAATAGCGTTGATAGTTGATATGGGTTATCCTCATAATCAACGGATGACTGATTTAGCGGGATTTTCCGCTGAACGGTTATATCGTCAAATTCCGGCATTTGTGCAGGCCAATTACACTGTTAAGAAGCTGGATGAAATGGCTGATTATCTGTGCAAGAAAAATTCACCCTTGGTTCCTTCAAACGGAACTTTTTCAGTCGGCGATTTAATTAATATGCTGAACAGCGAGTATGATACTGAGCGGGACGCATATTTCAAGTCCCGTATTGCCGGAATTGTTGATGAAGAGGATCGTGAAGATATGGACCCTGAAATCAGGGATGTAATGAAATTAAAGCTCCCTGATTTTGATTCATTTATTGAAATACTTATGGCATATCGGGGTAAATACCATCAGCAATATATAACAGAATGTTTTGATTCCCTGCTTCTAAAAAATAAGGAAAATGGGCTGCTCGTTCAATCCAGAAGCAAGGGTAGTCAGAGAAGATTTTTTATGGGAAGTAAGTTACTGGAGGTTCTTCTTCAGATAGCAGTCTTAAAAGTAGAAAACGGTCAATTTGTAACGGGTAGTATCCGAATTGAAGAACTGTTAACTTTATTTAGAAACCGCTATGACATTTATATTGATAAACTGCCACAAGACAGTGAATCGGATAATAGTATCTATGATCAACGGGCATTACGGTTAAACACAGAAGCCTTCAAGCGTCGTTTGCGGGAAATTGGTTTCTATGAGGATCTTTCTGATGCGTATGTTACTCAGAAGATATCACCGAGATATATTATTAATTCGGAGAATAGCAATGGCTGATCGATTTAAAGACTTAACAAATGAAAAACTTAATAGCGTCATTGCTGAAAACATCTGTCCAAAGGTAGAGGCTATTCTTGCAAATCGCGGGCCGGGACATTGTATGCGGGTAGTTGATTTGG
>BNUW01000199.1 GCA_025997655.1 Spirochaetia bacterium
CTCCCCTCCAATACCTTTACCCTTACCTGGAACCCTCCCCCTGCCTCGGATGTGGCGGGCTATACCTGGGCCATGGAATGTCTGGTTATCCGCCGGGACAGCGCGGATGAGGCCTCCTTTGCGGCGGGCCTTGCGGACTATACGCTGCGGGGAGACGCCGCCTTTGCCTCCCATCCTGTGCCCAAACCCACGCCCCGGATCATGGGGAAGGACTGCGCCGCTTTCTTTAACAACCATGATGACGGCCTATGGCGCTTCACCGTGTTCCCCATTGACGAGGCGGGCAATATCGGCCCCGGTTCCGGCATCATTTTCCCCATGAACAAGTACATCCCCCATACCTACGTCACCACGGTGCGCGCCGTCCAGGATGTGCAGAACACCCTTGCTATTCGCGTGATTGGCCGGGGGTTTAAGGAGGGCGGCGATGTGGTCCGGGTCCTCCTGGACCGGGACGGGGCGGCCCCCTATGACCGGGAGTACTTTTTGAAAAACGGGGAGTATTCGGTAAGCACGGACCGGGAAATCACCGGCTTCCGTATCGAGGATATCGGGGAGGGCCGCTACCGGCTTGGGGTGGAACACCCCCTGCGGGGCTTCGCCTGGAGCGACCGGGCAATTTCGGTGGACAAGGTGGGCACCATCAAGTTCGGGGACTTTAGCAAAGGCCTGGCCTCAGACTGGGAAGGGTCCTGGAGTGCATCCCGGGAAAAGCCCTACCGGTTTGACATGGTGTTTGCCATCATCATCGCTATCGTGGTATTCTGCGGACTGGGCATGGCGGCATCCATCCGGGGACTTGCTTCGGTGGCGGCGGACAGCGCGGCGATACGGCTTGAAACAATCGCCCTCATTACAGGAGAACTTATGCCTATGGAAAAGAAGCGGCGCTTGAAAAAGGTGCGGCGGAGCGGCGTGGGGCTGCGGCTCAAACTGGCGTCCTTTACCATCGCCCTGGTACTGGCGGTGGTGGTCATGGTTTCGGTCCCCCTGTACCTCATCATGACCAGGACCCAGGAAGAAACCCTGCTCAAGGGCCTCTGGGACCGTTCCACCGTCTTGATGGAAGGATTCGCCTCCAGCGCCCGGGTCTATCTCCCCTCCCAAAACACCCTGGAACTGGGCTTCCTCCCCACGCAAACCGCCGCCATCCCCGAAGCCCGGTATGTTACCATCTCCGGCTTCGGCTACGACTCCACCATATTCGCCGACCATGTCTGGGCCACCAACGACCCGGACATCATGGCCAAGATAGATACCGCCGTCTTTGAACCCGGCCGCTCCCGTCTGGAGGATGGGTTAAGCCTGCGGGTTAGCCTTCTTGCCCAGGAACTGGACGGGGAAGCCCGGGCCGCCGTGGGGGACTTGACCGCCGGCATTATCGGCCTCAACCGGGAATACGAGGCACTCTCCCCGGAACTGCGCGCCGGTGACACCGGCAGGCGTATCCAGGACACCACCCGTGGCCTGCAAACCCAGCTCACCGAACGACTCAACGCCATCTCCGCCGAGATCCGTTCCGAACCCACTTTTCCGGCCCGGCTCAGCGATATCGGGGTCGATGCCTCAGGCTACTCCCGGGACCTCATCCTGCTGCTTGAGGGCATCCGGGATGCTGCGGGGGGCCTGGTATCCGCCCTGACCACGCGGTTCACCGGCATCCCCGTTGCGGTACGTCCCGCCAGAGGCCCAGGGTTCGACGCGGTGTGGCAGGTGAATACCGGGGCCGGCACGACCTTTATCCTCTATAAACCGGTGATGTTCCGCCAGGGGGCGGAGGATGTCTACTTCCGGGGCCTTATCCGGCTGGAGGTGTCCATCGATTCTATCATCAAAGGGATAGCCGAGAATCAGCGCGCCCTGATGCAGGTCATCCTGATGGTAGCCCTGACCGCCATCCTTATCGGAGCCCTGGGGGCGCTGGTCCTGGCCGCCTTCATCATCATGCCCATCAAAAGGCTGGTCACTCACGTGGAACGCATCCGGGACACGGATAACAAAGCCCAGCTTGCCGGGGTGGACATCACCATCAAGAGCCGGGACGAAATCGCCGTGCTGGGGAACACCATCAATGATATGACCCACGGCCTGGTAAAAGCCGCTCTGGCCTCCCAGGACCTTACCATCGGCAAGGAGATACAGAAGATGTTCATCCCCCTGGAAGCGGACAAGGAGGGGAACAAGCTCACTGCGGGCTTTAAGGACACTAAAAACGTGCAGTTCTTCGGCTACTACGAAGGGGCCAAGGGCGTATCCGGGGACTACTTCGATTACCTGGACCTGGACGGCCGGTACTTCGCTCTCATCAAGTGCGATGTGGCCGGCAAGGGCATCCCCGCAGCGCTGATCATGATTCAGGTGGCCACCATGTTCCTCACCTACTTCAAATCATGGAAGCCCACCGCAAAGGGTATGCACATTGAGGAACTGGTTTACCAAATTAACGACTTCATCGAAACCATGGGATTCAAGGGCCGTTTTGCCGCTTTCACCCTGGCCCTCTTCGACTCCGCTACGGGGCTGGTCCGGTTCTGCAACGCCGGGGACAATATTGTCCACTTCTACGACGCCTCTGAGCGGCGAATGAAAACCATTACCTTACCCCAAACCCCTGCCACCGGAGTACTGCCCAATTTCATGGTCGATTCCAAAGGCGGCTATCCGGTGCAGACCCTGACCCTGGACCACGGGGACCTGCTCCTGCTTTACACCGACGGCATTGAGGAAGCCAAGCGCAAGTTCCGTGACCGGGACTTCCGGGAAATCCTCTGCACCGGCGGACCGGAGGGGGATGCTCCCCAGGACAGCCCCCACGGCAACCATGTGGTAGGCCAGGCGGATGAGGAGATGGGCGCCGACCGGGTGGAGGCCATCATCAATGCGGTGATGAACAAGCAGGTCTACACCCTCACCAAGTACCACAACCCCGAGGGCGATATTGCCCTGCAGTTCGACTTTACCGCCTGCACCGGCTCCCCGGAGGAGACCATCATGGCCATGGTTTCGGTAGAAAAGATGTTCCGCCTCTACCGCGACCCCAATGCCGGTGAAGACGCCCGGGTCCTGGTGGACAAGCGGATCGACAGCTTCCTGAAAGACCATTTCCGCCAGTACCAGGAGTACTGCGCCCAAACCCGGGATAACGGCGACAACGCGGCGTACATGTACTACACCCAGGTGAATGAGGACGAGCAGTATGATGACCTTACTATTCTGGGGATTAACCGGAAATAAGGAACAGGGTCATTAATGAGCCGGTTCCAAAATAGAAATCAATTAACCACCGACCACACCGACCCTCACCGACAGATTAACGGACGATTCTTATGATTTCCACCTGGTTGCTGCCGGATAATTCATAACCTGCGCCTTGGATACACCAGCAAGCCTCGTCTTTGTCCGTGTTGTCCGTGTGGTCTGTGGTTAAATTTGGAATTCCTGATTTGCTCTCAGGGCCAGCGCATACTTGCTAAGTAATATCCATCGAATAGATAAAGAATGAAAAGAGTCCACGGATTACACGGATATACACGGATAGGAAATAC
>BNUW01000200.1 GCA_025997655.1 Spirochaetia bacterium
GTCCACGCTAAGGGGAATGAACAGGATTCCAAGCGGTATACTTCCGTCATTCAGAATATCTTTGACTTTATCCAGAAGCGGTATGTGGAAGAGGTTGATCCAAAAATTCTCTACGAAGGGGCTATGACCGGGATGTTTAATGCCCTGGGGGACCCCTATTCGGCCTTTTTGCCGGAGTCGGAAATGACGGACCTGAACGATACCACCCAGGGGAACTTCGGTGGGGTGGGGCTGTATATCACCAAGCCGGTTACGGCGGGTCCCAACGGCAAGCTCCCGTATGTGGAGGTGGCGGCCCCCATGGAGGACACCCCGGGCTGGCGGGCGGGGATCAACCCCGGTGATCTTATCGTTGCCATAAATGATGAAGTTACGGATGTCCTGTCCATGGACGAAGTGTTGAAGCGCCTCCGGGGGACGCCGGGTGTGGATGTGCGGCTCCTGATCCGCCGCGGGGAAAAGCTGGAATTCCCGGTAACCCTCACCAGGGCGATCATCGAAGTTCCTACGGTTAAGCATGAGATGATAGGGAACATCGGGTACCTCAAGCTCCTTACCTTTACCCCCATGAGCGTGGACCGGACCAGGGAGGCTCTGGAGGAATTTAAGGGGAAGAACTATACCAGCTTCATCCTTGACCTCCGGAACAACTACGGGGGGCTCCTGAATTCCGCCGTGGGCATCTGCGACCTCTTCCTGGAGGACGGGGTGGTGGTATCCACCAAATCCCGGATTGCCTCGGAAAACGCCGTGTTTACCGCCCGCCGGGGTACGATGGTCCCGCAAAATATCCCCATGGTGGTGCTTATCAACCGGGGGTCCGCCTCGGCTTCGGAGATCGTGGCGGGGGCGCTGAAGGACCGGGGCCGGGCCTTTCTGGTGGGGGAAAAGTCCTACGGCAAGGGTTCGGTCCAGCAGGTGTATCCCCTGGAAAAATCGGGGTTCCGGATTACCACCGCCCGTTACTATACCCCCAGTGACGTGAACATCGACAAGATCGGTATCCCCCCGGATAAGGAAGTCCTGTTCCCGGAGTTCTCCAACGAGGAAGCGGAAAAACTGAATACCCTTATCGCGGACAACCGTATCCCCGCTTTTGTGGAGGCCAATCCCAAGGCGGCCGCTGAAAAGATAGACGCCTTTGCCAAGGAATTGAACGGTGAATATGGGATTGACCTTTCTCTGCTCCGCCGGCTTATCCGGAACGAGCAGAACCGTACCGCCATTGCCCCGGTATACGATCTGGAGTACGACGTGCAGCTCCAGGAGGCGGTAAACATCCTCCGGACCGGCAATTACGGCCGGCTTATGCAGACCACCAAGACCCTGCGGGAATTGCAAAACGAAGCGCTGCTGGAGGACGATACCGCCCTGGCGTCATAGGGGGTGGAGGGACCATGAAACAATTCATCCTGCCCTCCCCGCCGGACTCCCGGGGGGTGGTCAGGCTTTCCGGCAAGGATTTTCACTACCTGGTCCGGGTGCGGCGCTTAAAGGAGGGGGCGGTTTTTAATGCCCTGCTCCCTTCCGGTGAAGAAGTCCGGGTTCTGGTGCAGTCCCTGGCCGGGGATTGTCTTACCGGGGATTGTCTCCCCGTAAACATGGTCGATGAAACATCCCTTCCCCCCATCATCCTGTTCCAGGCTCTGCCCAAGGGCGCCAAGCTGGACCTCATTGTCCGCCAGGCGGCTGAGGGGGGCATTGCCGAAATTCACCCCTTTGTTTCCGATTATTCGATACATGGAACCTTCGAGACCGGCCGGGTGGAACGGTGGCGGCGGATCATCAAGGAAGCCCGGCAGCAAAGCGGCTCATCCATCGCCACGAAAATTGCCGCCCCCTGCATGGTGGAAGCGTTGCTGTCGTATTGGGAAACCCTGAAAGAGCAACGCAAGCGGCCCCTGGGGCTCATCTTCCACCAGGAACAGACCGGCCCCCTTGCCAACGGCGGTTTTCACGGGTATCTTAGTAGCGATCCTGATCTGGTTGTTCTCGCCGTGGGCCCCGAGGGAGGGTTTTCGCCGGAAGAGGTTGCCGAATTTTTAACGGCAGGGTTTAAGCCCCTGGTTATGGGAAACACCATTTTGAGGACCGAAACAGCCGCACTATACGGGGCGGCGGCGGTTCGGATCATCCTTTTAGAGAGGGCAGCATGGACTCTGACAGACCTCAGTCTGACATCACCCAAGCAATAGAACGGATTAGCGTCCTCAAGGTTCCCTTGGATATCGTGCCCGAGGACGCATTAGCCGCGACTATCTATGAGCTGCTCACGCCGGGCCAGGACGGAACGGTGAAGGGAAAGAACATTGTCCTCTTGTCCCTCTGGGATTTGCTGCGGGCCCGGGGGGCGAATGAATACCGGGACTTTGTGCAAAAAGCCGCCCTGGTCCTCCCCATTTCAAAAAGCGTTACCGGCGGCGCCCGGTTTTTAACCGGCAAAACCCCGGTACGCTACATGCCCTTTGACTTTATCATCAGCCTGCTGACCATCCTGGAAAACCGCGAGTTATCCGTCTACCTGTTGGGGGCAAAACCCCGAATCTTAAAGATAACCGAGAAGAATATCCGCCAAACCTTTCCCAAGCTCCGGATAGTGGGCCGCTTTGTGGGCAGCTTTAAGCGCCAGGATGAAAACACTATCCTGGAGGCTATCCGCAAAGCCTCCCCCTCACTGCTGCTCATCGGCAAGGGGGTCCACGGTGAAGAACGGTGGATCGCCCGGAACACCGGCCATCTCAACACCGGCCTGCGGCTCTGGTGCAGCGACATCTTTGACGTCTTTGCGGAGCGTAAAAAACGCCCCTCCCGTAGGAGTTTTGACCGGGGCCTTGAATGGTTCGGCTACTGCTTCCAACACCCTTTGCACTTTTTCCGCATCTTCCCCTATTTCTGGTATAAGATACTGTTACTGGTTTACCGGATATTTAAGAAGAAGTAGGCCCCTATGCAAAACCAAATCAAAGAAATCCCCGACACCCACCTTAGTACCCTGGTGGTCCCCCGCTTCCTAAACTACGTCCGTTACTGGACCGAAAGCGATCACCACATTGAGGCTACCCCCTCCAGCCCCGGCCAATGGGATTTAGCCAAGGTCTTAGTAACGGAGCTGCGCGGCCTGGGCCTTAGCGCCGTGGACCTGACGGATCACTGCTATGTCATAGCCCGGCTTCCACCCAGTGCGGGCTGCGAGTCCCGGCCTGCGGTGGGTTTCCTGGCCCACCTGGATACCGCCGCGGATGTTTCCGGGAAGGACGTGAAGGCCCAACTGGTTCACCACTACGATGGGGAGAAAATAACCCTTTCAGGCGGCCTGGTGTTAGACCCGGTCACGGATACGGGGCTGGCAGCCCAAAAGGGTAAGGCTATCATCCATACCGACGGGACCACCCTCCTGGGGGCCGACGACAAGGCGGGTATCGCCGAAATTATGGGGGCCCTGGAGTGGCTTCTGGCTCACCCGGAGATTACACACGGCCCGGTGGAAATCATCTTTTCCCCGGACGAGGAAACCGGTAAGGGGCTGCCGGAA
>BNUW01000201.1 GCA_025997655.1 Spirochaetia bacterium
TTCCGGCTTCGGCTGCGGTCCCTGGAAATACAGAGCCGCAAAATGATAGCCTCTAAATCCGTTAATATCAGCTCCAAGGATGCGATACTTGCCCGGGCGCTCCATCAACAATCGCAGCTGCCCGGAAAGCCGGAAATGCCTACCTTAAGTTATAGCAGCAGCGGCAATCCCCGTTACTTAAGAATACAATGGAAGAAAGTGCCGGCGGCGGCAGCCTATTATGTATATATTGCGGAAAGTCCCAACCGGCCTAATAACCCGACGCTGACAGAAAAAAGCACTTCCTGCAGGGTTGAAGTCAGGGAAAAGAGAAAACAATACGTTTGGCTGCAGACGATAAATTCCTACGGAATTTCATCAATAAGTGATATGGCTATTTCGAATCCTAATTATTAAGGTTAGCCGCTATTTTACCACAATATTGACGAGCTTATCCGGCACCGTAATAACCTTAACTATTGTCTGCCCCCCGGTCCACTTGAGCACCCCCGGCAGGGCCAGTGCGGTTTTTTCAAGCGCCTCCTTGGGAGTTCCCGCCGCCGCCGTAAACTTGTCCCGAATCTTGCCGTTCACCTGGGCAACCACGGTCACCTCGTTGTCCGCGGTAAGCGTATCGTCCCAAGCAGGCCAAGCCGCCTTGGACACAGAACCGCAGTGGCCCAGCTTTTCCCAAAGCTCCTCCCCCAGGTGGGGTGCGTAGACACTTGCCATCAACACCAGGGGTTCCCAGAGGCTGCGGGGAACCTCCGGCAGTTTCGCCAGTTCGTTGGAGCTGATATTAACGGATTTAGAGGCTATCATTTTGCGGCTCTGTATTTCCAGGGACCGCAGCCGAAGCCGGAAGTATTCGCCCATATCCTCCAGCATGCAGGTTATGATAATTTGTGCGCCAAGGTTTTCGCCGATCCGTACCTGATTGTCCTCGTTCACTTCGCCGGTTATTTGCTGATAGCCAATTTCAGTATTGATCATCGCCTTATTCGTTTTATCACGGTCAAGCAGCGTAAATTTGCCCGTATTTACCAGGGCTTCAACAACCTCGTTGAGCATATAATTGGCCAGTGCTTCGGTCGGGGCGCCGGCAATATTCAACACCGCAATTTTCGCGCCTTCGGGTAAACCGGCGGCTATATCGGCGGTTCCTAACTGTATAGCGCCGTTAAGATCCATGGGCCTGCTATTGTCCGGAGGGGGTGTCGCGCACGCAAAAACAGTACTCGCAAAACAAAGTAACCACCACATTCTTTTCATATGTTTTACCACCGTTCTTAAATGCAATTTCTGTATAATAATCTATACCATAATAGGGAGCTTGTCAACGCGGGACGAACTGCCAATTGCCACAGCCCCCGCTTTTTGATAAACTACCCGCATTGAGGAGGTTGTGATGGCATTTTCGTTGAGTTCCTATCCGGTAACATACCGGGCAAAGTATAATGGTAAGGGATGGTCAGAAGAATTTCTGGAAAAACCCCATAAAACCCCGGCGGAAGAAGCCGCTTTGGGGGCTGAGGCGGCCGCCGACCTGTTGGATTCCCGGAATTTTTATCCCGACATGCCCCTGGTGGGTTACACCACCCAGTACGGCCTTTCCTGTTTTGAGGGGCTCAAGGCTCTGCCCCAGAAAGACGGCGGCCTGGCGATCTTCCGGCCCGACCGGAATGCGGCCCGGTTCAACAAATCCATGGCGGGGCTCTACATGCCCGGTTTCCCCGAGGACGCCTTTGTAAAGGCCTGCGTGGAAACGGTTAAACGGAACGCTGCTTTGGGGTTCACCCTGCCCTATAAGGCGGAATGGGAAAAGGATTCCTTCATGACCGCCGATTCAATCTACATTCGCCCCTTCACCTATGCCGAGGGAGGCATCGGGGTGAACATCTGCCATACGCCCTGGGTTGTGATCGTCACCACCCCGGTCAGTTCCTATTTCTCCGGCGGCAAGTCCGAAGCGGTGATCACCGAGCGTATCAGGGCCACCCCCAAGGGTACCGGCTGGATCAAGGCGGCCTCCAACTACGTCATTTCCGCCCTGGCAAAACACGAAGCGGCGGATGCGGGCTTTATGGAGTGCGTATTCCTGGATGCAACCCACCGGAAGTATGTGGAGGAAGGATCCTCTTGCAATATTTTCTTCTATTTAAAGTCCGGCGAACTGGTAACCCCGGCCCTGGGGGACACCATCCTGCCGGGGATCACCCGTTCCAGCATCATTGAATTGGCAAAGGACCGGAAGGTGAAGGTTGCCGAGCGCCCAATCGCCATCGACGAAGTTTTTGCCGAAGCAAAGGAATGTTTCGTCAGCGGTACCGCCGCCGGTGCTACCCCCATTGAATCCCTGACCTACCAGGGGAAGAAGGCGGTTTTCAATGGCGGCAAAGTAGGAGAGCTAACCGCAGAACTGCGGGACACCCTCAAGGGCATCCAATACGGCGCCCGCCCCGATACCAAGGGGTGGATGGTGCGTGTCGTATGAAATACGACACATATAATAACTTCCGCGCACCACCAGCCCCTCAAGGGCTGATGGTGCGTGTCGTGTGAAAATAGTATTACTACTCCGGTGACAAAACTACTGCCCGGTTTTCTTCTCCTTGCTCTTTTGCTGATTCCCGGTGTCTGTCTTTCTGCGCAGGAGATCCCTTCACCATCGATAATTACCGCTGTTTCCGTAACGGGGCTCAAACGAACGCGGCCCCGGGTGGCGGAGTATCCCTTAAAAAAGTTTATCGGCCAGGATGGGATGGCCATTGACTTTAATGATGTGCACGCGGCAATCCTCGGTATGGGAATCCTTGAGCCGCTTTCCATCGGGGTAGGAAGAAGTCCGGACGGAAACGGTATGATTCTTACCGTGCATGTCCAGGAAAAATGGGCCTTTCTTCCCTTGCCCTTGCTCAATACCGACTTCAGCACGTTTTGGAGCGCCGGCTTGGCTATCATGGATAACAATGCCTTTGGGTTAAATGACAAGTTTGTCGTGGAGGGGACCTATGGTAACACGGCATGGTTTGCCTCGGCTCTATACCAGTATACCCCTGAGCGGGAACATTTCCCCGGCTGGTACGTCATGGGTATGTACGGCAGGCAGAACGAGCAGGATACGGATCAGCACGGGCGGGTTCTCAGAAAATACGGACAGGATACCATCAGGGGCGGCCTGGGAATACAGTACCCGATAACAGGACTGCTCTCCACTTCGACTTCCATTTACCTGGAGCACCAGAGTCTCCGGGAATTTGAGGATTCCCCGAATGACCCGGGGGAAAGGGGTCTTTCCGGGAGAATCAATCCGGCACTTGAAATCGGCCGCAATAAGTGGGACGGATACCTGCAATCACAACAGCGGGCAAAGTTGGGTTATACGTTCACCCTGCTGTCTAAGGCAGATCCCGCGGATATACATCCCTTGCACACCGTTTCCCTGCGGGGCGTCTACGAATATTCTATCCTTCCCGGTTTCAAGGCCGGATTGATTCTCCCCGAATGACCCGGGGGAAAGGGGTCTTTCCGGGAGAATCA
>BNUW01000202.1 GCA_025997655.1 Spirochaetia bacterium
AGACTTTGAAATCAATGCCCAATGACAAAAAATTTTAAAAAACCACTTTTCCACCCAAAGAGTGGAAAAGTCGACCACACAGACACTCACAGACAAAATCAAGGAATTATTAGCTCTTTGTCCGTGTAGTCCGTGTGGTCTGTGGTTAAATTCTTACTTCACCGTAAACGCCGTATCGGCCAAGGCGCGGGCAAAGGCGCTGAGGTCCTTGGCGGAGAGGCTGGGAAGGGGGATGGGGCGCTGCCATAGCGAGGTCCCCCGGCCTGCGTCGTAGAGTTCGCAGCGGATATTCCAGCCGCCCTCCGGTTTTTGCTCCCGCAATTCCAAGCTAAGGGTGAAGCGGGCCGGGCCGAAGTTTGTGCCGGAACCGTTTGCACGGTCTTCTATGACGCCGGTATCCTGTATGCCCGCCTTTTTCAGGAAGCGTACAATGGGCTTTATGGCCTGTAACGCAGGGGCAGCGGCTTCATCGGTGTTGAACTCAAAGCGCAGGTGTACCGGGAGGGTGATGCCCTTCTGCCGCAGACCGCCCCGGTTCAGGGCGTAGAGCCGTTCGGCAGCATCTTGCCGTTCATTACTGCGGCGCGCGCCCTTGGCGAGCAGGGCCAGTTCGGTGTAGGTATCGGCTATCATATCCCGTTCCCACATTGGGTCAAAGGCGTCGATGGTTTGGCGGAGAAGTCCCCGGTCTTTAAAGAGGCTCCCTATTTCCGCGTCATAGGAATTGGCCGCCTGGGGGATCCGGGGCGCCTCAAAATCCCGGGCCATGTTGAGGTAGATCCCCGCCCGCCGGGGGTATCCCTCAAAAGCGTTGTAGTACTGGATTAGGGCGTCCAGGCGAAGTTCCCCGGCCGTAGTTTCGGCGCCGTATGCGTGGGCCGCCAGGAGGCTGTACTTCCGGAAGAGATGGCGGTGGACGGCGGTCTTGAGCTTGTAGTACCCCAAGTGGACAAGGCTATTGAGCCGATCCCGGAGGCCGCTGTAGGGGCTCAATGCCTCGGTTTCCGCCAGCCCCGAATAGGTGTGCCAGAGGATTTGATGGAGATCCCGTTTATACCGGTCCGGATCGATGCCGTAGTTCATCATCCATGACAGGTCCCGGACTTTGAGGCTGTCCTCCGCGTAGAGCCGGGCTTCCTCCAGGCGTCCGGCGATTTGAAAGGCCTGGGACATGTTGATCTTTGACAGGGGGGAGTTGTCGCTCTCGTAGGCCTCCTGGTAGTCCGCAAAGGTCCGGGAGAAATCCAGCCGGTGGAGGTATAATTCACCCCGGGCCAGCCACCCGGAGGAGCGGTTCAGGGAGCTTAGGGAGGCGTTGGTTTCGTCCAGCGCTTCGGGAAAATGGTAGAACCGGGCTTCCAGCAGGGAGAGGTTGTAATGGGCCACGGAACTAAAAGCCCGGTCCCCCGCGGCATCACCCCCGGCAATTGCTTCCATATACCACTGTTTGGCGTCCTCATACCGGAACATCTCGGAATAGATGGTACCCAGGGTCATGGCGAAATCGGGGCTCGGGCCAAACCGGGCCTGAGCATCAAGGAGGAGCCGCTCCCCCTCACCCAGGCGGTGGAGCTTGTAGTACATCCACGCGAGGTTACTGATGCCCCCCAGGTTGTCCGGGGATATTGCTAAAAGCCGTTCCAGGTATTCTGCGGCGGTGGCGCTCTCGTTCAGATACCCGGCGGTAAGCCCCATCTCGTACAGAAGGTCCGGGTCGTAGGGCAGCAGGGCTTCTGTTTTCCGGTAGGCCTCCCAGGCCAGCCCATAGAGGCTGCGGCTTTCGTAGAGCCGTCCCAGAGCCCAAGGGAACCGGGAGTCCTGGGGATACCGTTCTATTCCCCGGTTGTAGAGTTCTATGGCCCGTTCCCAGTACTCCGATCGCTGGGCTTCCACCGCATCCCGGTAGAGGGCTGCCGCATCCAACCCCTGGTCTTGGGCATGCGCCATGTCTCCCCCGAGGGATAGTAGCAGCGCCATGAGGATTAGCCCCGCCAAATGGTGCCTGGCGCCTTTTAACGCCATTGCCAGGGGCGGCAGAACCCAGGCCAGGATACGCCGGTACAGGGGCGTCCTGTTCGAGTAGTGGGTAGAGAATGTACGGTATTGTTCTTCCAGGGCTTTCCAATCCCCCGCGTCATATGCCGGGGCGTACCGGGCGGCGGCTATTCCCCGGTAAAGCGCGTAGACACCGGGGAAGGCCGGGTCCGTAAGCCGGGCCCACTCGGATTCTCCCTGCTGTCGGGCATCCCGTTTACAACCCGCCAGATGGAGCCTGCGGAGGATGTGCGCCCAGAGAAAGCCTGCTTTTTTCTGCGGCCTTCGTGCCAGCATTGCGCAAACTAAGAAACCGGTGCGTATGGTTAAGAAGACAAGAGCCGCTAAGCAGATCAGCAGAGGGGGCCAATACCGGGCAAGGAACGAACGGACCTGCCGGCCCAGGACGCCCAGGGCGGAAGCGGGGGAGTTTTCTCCGGCGTCCTCTTTGGGGTTCAGCCGGGAACGGTTTTCCAGGATTTCCCGCATGAGCCGCTCAAATAAGTCCTGGGGTACCCCGGAGGAAAAGCGGAATTCCTCACCATCCGCCAGATTGGCAGTGGTTGGGTCGTACTCAATCCACCCATAGTCGGGATAGCGGACCTCCACCCAGGCATGGGCCATATCGGAACGGACCGGGTAATAGTTAAAGGTATCCAGAGCGGGATCGATGAAGAAGCCCGCGGCAACTCGTGCGGGAATGCCCAGGGAGCGCAGGAGCATGGTGAAAGCAAATGCGTAGTAGGAACAGTAACCCTTCTTGGTATCAAAGAGGAAATAACCCAGTTGGTCCCCATCCGGGGCAATTCCCGGTTTCAGGCTGTACCGGTAGTCCCCGTATTTTAGGGTTTCGTAGAGAACCTGAACCCGGTCCCAGTAGGAACCATATCCCCGGGTAAGTTTCCGGGCGTAGGCGGCGATCCGTTCATTGCCGCCGTATTCGGTATAGTAGGCGTATTCCTCCGGGCTTAGACCCAGGGCTTCCGGCATGTCCCTGTTCCCCGCCGGGGTAAACTGCCCCCGGTCTGAAAAGTCCCCGGCCATGATATCCGCCAACTCAAAGGCAAATGCCTCACTGGCCTGGCTTTGAACCGCATAGGCGGAACTGAAGGAGGAAGCGTCCCAACGGTCAAAGGGCACGATTTCCACGGGCTCCTTCATGGCGATAAGGGCGGCGGAATCGAAATTCACCAGGTAATATTCCTGGTTGGTAAGCCGGAAGCTTTCGATGGGCTCCGCTAAGAGGATGGTACGCCGGTCCGGCAGCCGCTGGGGCTGGGCCGCCTCGTCAATCGTTTCATGCCGGTAGAATCCCTGTTTGGCATTGTACCCGGAAAGCACATACCGTCTGAGGTAAATATGATCATCATCCGGATCCTTCCGGAGGATAAAGACCAGATCATCGTTCATGCTGATTTCACTTT
>BNUW01000203.1 GCA_025997655.1 Spirochaetia bacterium
CATCCAACTGCTGGAGTTCCCCGCCGTCCTTTCCCGCGCCGCCGCCTGCGCTCTGAGTGAGGAAGCGGCCGCTCAAATCCGTGAAACCCATCCGCTGACCGATCCCCTGTTGGCGGCGCAAAACAAAGCCCGGGTACAGGCAGCGCTGGACCGCCTCAATTCCGGTGACGAGGAACCGCGTGGCACACTGCCCGGCATAGGCATGATTCTCCCGAAGCTTACGGTGGAGGGGACCAGCCTTGAACTGGAGGAAGCCTATGCCCTGGGGCTTTTTGTTGAGCGGGGGGAGGCCTTGAAAGGGTGGCTGGCAAAGGGACTTGTAAAAAGTAGCTTAGAAAATACATCAAATGGTATGAAATACAATACATTGAATGACCAAGGAAGCGGAAAACTTACTTCCAATAGTATCAATAAATATACACATGAGAATAAACCCTTAGAAGATACTTCACAAGGTATAGATAATCATACTATTTTTGAGCAAAATGCCGCCATACTTCCCTTTCCTGATCTGATTGCGGGTATTCCTGATTGTACCGCCCTCTCACGGGAAGTATTCCGGGTATTGGACCGGGATGGAAAACTCCGGGACTTGCCGGAATTCCGGGACATTAAGCGGCGCATCCAATCCCTAACCCACGACCTGGAAAACGCCGGAGCCCGGTATACGGGCAATGAGGACACCCGGCGTATGCTCCAATCCGGCGTACCCTCCCAACGGGACGGCCGCATGGTTCTGGCGGTTAAGGCCAATTACCGGGGGCGCATCCGGGGCATAGTTCACGAAGTTTCCGCCACCGGCCAGACCGTCTTTGTGGAACCCGAGGATGTGGTGGAGAAAAACAACGAACTCCTCATTGAGCGGCGCCGCCTGGATGCGGAAATACGCCGGGTCCTCCGAATAATGACTGCTACTATAGCCGCAAGCCATGAAGTGCTGGAAAAATTCCACCGGGGTATTCTGGAACTGGAAATCATACGCGCCAAAGCCCGGTACGCCAGGGAAACCCATGGGGTATTTGCCCTGGACGGAGGGGACGGAACGTCCCATGGCATGTTGGTCCTGAATCAGGCCCGGCACCCCATCCTGGGTTCTGCCGCAGTTCCCATAGACTTCGCCATGGACGGGACCACTCGTGCGGTCATCATTACCGGACCGAATACCGGGGGCAAAACAGTGACCCTCAAAACCGTGGGCCTCTTCGTGCTGATGAATCAGTGCGGCCTTGCCCTGCCAGCGGCAGAGGGAACCGCCCTGCCGATCTTTGACGGCGTCTATGCCGACATCGGCGATGAGCAATCCATCAATCAGTCCCTGTCCACCTTTTCCGCCCACATGACCAATATCGCTGCCATAAGCCGCGCCGCAAGCGATAGGTCCCTGGTGTTGCTTGACGAACTTGGCTCCGGCACGGACCCCGAGGAGGGGAGCGCCATCGCCATGGCAATCCTGGACTACCTCATTGAAAAAAAAGTCCGGCTTCTGGCCACCACCCACCACGGCATCCTGAAAAATTACGGCTATACCCGGGAGGGGGTAGAAAACGCCTCGGTTGATTTCGACAGCCGGACCCTGTCCCCCACCTACCGCATCGTCATGGGGCTTCCCGGTGAAAGCCACGCCCTGGATATAGCCGCCCGGAACGGTCTGCCTGCGGCCATGGTTCAGGGCGCACAACACTACCTGGCGGAGGAACGCGCCGACGTTTCCGCCCTTATTGCGGGGCTTAAGAAAAAGCACCGTGAACTGGCCGCCGCCGATGAAGAGCGGCAAACGGAGGCGGCCCGGCTTCGGGAAGACCGGCGGGCGGCGGATTTGAAAACACTGCGGCTGCGGCAGAAGGAACTGGAACTAAAGGCCGGAGGCATGGGGAAGTTCCGGGAACTGCTCCGCGAAAGCCGGAAGACCCTGGAAAACCTGGTCCGGGAAGTGAAGGAGGGGGAACTCTCCCGGGAAAAAACACTGAAGGTAAAGGATTTCCTCCGTACCCTGGAGGAAACGGTGCGGGCCGAAGACGCCGCCCTGGAGGCGGAGGAAGCGGATATTGCCGGTGAACAACGGCGGCTTGAAGCCCTCTACGGCAGTAACGCTGCGCTTGCCGACAAGACCCCTGCCGGGCACAGTATTACTAGTGCGAAGGAAACGTTGCAAGTAGCGCCGGGCACGGAGGTGCTGGCCGGGGAACAGCGCCGCCGGGGAACCGTGCGCCGGGCCGCCGGGAAGGGCGCCTGGATAGTGGAAATCGGCTCCCTGAAAATGACCTTCAACGAACGAGATCTCATCCCGCTTCCGCCATCCGCCGAACCACGGAAACCCTCCATCGCCCCGGTTGATTTTGCCCGGACGCCCCAGGCTAAGTTTGAGCTATCCCTTCTGGGTATGCGGTTGGAGGAAGCCCTGTCCGCCCTGGAACGGCAGATGGACGCGGCGGTCATGGGGGGGCTCCATGGATTTTCGGTGGTCCACGGCAAAGGGGACGGCATACTCCAAAAGGGTGTCCACGACTTCCTTAAAAAACAGCTCACGGTGGCGGATTACTATTTCTCACGCCCGGAACTGGGGGGATTCGGCAGGACGGAGGTTATTCTGCGGGAATAAAAAATAGGTACCCTATTCCCTTTCTTTTATTAGTACTTTTATTATTTCTCCGGCTTCTTTGTTTATTTTTTTCCGTATGTCCTTTCGTATTCCAATGATATAACAAATTGAACCGTCCTTGTTTTTTACTCCCATGTTTACAATACTGCCATCATAGGATTCATCATTAAATTTCGCCGTTACCTTTACTCGTCCCTTACCAAATTCTTTAACAATATCATAGGGAAATTCAATATATGCTCCGTCAATATCGGGAACTTTTTTAATTTCCGCCTCGAATTCATAGGTCTTAGTATTCATGGTAATTTAATATCGCGTTTCATTTCCCAACTAGAAATCCTCCAGCGGCGAATCGGTATCCATCAACTCCGGCAGGGTATACACCAGGGTTCCTGTTTTACGAACCCGCAGTTCCGCAAAGCCCTTGGTTACCAGGGTGTCCAACACCTTCTTCGCTTCATCCATGGAGACATTCGCTTCCAGGGCCAGTTCGCTGGCGGTAAGGATGCCCTTGTTATGCTTTGCCAGCCGCAGGATGGTTCGTTCCACGGTCTCCTTTTCCCGAACGATACGGGCTTCCCCGTCGCTGACCGTGCGCCAGTTATGTTTTGGGGAAAAGAGGGCGTTGCGGATATTTGCCTCCCTAACCTGGCCGGGGAGGGTAAAAAAGTCGAAGATGGACCCTACCATGCCCAGGCCGCCGGTACACATCCAAAGGAGGCCTGTGGGGATCTTCCCCAGATAAAACCG
>BNUW01000204.1 GCA_025997655.1 Spirochaetia bacterium
TCCCCCGGGCGCTGCGTCATCTGGACCGGATCATCGCGGTGAGCCACTGGGTGCGGCAGGAACTGGTGTCCCGCATGGGGGTCAGGGAAGCCATGATCGAGGTGATACCCAACGGCATTGACACGGCGGTTTTTCACCCCCGGCCTCAGAACGAGGACAGCGTGGTGCTGATCCAGCCCTTCAGTTTCCGCCGCCCCTATATCCTCTGCGTTTCCCGGCTGGATCATCCGGTAAAGAACCATGTCCGGCTCATCAAGGCTTTCGAAATCTTCAAGGAACGAACCCGGTTTCCCCACCGCCTGGTTTTGGCGGGTTCGGACAGCCACCACGTGGACATCATCAAGGATGCCGCATCCCTAAGCAATGTTCGGAGTGATATTTTCTTTACCGGCCATTTCCCCGGAAAAAACCTCCCCGAACTCTACTCCGGCGCCGACATGGTGGTGATCCCCTCCCTGTATGAAGGGGGCGGCTTAGGGGTCCTGGAAGCGATGGCCTCCGGGGTTCCCGTGGCCTGTTCCCGGTCGGCGGCTCTGCCGGAAATAGCGGACCATGCCGCCCTGTACTTTGACCCCGAAAACCCCGAGGACATGGCGGACCGCATGGTAACCCTGGCCACCAACCGGGATACCTACCTGGAGTGCCGCAAAGCGGGCCTTGCGCGGGTGGAAGCCTTTTCCTGGAAGCGCTGCGCGGAGGAGACCCTGCGCCTTATTCAGGAAACGGCGGGGCGGTAACGGAGGGGGCGATGTATCAAATTAAAACACAAGTTTTTTTAAGCAACAGCGATATGAACGGACAGCTTCGGTTTGACGCCGCAATGGATATGATGCAGGATTGTTCTGTTCTGTGGACCGAATCGGAGGGGGCCTTTAAAAAGTATCTTATCGACAATAATCTCATCATGATCCTGGTAAACCGCCAGGCCGATGTTTTACGGATGCCCCTTTACAAAGAGCGCCTTACCGTTGAAACCAGTATATACGAATGTAAGGGAGCCTTTGGTATGCGTAATACGGTTATCTATGACGATACGCATAAACCCTGCCTTGTCAGTTGGGCTACCGGGGCTTTTGTCAATAGTGATACTGCGCGTCCGTTCAGGCTTCCCCCTGAAATTAATGATTCTGTTGTGCTTGATCCAAAAATTGACATGGACTATGCAGGCAGACGAATTGATATCCCGGAAGCGTCGGACATCCTGTCCGTGGGGGAAAAACTACCATCGGTTAGTGTTACTGCATTAGAAATAGACATGAACCGGCACATGAATAACGGGCACTATGTAAAAGCTGCCATGCGGTTTCTTCCGGATAATTTTACCATTTCCCGTTTCAGAATTGAATATAAAAAGCCCGCCGCAAAAGGGGATGTATTATATCCGGTGATTAAATCCCCTGGCCGGGAAAAAATATATATACTGCTTACCGATGAAACTGACAGTCCCTATGCGGTTATGGAATTCATCACGGCCCGCTAAACAGTATTCCAAACGCCTCCGCCGCAGTCTCCACAAAATCTACCGCCAAAGCCCCCCGCAGTTCCTTCAGACCAGGGTCTGCGGCCAGTTCGTCCCAGTCCTCTTTGTTGTCCGCCGGGAGGATCACCCGTTCCATGCCGTTACGGATAGCCGCCAGAAGCTTTTCCTTGAGCCCCCCAATGGGGAGGGCACGCCCCGTGAGGGTCAGTTCCCCGGTCATGGCGATGGCGGGCTTAGGGGCAATGCCGCAGAGGGTGGACAGCAGCGATGCGGCGAGGGCGATCCCCGCCGAAGGCCCGTCCTTGGGGATGGCGCCCTCCGGCACATGGATGTGGAAATCCGTTTTGCCGATGTCGGTCACCTTGAACTCGTAGTCTTCCTGGACGCTCCGGAGGTATGACAGGGCGATCCGGGCGCTCTCCTTCATCACGTCCCCCAAATTGCCCGTCATGATCAGTTCCCCGCTGCCCTCAAAGCTCGAGGTCTCCACCGGCAGCATGGCCCCCCCGGTTTCCGTCCAGGCCAACCCGTAGCAGACTCCCACCCGTGCCTCCTTGAACACCACATCGTTTTTGTACTCCCGCCGTCCCAGCAGTTTTTCTAAATCCCCCCGGCGCACCGTTCTGGTGAAGGTTTCCAGGGCCTTCTCGCCGGAACCGTAGCCTTTCTCCACCGCGTACCGGGCGATGCGGCGGATGCACCGGGCGATTTCCCGTTCCAGGCTCCGCACCCCGGACTCCATGGTCCAGTGCCGGATGATTTCCAGGATGGCGTCGTCCTTAAACCGAAGCCGTGCCGTATCAAGGCCGTTCTCCGCCAGTTGCTTGGGAACCAGAAACTGTTTGGCGATGGCCAGCTTTTCCTGTTCCCCGTAGCCGGGAATCTCGATAATCTCCATCCGGTCCAGGAGAGGGTAGGGGATGGTGTGCAGGGAATTGGCGGTGGCGATGAAGAGCACCTTGGAAAGGTCGTAGGGGACTTCCATGTAGTGGTCGGTAAAGGCGGCGTTCTGCTCCGGGTCCAGCACCTCAAGGAGGGCCGAGGCCGGGTCGCCCCGAAAGTCGCTGGAGAGCTTGTCGATTTCGTCCAGGAGGAACACCGGGTTCACCGAGGACGCCCTCCGCAGTGACTGGATGATCTTCCCCGGCAAGGCCCCCACATAGGTCTTCCGGTGACCCCGGATCTCCGCCTCGTCCCGGACCCCCCCCAGGGAAACCCGCACAAAATTGCGGCCCAGGGCGCGGGCCACGGACTTGCCGAGGCTGGTTTTCCCCGTCCCCGGCGGCCCGACAAAGCAGAGAATTGGCCCCTTGATCCCCTTGTTTTCCTCTCCCTTAAGGCCCAGTTGGCGGACCGCGATAAACTCCAGTATCCGTTCCTTGGCCTTCTTCATGTTGAAGTGATCTTCGTTCAGAATCCGCTCCGCTTCCTTGAGGTCCCGGGAATCAGTGGTGGTCTCGCTCCAGGGCAGGTCCCCCAGCCATTCCAGGTACGCCCTCAAAACCCCCGCTTCCGGGGAAAAGGGCTGGAGCTTTTGCAGGCGCTTGATTTCCTTCCGGGCCTTGAGCAGCACCTCCTCGCCGGGCTGCCGCTCCGAAATCACCCGCTCCATCTCGGCAAACTCATCCTCCGCTTCGTCCTTGCCCAGTTCCTTGTGAATCTCCCTGAGCTGTTCGTTGAGGTAATATTCCCGCTGGTTTTTATCCATCCGGCTCTTAACTTTGCCGTGGATATTCTTTTGGATACCGAAGATCTCATTTTCCGTCTCCAGGGCCTCCAGAATCGCCTCCATCCGTTCCCCGATCCCCGGAATGGCGAGGAGCGCCACTTTCCGGTCCGGCTTAATCGCCAGGGAATTGCAGATGAGG
>BNUW01000205.1 GCA_025997655.1 Spirochaetia bacterium
ACGAAAATTATAGTCCGGAATTTATTGAGACGGCTGTGGTAACCAAAGCGGTTAAAAACGAGGCTGGTGACGCCGGGATATATAATGCGCCGATTATCAACCCCTGGCACCTGCCCTTGCCCCTGCGTCCTCGGGAACGGCTTTTTGCCCTGGGGCCGGGGGCATTATCGGATCAGGAATTATTGATGATATTGCTCAATACCGGGATTAAGGGAAAAAACGTCAGCGTCCTGGCGGGGGAACTGCTGAAACGGCTGGAAACCACTAAGGGGATTCCATCGGTTAAAGAACTTGTCCGGGTGACAGGGTTGGGGAAGGCCAAGGCGGGCGTAATCGTGGCAATGCTGGAATACGGTCGGCGAACCTGGGGGATGACGGGAAACAAGATTAGGCACCCTTCGGATGTTTTTGCGATTGTCCGGCATTACGCGAACCGGAAACAGGAGCGGTTTATCTGCCTTTCCCTCAATAGCGCCCATGAGGTGCTGGCGGTCAGGATAATTACCATTGGCCTGGTGAACCGTACCCTGATACACCCCCGGGAGGTTTTTGCGGACCCCCTTTCGGACCGGTGTACCGGAATTTGCGTGTGCCATAATCACCCCAGTGGGGAGCTTAAGCCCTCCGGGGAGGATGATGATGTTACCCGGAACCTTGAAAAAGCGGCGGCAGTCCTGGGGATTCGGTTTTTAGACCACATCATTTTTTCGGAGACCGGGTATTTTAGTTATCGTCAAGCCGACAGGCTTGACCATAATTGCCGACAGGCTTGACCGGCCGACAGGTTGATCTTGGCGGATTAAGGGCAATTACGTATAATAGAACAATGAAGATAACACGAACCGGGCTTTTGCGGATTACGGCGGGGCTGGGCATTTTGCTTATCGCCTATAGCCTCTTCCGGCATTTTAGCGGTATCCACCTTGACGAACAAATTGAAAAGTACGTGATGGACGGCATTGTTTTTGCCGCCCTGGGGATTTTTGTCTATAACCGGAAGCTCGCTAAGGATGAAAAGACGGCACGTGAAGCAAAGGAGCATAAGGAAGGGAATACGGAATGAAGCGTCTGGGTATATCAGCCGGGTTTTTTATAGGCGCCGCATGGCTAACAGCTTGGCTGCTGGTACTGGGCGGTTGTGTTTCCCTGGCTGAACTGGGGGGGAGGGCCCTGGACGGGTCCGCCTTTGCGGAGAAGACCCTGGCGTCATACCGGGTAGAACCGAAACGGGGAACCCGCGTCGATAGGCTGCGGCGGAAGGATGGGACGGAGTTTATCGCCATCCGCACCGATTCCATGCCGAACCTCCGGCTCAAGGGCTCCCTTCCCGACGGGGCGGGCAATTTCTACCTGACATCCCTGGACTTTCTCAGCCCCAATAGAGACGGGTGGAACGAGTTTACCCTGGAGCTTTCCGGGAGCGGCAGTTTTACCGGCAGCGGTACCGGGGCGATCCTTCAGTTGAGCGGCCCCGTGGAAACCCTGGATATCAGTGTAGGGAAGATCCGCCGGGGCGCGGCCCGTTTGACCGGAGCCCAGGCGCTTACGGCCCTGCATAACCGCCGGGAGCGGATCTTGGTTATTACCCAATGGATGAAGGATAAGCCCGGCCTGCCCGTGTTTGCGGATCAGAAAGCCTTTGAGAAG
Source organism: Spirochaetia bacterium (assembly GCA_025997655.1). Lineage (GTDB taxonomy): Bacteria > Spirochaetota > Spirochaetia > Treponematales > Breznakiellaceae > Termitinema. Next base: position 1,648 of record BNUW01000205.1, read on the forward strand.
TACTGGAAACCGATCCTCTTCCCGGAAATAGTCCGGGCAAAGGAGCGGCCATCAACCTGGGTCAAGGATGGGCCATGGGTTCTTGGGGAGGATGTCAAATGGCGCAGCGCTTATACCGAAGCGGTGTTCCCCGAGGAACTGTGGCCGGTGCGGAATTCCGGGACCCTGCTCCGGGATTGGGAGGAAGCCGCCGGGTGGATCTATTTAGCATTTGAATGGGATCATATACTGGAATTGCTCTCCGAAAAAATTGAGCTTACCAAGATAAAGTGAGGTGTTGACATGGACGGGGGAAACGCAAGTTTTTCGTTACTGGAACTTTTCAAGATGGGCGGGATTTTTATGTGGCCCCTGCTGGTCTTTTCGGTGGCCGCCATCGCCATTGCCCTGGAACGGGCTATCTATATTTTTTACCACAACCTCCAACTGGATGATCTGAAAGAACGGACCGCGGAATATATCCGCGCCAAGGATGTCGAGGGGGCACGGCAGTACCTTTCGGCCCTGACCAAACGCCGCATAGGGGCGCGGATACTTCTGGTGCTGGTCAACCGATCGGGTTTACCGGAACACCGCATTGAAAAGGCGGTGGAAACCGAAGCCCTGACCTGTATCAACTCCCTGGAGAACGGCTTCAACTTTCTTATCGCCCTGGGTTCCCTTTCCCCCCTGACGGGCTTCCTGGGAACCGTTTCGGGAATGATCGGCGCATTCAAGTCCATTGCGGAAGCCACGGAAGTAAACGCGCAAATCGTGGCCAACGGTATCTACGAGGCGCTTATCACCACCGTGTTCGGCCTCATCATCGCCATCATCGCCATGATCGCCCACTCCCTCTTTTCCCACGTGGTTGATAAATTTGCCGCGGATGTGGAGAAAACCTGTTCCGAACTTATCACCGAACTGGTTACAGACGCGCAATGAAACTCCACCGGCGTCCGCGAAGGGGCATTGCAGATTCCAGCGCCTCAAGTGATATAGCATTCCTGCTGATCATTTATTTTATTGTCATCGCCGGGTTTAATGTTAACAAAGGTTTTTTGATGAACCTCCCCGCCAGGGATTCTACCCGGCTCATCCTGAAGGACGACCTCCTGCGCTTCGACCTGGACAGTTCCGGCGCCCTGCTGCACCAGGGGACGCCTGTGGACAGGACCTCAGCGGAGCGGACGATACGCGGCGCCGTTACCGCCCATCCAAACCTGGCGGTGATTCTGACCGTGGACGGCAATGCGCCCTGGCAGGAACTGGTGTCCTTTGTTGAACTGGCCCGGAAACTGGAGGTGGATTCCTTTCCTTTACCATAAAAAAAGACGAAGGGGGTTCGTCGTGAACTTAAAGAGGCGCAAACGCGATTTTATTGTTCCCATGAATTCCATGTCCGATGTAGCATTCCTGCTGCTTGTTTTTATCATGTTAGTATCACTGATAAACTACCGCCGGGAAGTTAAGATCGATTAACCTGAGGCAACGGCTGCGCAAAGAACCAGCGCGGAAAAAAACCTGGAAATCTGGGTGGACAAGGCCGGTGCGGTGTACCTGGACGGCCTTCCCAGTAACCTTAAGGAAATCGAAATCGCCATAACGGACATATACCGGGATGCCCCGGATACCCGGGTTCATATCATCGCCGACCGGGACACCCCCTTTGCGGAGGTGAACAAGGTGTTACAAACCCTGCAGCTCCTCCA
>BNUW01000206.1 GCA_025997655.1 Spirochaetia bacterium
ACGTACTGTCACACTCTTTCCCTCCACGACGCTCTTCCGAGCGGGTGGGGGGGCCGCCCCGCCGCATCCACGGGCAGGCAGCCGTTCATGTGGCCCGTAAGGCCGATGGCCTCCACGCCCAGCCCCGCTGCTTCCGGGGAAGCCAGGAGTTCACGGGTCCCCAATACGGCGGCTTCCCAAAAGAGGTCCGGGTCCTGCTCGGCCCAGCCCGGCTGGGGGTATTCGGTTTTATAGGGTTTGGATACGGAACCAGCCAGAGCGCCGGTCCCGGTAAAGAGGGCGGACTTTACGCTGGTGGTTCCTATATCGTAGACAAGTATCCCGGACTTCATCCCTTAACCGCGCCGGCCACCAATCCTTTTACCAGGGCTTTCTGGGTCATCCATCCCAGAATGATTGCGGGGAGCACCTAAATGGTGGAGGATGCGCAGAGCTGGGCCACGAACTGCCCTTGTTGTTCCCGGAACCGGGACATATACACCGGCAGGGTCGCGGTGGGGTTCCCCGTCAGGTTAAAGCCCAGGAAGAATTCGTTCCAGATAAAGACCGCCACCAGGAGACCCGCAGAGATGATCCCCGTCCGGGCCAGGGGTATGGCGATCCTGGTCATACGCTGAAACTTGGTACACCCGTCAATTTCAGCGGCCTCAAAGATTTCCTTGGGCAGATCCGAAAAGAAGGAATGAACCATCCACACCACGATGGGGATATGGAACCCGACATAGGCGGCCAGCACCCCGAAGGGGGTATTGATAAGCCGGAACTGTTGGTACCAGGTAAACAGGGGGATAAGCACCGCCACCGGGGGCAGGAGAATGGTGGTGATAAACCACAGGTAGTACTTACCCGCGGAGTCCCGTTTTTTCAGGCGCCCGAATACCAGGGCAAAGGCTGCGGGAATTCCCAGGGCAAGGCTAATCACGGTGCCGAAGAACACCTGGAACAGGGAATTGCGGAGGTACTGGTGCATGGTGGGATCGCTCAGCACCTTCTTGTAGGTTGACAGGGTGGGCTTAAAGAAAATGGCGGGCATCACCGCCTGCGCTTCGGTCTTAAACCCGGAAAGGAACATGTACAGAATAGGGAAAAAATAGAGAAGGGCGATGGCCCATATAACCAGGCCCAGAAAAAGTTTCCTGATAAAATGCCGCGTCCTGATGGTCCCCATAACGCCTCCTTTAAGCATACTTCGCGCTGCGCCGCTCAATAGAATGGTAGATAAAGTTGACCAGCGCCAGGGTCAGAAAAACGGTCATCGCCGCCAGAGCCCCCGCCCGGCCAATGTTGTTGGCGCTGAAAATCTGCATATACACATAGTACGGCAGGGTATAGGACCGGGTTCCCGGCCCGCCCGCAGTGGTGGTGAGGATCAGGCCGAATTCCTTTACCACAAACACCAGGCCCAGCATGATAGCCACCCGTAAATGGTTCATGATCAGGGGCAGTTTGATCATCACTATGCCCTGGAGCCAGTTCACCCCGTCGATACGCATACTGTCCAGGAGGTCATTGTCCAGGCCCTGCAGCCCGGCAAGCAATACCAGCACAAAGAAGGGCATCCACTCCCAGGTAAAAAGCACAATTATTACCCCCAGGGGATGGTAACTCACCAGATCCACCGGGGTAAATCCCAGGGCTTTGGCAATTACCCCGTACCAGCCGAAGGTGGTATTGAAAATAGTTGTCTTCCACAGAACCCCCGAGGCGGTGGACATGACAAAGAAGGGCCCCAGCAACAGGGTCCGGGCAATGTTGATCCCCGGCACCTGGTGATCGAATAACAGGGCCAGCAAAAACCCGAGGACCGAACAAAGAACCAGGGTAATGCCGACGATCAGAATGGTCTGCCAGAGGATACCGTAAAAGGGCGGAATATCCTTGAGACTTTCGATTTTAAGGAAATAGAAAAAATTACCCAGACCGATAAAGGTTCTTGGTATATCCGGCCTGGACATATTCCAACGCAGGGTTGAAAAAACCAGGGTCAACACGAAGGGCACCTGGGTCATAATCGCGACAAACGCAACCGCCGGTAACAGATACTTGTAATCGGTTTTTCTTTTCATAGGTTCCCCCGCCGGATGTAAAGAACCATCCGGCGGTTTTTAGGCCGCCGGATGGGAATTCAGTTTTAATGATAAAACAACGGCTTACTTTTTATAGTTACCGTCTTTTGCCACCGCTTCAAAGGTCTGCTGGGTCCGCCGGAGCGCCTCGTCCAGGCTGATGTTATCCACCACATAGTCCGCCAGGTTCCGGGTCATGATATCCCCCGCGTCGGCGAATTCCGGGATGGCGATGTACTGGAGGCCCACATAGGGTACGGGGTCAAGGCAGGGCTTGGTAAAGTCCATCCCTTCCAGGGTTTTGAGGGTCATGGGACCGTAGGCTACCGACGCATAGGCGGGGAGCTTGTAGGTCGAGGACCGGGAAGCCGGGGGAGTGCTGGCGCCCGTGGGGTCAAGCGTAAGGGATTTAGCAATATAATCCTTCGAGGTCGCCCAAAGCATGAAGTCAAAGGCGGCTTGTTTTTTCGCTGCGGAGGCCTTGGGATTAAGACCCATGGTCCAGTTCCAGAGCCACGCATTGTTCTTGTTCAGCTTGTCATGGGGGGCCATGACGTAGCCGAGCTTACCCTTTACCTTGGAATCGTTTGCTTCCAGGGGCGGCGCAATGGAGGTGGCGTCATAATAGATACCGCAGTTCCCCGAGGCCATCAGGGCGATACATTCGTTGTAGGTATAGGAAAGGATGTCCGGCTGGCCCGCTTCCCGGAGGATCTTCTTGTACATCGACCAGGCATTCCGCTGTTCCGGGGTATTCACGGTGGCGTTCCACTGCATATCGAAGAACTTGCCGCCGAAAGCGTTAACCATGGTGACAAAGGGCGCGCCGCTCATGCCCCAGCCGGGGGTACCGCGCATGGTCATACCGACAATCCCCTTGGAAGGATCGTGGATGGCCTTGGCAAATTCATAGATCTGCTGCCAGGTGGGTTCTTCCGGCATGGTCAGGCCCTTGGCCGCAAAGAGTTCCTTGTTGTACATGATAAAGGAGCTTTCCCCGTAGAAGGGAAGCCCATAGGCTTTTCCGTCCAGGGACACCGAGTCGGCCATACCCTTGATCAGGTCGGTCCGGTCGTACCAGGTCTTCCGGTCCGCGGGCAGTTTGTCGAAATAGGTCTCGAGATTTTCAAGCCAGCCGTTCCGCGCCCAGGTCTGGGCTTCGTAGGGGCCGATATAGAAAATATCGTAGGTGGTACCGCCGGTTGACGCTTCGGTGGTACCACCTACGATATTTTCTATATCGGCCCCTACGAAGCTCATACCTG
>BNUW01000207.1 GCA_025997655.1 Spirochaetia bacterium
TCAGGAGCAAAGTCAAGCAGCGGTAAACGGCCCGTTTTATGCCGCAGGTAGACTGCTCGGGACCTGGTCCCGGGAGGCCCTCCGCAAGGATGGTCCAAGATAGATGGGAACAGGGAGCGCCCCAGGGTGTTTTCGACAGAACCCGGCTTATGGTTCATCGTTTTTTTCGTCATTGACTTTTTTCCTATAATAGTATTAAATCAGTTAAAATATGTTTAAAGAACGCTCCCGGTTCGATTATGGTCAGGCCCGCCGGAAACAGACTATTAAAACCACCTTATTGATTGTCCTGGTGCTTATTCTCGCTGTTGCTATCGTCTTTGTGTTAGCCGGATGGAAGACCAGGCAGGTAACGGAAAAAAAGGAGCTGGTCCGTCTTTGGGAAGAGGGCGCCTATGAGCAGGTCTTTGAATTGAGCGGCGCGGGGCTTGAAAAAAAGCCCATGGATTATTTGTTTTTGACTTCCCACGGGTTTGCGGCCTATCAGCGCGCGATAGCCCAGATCAATAGCGCCGACACCCTTACCTATGTTGATGAATGTATTTGGTCCCTGAGAAAAGCCCTGCAGGTAAAGCACGGTGCCAATGACGGGCGGGTCCAGTACATATTGGGGAAGGCCTATTACTATAAGGGTCAGGAATATATGGATTTAGCTATCCAATACCTTGAGGAAGCCCGGGGTTTGTCCTATGCCGCCGCCGATATTCCGGAATTCCTGGGGCTTGCCTATGCGGCGGTGCAGGACTACCGGAGCAGCGTGGAAGCCTTCTCCCAAGCCCTGGATTCGGCGGAATCGGATCTGCTGCTCTTAGCCATGGCCCGTTCCTACATCGCCCTGGATGAGCGCGAAACGGCTACGGGCTATCTGGTACGCTGCATTGAAGTTTCCCAGGACTCCAATACGGTGATTATAGCCCGGTTGTTTTTAGGGGAGATTTTAGCGAAGGCCGGGAAAACGGTGGAAGCGGAGGCTCAATTTCAGGCTATTTTGGAAGAGGATGGCGAAAATGCGGATGCACATTCTCAGTTAGGGGAATTATATAGCGCCCGGGGTGATACAACCCGGGCACGGGCAGAATGGCGGCGGGCGCTGAGAACTGATCCCACCCATGCCGGGGCTCGCTCCCGGCTTGGGCTATAATGCGTTAAAAGGAAGGAGTGACTATGTTCGGAAGAAATTCTTCGGATATCGGTATTGATTTGGGGACCTGCAACACCCTGATTTATATACAAGGCAAGGGGATCGTTATCAACGAGCCTTCGGTGGTGGCGGTTGAGCGGGGGACCAAGCGGGTGATGGCCGTGGGGACCGACGCCAAGCGTATGCTTTCCCGGACCCCGGCAAACATTATTGCTATCAGGCCCATGCGGGATGGGGTGATCGCGGACCTGGAATCCACGGAGAAGATGATCCGGCATTTCATTTCCAAGGTGCTCCCCCGGTACCGGTTTGTCAAACCCCGGATGGTTATCGGCATTCCCTCCTGCATTACCGAGGTTGAGCGCCGGGCGGTTGAGGAAAGCGCCTATAAATCCGGCGCCCGGGATGTCAAGGTTATTGAGGAAAGCCTTGCCGCGGCCATCGGGGCGGATATCCCTATTTATGAGCCCGCGGGACATATGATCTGCGATATCGGCGGGGGTACCACGGAAATATCGGTTATCTCCCTGGGAGGCATGGTGGTGACCAGCGCCATACGCCTTGGAGGGGATGAGTTTGACGAGGCTATCATTAAACACGTCAAGAGTATCCATAACCTTACCATCGGGGAACAGACGGCGGAACGGCTGAAGGTCGATATTGGAAATGCCGTGCCGGATAAAACCATCGAAAAAGTTGAGATTAAAGGTACCGATGCCATCACCGGGCTTCCCCGGCGGCTGGAGATAGACAGCACGGAGGTACGGGATGCCCTGAAGGACCCCATTACCCAGATCATTGATGAAATAAAGGCAACCCTGGGCAAAACCCCGCCGGAACTGGCGGCGGATATTGTGGAACGGGGTATCGTCATGACCGGCGGCGGTTCCCTGCTCAAGGGCCTGCCCAGTCTCATTTCCAAAGAAACCGGGGTCCCGGTATTCCTGGCGGAACATCCCCTGGATTGTGTCGCCCTGGGAGCGGGAAAGTACTTTGAAAATGCCCGGGGGTTCAGTACTTCCCGCAGTATCTATGATGACTTGAACTAACAGGATTGTATGCCGATTAACGGGGACCGGAGGCGCACGAAGAGGCGGTTTACCGCCGAAGCCTATGTTTTTATCGCCCTTGTGCTGGTTTCTTTTTCCATGCTGCTCTTTTCCACCCGCAGTTTTGTGACCGGCTTCCGGGACATGGGGCTCTCCCTCTTTTCCGGTATCCGGGGAAGCATCCATGGAGTATCTTCCTTCGTTTCACAGACCGTGTTCGCGGTTCAGGAACTGGCCACCCTTAGAACAGAACACGATAAATTGCTGGATCGTGTAACCCGGTATGAGCAGCTGGAGCGGACTTCGGCGGACATCCTGCGGGAAAATAACCGCCTGCGGGAACAGCTTGGCTTTACGGAAACCATCAACTTCAACTATGTTCCCGCCCGGATAATTGCCCGGGATCCGGACAACCTTTTTTCGGCCCTGGTGATCAATAAGGGCAAACGGGCGGGGGTGACCGAGGATATGCCCGTCATCGCCTACCAGAATGGGGTCCAGGCCCTGATGGGCAAGGTTATTCAGGCGGGGGCTTTTGAAAGCCTGGTAATACCGGTCTACGATTTGAGTTTTTATGCCTCTGCCCGGCTGGCGAATTCCCGGTACGAGGGGCTGGTTGAAGGCCAGGGAAAAGCGGAAACCCCCCTTTTGATGCGGGCCATCCCGAAACGGGCACGGGATGAAATCACCTACGGAGACCCGATCGTTTCCAGCGGAATAGGGGGGGTGTATCCCGCGGATATTGTCATTGGCCGGGTAAGCACGGTTTTGTACCAGGAATATGAAACCTCCATGGCCGTGGAGCTGGAGAGCGCCCTTGATTTTTCCCGTTTGGAGTATGTATTCGTGATTGATGTAAAAGACGGGGAAGCTCCGGATGGGTAAAAATGTTATCTGGGCAACGGTGTTTGTCCTGGTTGCGGCTATTCTCCAATCGACCCTGCTTTCCCGGCTGGCCATATACCATGCGGTACCGGATCTTACCCTGGGTATCCTGGTTTTTGTCTCCTACAATAACGGCTCCATGTCGGGCCAGCTTACGGGCTTTTTTTCCGGTATCCTCCTGGACTTCCTTTCCGCCGCCCCCCTTGGGCTTAACACCCTGGTGCGGACCATTATCGGCGCCA
>BNUW01000208.1 GCA_025997655.1 Spirochaetia bacterium
GGCTATGTCCTCCATCTCCCAGCCGCCGTCGAAGAGGTCCTCCTCGGGGATGGGGGGGAGTTCGTCGCCGGTTTCTTCGGCGGCGGCGTCATCGTGTACTGCGGGGAAATCGGCGGCCGTGGGTTGCTTGGCCATGGAACGCTTGGCGGTAATCGTGTAGAGGGGGCAGCCCAGGGCGGCGATCAGGTCCAGGGGGAGGGGATGATTCGGGATGCGGACCCCTACTTCCCGGCGGCGGAGGCCCAGGGTTTTTTCGGCGCCCAGGAGGGGCTTGAGGATCCACACATAGGGGCCCGGGGAAAGCCGCTTGATGAGCCGGAACCGGGTATTGTCCAGGTCGCAGAGTTCCCCGAACTGGGAGATGTTCGAGCAGAGCAGGGTAAAGTGACGTTCGTCCCGTTCCCCGGAGATGCGGCGCAGCTTTTTGATGCCCTCCTTCGAGCCAAGGGAGCAAGCCACGGCCCAACTGGTGTCCAGGGGCAGAGCCAGGAGGCCCCCATTGGCGAGGAGCGCTGCAGCCCGGGCAAGAACACGGTCATCGGTATTTCCGGCGGTTACATACTCAATCATGGTATATCAGATTATATCAGATCGATGGTCCAGGGCGTAGACAGTCGAAGAGAATCATGGCATGATTGGAGAATCCGCAAAACAGTCGTCATTTTTTAAAAACCGGTATATTTATAGTAACAAGGAGTGAAATTAGGTGGGAGGACCTACATATAAAGTGAACGTTAAATTGTTAATACCCTTCGGAATGCTCTTGGCGGCATTGCTGGGCTTGAATCTGCATCAACGGATTATACGCAGCGCCGGAAATGGCGCCCCTTTGGAGCCCGATGCCGTAGCGTTACCGGCTGATCCCTGGGTGGTACGGGAGGATGCGGCTTATACGGCGGAAATTCTGGAATCCCTGGAAAAACCGGATACTATCCTGGCTTATTACCGGAATCCGGTGAACCAGCCCGAGGTTTTAGCCTTTTTCAGCGCCCTGGTTCAGTCGGAGGAGATCGCCGGGGCGATACTGTCAAATGCGGATGCCTTTGGGATACCCCCCGCGCTGGCCTTTGCCCTTTGCTGGCGGGAAAGCCGGTTCAACCCCCTCGCGGTGAACCGGAAAAACCTGAACCAGAGCATAGACCGGGGGCTTTTTCAGCTAAACGGCAACACCTTTCCCAAACTTACGGAGAAGGAATTCTTTAACCCCTGGATAAACGCCTATTACGGTATGGCCCATTTACGCTGGTGCCTGGATACGGGGGGCTCAGAAGTGGTGGGGCTTGCCATGTACAACGCCGGTACCCGTCGGGTTAATGCGGGGACCACCCCCCCGCATACCCTCTCCCACGTATCCCGGATTCTGGAATTCCGGCAGGGCATAGAAACCCTTTTTCAGGCCGAGTATGTCCAGCATATAGCCCTAACCCGCCCTCAACGGGAAATACGGATCTCCAAATCCCCCCGGTGATTTGACCTTTTTGTAATGTAAGGTTTATAATAAGCGAGATTTCTTCTTGCCGTTTATATCTTTTTGAAGGGGGCTTAAGAAAATGAGTACACTTCTTTTGATTGCCTTTGGGCTTGTTGCGCTTGGATCGGTTCTTCGCTTGATTTTATTTTTTACCCGTCATAGCCATCCGGAGGCTTAATTCGGGAAATACGGATCTCCAAATCCCCCCGGTAGCCTTCGTTCCGTATAAAAATCCTGCCTTCATCCGCCCGGTATTCGGCGGTAACTGCGGCGGGGTTTTCCCCGTGGATTTCTATTTTCGGGCTGCTCCCAAAACACTCAGGGGGGGCGTAGATTTCCGTAGGGGCGTGTATCTCCGGGTCCGCCGAAAACCGGAAGCGGAACATGCCCTGTTTCGAGTTCCAGCGTAGTTCCCGCAGTTCCCCGGCGGTGGCCATGGGGTAGGGCCGCCGCCACCCCTCAATTGCCCGGCCCTCACCCTCGCTGAAAATAGACAGATCTTCGCCGTTCCAGTTGTCCCCGGTTTCGTGGGTACTGTCCGCCGAATAATTCCAGATAAGGGCATGGAGCAGGTTTTTGTCGATGGCATCGTAGTACATGCCGAGCGCCTCCTCGTGGAGGGAATAATCCCCGGTTCTAAAGGCGCGTTTCCCGTTCATATCAAAGGGCAGGCCGAATTCCCCCAGCAAACAGGGCATGTTCCCCATGTGTGTCCTGGTCCAGGCGATGCCCTCCGCTAATTGTTCCGCAAAATAGGCCGCCACCTTCCGCCGCCCCAGGATGGGCTTCAGGGTATCGGTACGGAAGGAGAGCCAGGGCCGGAAAAACTTGGTAAACAGGGTCGGGCCGTCGTACCAGTGGAAAGCGTTCACCATCCCCGGCGGGTCATCCTTCGTCCAACCGGGGTGATGCGATTGTTTATTGCCCTGCCCCTGGGGAATTCCCTCTATAAAGATGATGGTTTTCTCATCGGCCTCCCGCATCCGTTCGGTAAAGCGGATCATGAAAGGCTTGAGGAAGTCATCCGCAAAACACACCGGCCGGCCCTGAAATTGGGCAAAGTGATCCGCCCTAAGCAGTTGGGGCGTTCCAAGGGGTTTACCCCCGGCGTTGGTCCAGACCCCGGCCTGTTTCCAGGGGCAGGTAAAGCCGTCCTTAAACAGGGACAGCCCCCGGGGGTTGAGTATCTCATGACGGACTACTCGCTCCCCCAGAATGCCGGTGGAATAGACCGGCACGGAAACCCGGTGACCCGAAGCGGCGGCCATGGCCTGGAAGCCGCCGGGCATAGGGCCGGTGGCTACCGCGTAGTTTTCCAGGCGGTTCAGGTCCGTATAGCCGGTAAAGCCCGGGTGGGGTTCGTTCATGGTCCCCCAGCCGATAATGGCCTTGCAGTTCTTGAGCCGCCGGAAGCAGTGGCGCATACAGGCCAGGTACCGTTCCTGGAGCCAGTCCTGTGCGCTTTCCCCGTCGATCTTCGTTTCCGGGGCGTAGGTATTGCCGCTGAAAAAAAGGCTGAACATGGTGGCCGCCCCGTATCGGTTGTAATTGGTGGGCCAGATCATGCGCGGGTAGGGGCCCCGGTGGAATTCGGCATATCTTTGCCGGGTCAGAGCTGCACCCACCGCGTCCAGGCGCTCTACGTCCATGCCCAGCTTCTCCAGGGTCCATGCGGGAGGCCGATGAGAAA
>BNUW01000209.1 GCA_025997655.1 Spirochaetia bacterium
CACCTGCGCGTAACTAACACTGATAAGGCCATGCTGCCAAAGCGGTTTCCGTGCGCCGGACAGCCATTGAAAGGAAATAGGAAAGCCCTTATTAATGCTGTGGGAACAAAATTCGGTGATGAGCATCCCCATCCCCATGGAGACAACCATGGTGGCGTTAATATCCACCGAACCGCCGGACTTACTACGTCCGCGATTGCCCATCACCTTCTGGAAGATTGGCGCAGAGATCATGTTGATAACAATGGCGGACACAATCGCTGCAGCCCCCCCCGCAATAATACTACCCGTAAGCTGCATGACAAGCCATGCCATGTACATCGAAAAGACGATGACCACGGGAAAGGAAAAGTGGATAACCATGGCCACCAGGAGGAGCAGGTTAAAGCCCGTTACCAGAAGCACATAGATACTGCCCAGGGACAAGCCGTTGATAATCTGCGCGATCAATACTTCCACCCTACACTCCCAAATAGACGCTGCGGATAAGCGGGTCCCGGAGCAGAATCTCCGCCCTGCCCTCCCGAATCACCCTGCCTGATTCCAGAACATAAGCACGGTGGGCGCACTTGAGAGCCCGGTAGACATGCTGTTCCGACAGGAGAATTGAGTAGCCCTCCCTGTTCAGCTTCACCAGTATATCAAAAATAGCAGCCACCATGATAGGCGCAAGGCCGATGGAAGGTTCATCCACCAGGATTAGCCGGGGTGTGGACATGAGGGCCCGGGCAATTGCAAGCATCTGCCGTTCCCCCCCGGAAAGGGTTCCCGCAAGCTGGGTTTTCCGCTGCGCCAACACGGGAAAGGCGTCAAACGCCAGGGCGAGTTTTTTATCCACCCCCTTGAGTTCGTGGTGGGCCCCCAGGAGGAGGTTATCCAGCACGGACATGGAGGCAAACACCCCCCGGCCTTCGGGGACCAGGGTCATGCCGTCACGCACATTCCTGTCCACCGGCCCACGGGTACTGTCCCTGCCCTCGAAGCTCACGGACCCCGCATCGGGGGGGGTGACCCCAAGGATGGTTTCCATAAGCGTCGTCTTACCGGCGCCATTGGCCCCCAGCAGTACTACTATTTCACCCCGGCGAACCTCAAGGCTGACCCCCCGGAGTACCGGTATGTGCCCGTAGGAAACGGAAAGATCCCGTACCGAAAGAATAGCATCACTCCTCTGTTCCAAGGTAGGCCTCCATTACCAGCGGGTCTTTCCTGATTGTTGAGGGGGTCCCTTCGGCAATCTTTTCGCCGAAGTTCAGTACCGTTACCCACTCCGCAGTATCCATGAGCATCTTAATATCATGGCTCACCACCGCCACCGTAATACCCATGGCATTGATCTTCCCGATTAGCTTCACCACCAATTCGGTTTCCCCGGCGTCCATCCCCGAAACGGGTTCGTCCAGCAGCAATACTGTTGGTTTACCGATAATGGCCCGGAGTATCTGTACAAACTGCCGTTCCGCCCAGACCAGGTCCGCCGCCCAGCGATCCGCCGCTTCCCCCATCCCCAGGGATTCAAGCAGTTCCCGGGCTTCCCGTTCCAGCGCCCTTGTCTTTTGTGAGGAGTTCCCGCTCATGATATTTTCCAGCACCGTTAGTGAGGGGGCCAGCTTCCCCGCCTGAAAGGTCCGGCGTATGCCCGCCTTGGCTATCCGGTCCGCCCGCAGCCCGGAGATTCGGGTATCCCCAAAATAGATGTGCCCGGAGTCCGGGGGAATGATGCCGCTGATACAGTTGAACAGGGTAGTCTTCCCCGAACCGTTGGGGCCGATGATCCCGTGGATGCGGCCCGGCTCAATGGTAAAACTGACGTCCGTCAAAGCCCGGAGGCTTCCGAAGGATTTGTGTACACCCGCAATGAGCAGCGGCTTTGGGATTTTATCCATTAAATCAAACATATACTTTGCTACCAGTTTGCTCCATACACCGGGATCATAGGCATAAACCACGTAGTAAGTGTACGCGGTAACAACAAACATCCGGAGGGGCTACTTTATCCCTCTTTTACTATACCGCTAAAAAGCGGTTAAAGTCCAGTACTGGGTTAAAGGAGAAGCAAGGCCTGGGAATCGCCTTTCCGCCGAAACATACCCCCGTGAACTTGACATAAAACACCATGTATTTTATAATTATGATAAGAAATGAGGGCAGCCATTTTTTTGTTTTTGATTATTCTCATATTTTCTATGACAAGTTGCGTGTCAGTTGAGCCTGAAATTATGTATCCATTAAAATATCCTGTTGTATTAGTACATGGAATTGTCGCGCACGACAGACAAGGGAGGGTTGATTTTTGGGGCAGAATTCCGCAAACATTAAAAGAACGGGGATGTAAGGTTTTTTTGGGAAATACCGATGCATTAGGTGATTATGAATCTAATGCCGAAATATTAAAAACAACGATAGAAGAAATTCTCAGGGAAACCAATCAGGAAAAAGTAAATATTATTGCCCATTCAAAAGGGGGGATAGATTCTCGGTACTTAATCTGGAAATATAACTTTGGAGACAAGGTGGCAAGTTTAACGACAATTTCAACGCCGCACCACGGCGCCGAACTTGCCGATTTATTATATAAACAAGGAACAATACGTGCAAATGCAGCAATGGGAGTATTAGACACTATTGGTGAACTCTATGGGGATAGCAATCTCAGCCCTTACGTAAACTATCAGGTAACAACCACCATAAGGGACGCATTAGAAATTCTTGGTAAGTTTTATGGAGATAAAAACCCCAATCTTTTCAAGCTAAACTATCAATTAACAACTGAAAACATGAAGCAGTTTAACGAAACTGTCAAAATGGACCCAAGAGTTTATTACCAAAGTATGTATACAACGATGAATAATTCATTTGATGAATTAATGCTTTTTTATACACACTGGTATATAGATAAAATAAGCGGAAGGAATGATGGAGTGGTGAGTAAAAAATCAGCAGAGTGGGGAAATAATAGTACCGAAATGAAATACCGCAGAGCAAGCTCTGCGGTATCTTTTAATCAGAAAACTTACTCCAACCACGGAAACAATTCCCCTTGTTTGTCATCGTGTATCTTTTTATAGTTTTCTAATTTCCTTCCTTGATTT
>BNUW01000210.1 GCA_025997655.1 Spirochaetia bacterium
GAAGCCGCCGCAGGGTTACTGCTTTCCATCCTGGGGGCCTTTATCCTGGCCCTGCTCATGGATGCCAATGCGTTCCTCAAAACCACGGTAAGCCCGGCGCTGCTCCTGACCCAGACCATGCCCGTCATAGCCCTGGCTCCCCTGCTGGTACTGTGGATGGGCTACGGCGCCGCCCCAAAGATTGCCCTAATCTTTCTCACCTGTTTCTTTCCGTTGACTATCAGCCTTTTGACCGGTTTTTCCCAGGCCGACGGGGACGCCATCCGGCTGCTCCACTCCATGGGGGCAAGCCGGCGCCAGATATACCGGTACATCAAGATACCGGAAGCCATCCCCGCCTTTTTTTCGGGCCTGCGTATATCGAGTTCCTACGCCATCATCGGCGCAGTAATTTCCGAATGGCTCGGGGGCAGTGCAGGCTTGGGTGTCTACATGACCCGGGTCCGGAAGTCCTATTCCTTTGACAAAATGTTCGCCGTAATACTGCTGGTAGCAATACTGAGCCTGTGTTTGATGAAGGTAGTAAGCATGGTTGAGAAAAGAATATGCCCGTATCGCTAGATAGGGGGTCCTGTCAGCGGAAAAACATAGGGACCCCCCGGAGGGTCCCCCCTATGTTTTTCCACTGCCACCCCCAATACTATTGTTGGGGCATATTCTTTTCTCACTGGGGGCGCAGGCGGTGATGGGGGAAGAGAAGATGTTACGGAGCGAACAGGGAAGCGGTATTGAGCGATATAGTGTTGGCGCAGCGGGAAGGGATGGGCGTGATGGGTCGAATGTCCCCACTTTGCATGCGGGATTATGCGGAGCGAACAGGGAAGTGGTATTGAGCGATATAGTGTTGGCGCAGCGGGAGGGGATGGGCGTGGCGGGTCGAATGCATTTGGATGTCTCTGCGTACGGAGACCTATTCAGGCCCCCTGGGGCCGGGCTCCGGGAGCAGGTTCCTCCAACAGCATGAGCACCCGGCATGCCCATCCCCTCCCGGCTTCACCATACAATAATTTATAGGAGTTTCATAATGAAAAGACGTTTTGTATTTGCAGTGATTCTGTGCGTGCTTGCCCTGGCGGGCTGCCGGCGGAAACAGGATTCGGGTTCGATCCGGGTGGTGCTGGATTGGACCCCGAACACCAACCATACCGGCCTCTACGTTGCCCTGGAAAAGGGCTACTTTGCCGGTGAAGGGCTCCAGGTGGAAATTATGCAGCCCCCGGAAGATGGGGCCTTGCTGCTCCTGGCGGCGGGGAACGCCGAGTATGCGGTGGATTTCCAGGAGTCCATGGGGCCTGCCATAGGACGGGACCGGGACGCCTTGCCCGTAACGGCGGTGGCGGCCATCATCAACCACAACACGTCGGGGATCATGTCCCTGGCTAAAGCGGGGATTCTCCGCCCCCGGGACTTGGCGGGAAAACGGTACGCCACCTGGGAAACGCCCCTGGTTACCGGGATCATCCGCACCATCGTTGAGGGTGACGGCGGGGATTTCCAGGCGGTACAGATGATCCCCAACGCGGCCACCGATGCGTTTTCGGCGCTGTCTACGGATGTGGATGCCATCTGGATATACTACGCCTGGGACGGTATCGCGGCGGAGATCCGGGGGACGGCTATCAATTACCTGGATCTGGGGAAGGTAAACCCCATCTTCGATTTCTATACCCCGGTGCTGGTGACCAACACCGCCTATGCCGCAGCTAAACCGGATGAGGTAAAGGCGTTTCTCCGGGCGGTAAGCCGGGGCTATGAATTTGCCATTGAGCGCCCGGCGGAGGCTGCGGACATCCTCCTGAAATATGCCCCGGAGCTTGATGCGACCCTGGTCCGCCGCAGCCAGGAATATCTGGCGGGGCAATACCGGGGTGATGCCGGCCGCTGGGGGGAAATCGACGGGAAGCGCTGGGGGACATTCTACCGCTGGATGTTTGAGCAGGGGCTTTTGGAAAAGGATATCTCGACCCGGGGCTTTACCAACGAGTATTTACCCTAAGACAGCGGGCGGCAGTATGCTTTTTTCCTGCGAGGGGATCACCAAATGCTATAACCGGGAACCGGTGGTAGAAGATATAAACCTTGAACTGTTTCAGGGGGGCTTTGTGTCCCTCCTGGGCCCCTCGGGGGTGGGCAAGACCACCCTTTTCAATGTTCTCTCCGGGGTGGATCGCCCCGAGGCCGGCCGGGTCCTGCTTGCTGGGGAGGATATTACGGGAATCTCCGGCAGGGTCAGCTATATGCTCCAAAAGGACCTGCTTCTCCACCACCGTACCGTCCTGGACAACGTGATCCTCCCCCTGGTTATTCGGGGCATGAACAAAGGGAAAGCCCGTGAATACGCCGCCCCCTTTTTCCCCCGCTTCGGCCTGGGGGGGTATGAAAACAAATACCCCCGGGAGCTTTCCGGGGGCATGCGTCAACGCGCAGCATTACTGCGGACCTGTATGCCTCGAACCTTCGGTTCGCATACCTTTGGTCAGCAGAACCCGGTGATCCTCCTGGACGAACCCTTCTCCGCCCTGGACGCCCTTACCCGGATCACCATGCAGAACTGGTACCAGGGGATAGCCGCTGAGATGGGCCTTTCCACCCTCTTCATCACCCATGATGTGGAGGAAGCGGTAAGCCTCTCGGACCGGGTCTACGTCATGAAGGGCAAGCCGGGCCGGATCACGGAGTGCATCGACATCCTTCCGCCCCGGCCGCGGTCCCGGGATTTTCCTATTTCGCCGGAGTTTGCCCGGTTTAAGCGGACCATCCTGGAAGCCATTGGGCTGGAGTTTACCGGAGGAACCACTAAAAAAATAGGAAGAATATCAACCGCACCGTCAGACCGCGGCGAGCCGTCAAGGGAATGGACAGCAGTGGCGTCATTGACACAAGGCCTAGGGTCCGGCATGATCCATCAATAAGGAAAGGCAATGGAAACACTGGACATTTTAGAGGAAATTACCTTACTGCCGGTTAATCAGAGAATACGTCTTGCAGAGAAAATCATCGGATCGGTTCGGAAGGAAGAACAAAAGATAACAATGCAGAATACCACGCCAAAAGAGGCGGTATCTAAGGCGGA
>BNUW01000211.1 GCA_025997655.1 Spirochaetia bacterium
GAGGGGATACTCCTGGGGGAAAACAAAGCAAAGGGGATGGGCATGGCCCTTGAAGCCCTGTGCATCCCCCGTGAGAACAGCATTGCTATCGGCGACAGCAGAAACGACCTCGACATCATCCGCGCCGCCGGTCTGGGTATCGCCATGGGCAACGCCTGTGACGAGCTGAAAGCCCTGGCCGGGGCAATCACCGGCGACTGCGGGCAAGGCGGAGTTGGGCAGGCGATACGTACGTTTGTGCTTGGATGAAGAGGTATCCACGGATGAACACGGATGAGACGGATACACACGGATAGAATATAAAATTCCCTATCTTATCCGTGTCCATCCGTGTAATCCGTGGACCTTTTAGAAATTTTCCGCTACCCCGTACACCTTTTCTACCCGGTACTCCACTTCCCCATCCGGTGTGTAGAGTTCCAGCCTGAAGCGCAGAGGAACCGATACCGTTTCTTCATCCTTCTCCACGGGCGCAGACACCTCGCAGCGGTTTCCCTCAAGGGGCGTCCAGTCTTCGCCGGCATGTACGAACCACCGTTTGCGCAGGGGCAGGCGGCGGCTGTACTGCCATGGCTTAACCAGGGCGTCCAGGACAAAGGCATTTTCATCCCCGGTATCCTCAGCATTTACCGGATGAATTAGTATCTCTGCGGAAACGCTTCCCTTTTCCTGCACCATAATAAGAGGCTGCACCGTTCCTCCGGGGGTTCCGGGTATCTCTACCAGGCCGGAAGGACCGTAACGTTTCATATAGACCGCAGCGCCGCCGGGATAGTAGCGGCGGTTGATTGCCGCCTTATCCTCCACAAAACTCCAGCTCCTTGGCGCCGCGGTATTTTGCGGCAGGAAAAGATAGACCACCGCGTTCCGCTTTACCCGAAAACGTATCCGGGCGCTCTCGTCGAGCAGGGCGTCATCCTCTTCCCAGAGCAGATAATCTGCGCCCACGGTATAGGAAGGAAGGTTTGCTATTGCCCCGTCCTCTGCCCCCTTGATTAAGGGCATCCTATTCCGGGCATGGTTCATCACCGGCCGGGGCATCCCGTTTATAGACGGCGTGTCAATAAGCTCAAGCCCGGCATGAGCAGGGGATACCACCACATCGCAGGTTTGCCAGAGGCTTATGTTTCCCGCCCGGTCCGCCGCCCGATAGTGGACTTGATAGGCCCCGGGTTCTGTAAATACCAGCGGGTCCCGATACCGTTCCGCAGTATCCTTGTTGATCCGGTATTCAATAAACGCTGCACCCGACAAGGAGTCACGGGCATTGATGGTCAGTTCACCCAGGCCCTGATCGTACACCACCGAAACCTCCGCATAGGGCGGCGTAAGATCAATTCTGATATCCCGCCGACGCTGTTCTTCCCGGTTCCCCGCATGATCCAGGGCGTGCCAGGAAAACCGGTGTATCCCCTGATCCGCAAAGAACATGGGTTCGGAGTAGGCTGAACGGGATGTCCAAATCCAATCAATCCCCGATACATCATCCCAAGCATTCAGGGTGAGGGTGATCGCTTGATTATACCAGCCGTTTTCCGGTTCCGCCGGAGACAGGGTAATGATGCTTTCCGGTAATCCGGTATCAACCTTAAACTGCACGTTTTCCTCCGTACCCCGAAGGCCCCGGCTGTCCGTACCATAGGCGGTGATGCGATGTGTTCCATCCTCCGGGGATAGTGACGCCGGCGCATCCTCCCATGGGCCGTTGTTATGCTGCATCAGTATTGCTGTGGTGTAGGTTTCCCGGTCGGCGCTGATAATTTCAATCACCGGCTGACGGGTATACCAGCCTTCGGAACCATCGGGAGAAACCGGCTCAATCCGCAGTTCCGTTACCGGCCCAGAGATATTCGGCGCGCCGTTAAAGGCCCGAATTGTGCCAAGGGCGTCCGACGCAAATATCCGTTCATGGTAGAGCGCAATGTTGTTATAGGGCTTCTCATCCTGCCAAATAACGCCGCCTGAATACCGATTCAAAACCTTAAGGCCATCCCCACCGGCCAGCACCGTTTTTTCCAAGCCGTTTGCCAGAACGGCGCCGTTTGTATGACAGGTCCACTGGAGTTTCAGATCCCCCCGGTCATAGGCCCGGAGCGTTCCCTTATCCAATACCGAAACCCCTTCATCGCTTAGGGATAGTGTTACCCCTGCATGATGGGCCCGGGCAATCCGCCGGGTTTCCCGCATATCCCCATCAAAGAGGATCAGGGAATTTTCGGTGAGCGCCGCGCCTCCCCGGATATCCGCCGCCGCAGCAAGGATATTCTCCCCGGCATCCCATGCTTTGCCCGGCCCGTACAGGGGGACCAGCATGGTTTCTTCTATTAAGTAGGCGGTACCGTATCGCCATACCATTGGAAGGATCGCTCCGTCATTTTTTCTCTGTTCTTTAATCAATGTTCCCCGTTCAGCGTTTCTGATAAAGCGCCGGCCCGTGGTTTCTTCTATCACCGTGGCGCCATCGGTACTGATTGCCGTGATGCCCTCCCTGGACCAAAGCAATGAGCCATTCAGGGGATCGCGGACTTCAAGGCGCCCCCCCGCCGCTATGGCATAGAGTTTTCCCCCGGCATAGATCACCCGTTCATAGGTTCCCCGTATGTTCCATGCGGGAGATCCATCCCCTGCCTTTAGGGCGATGATATTTTCACTGCACACCGCAATGATCCTGTTTTCCGCCCCCAGAAGCTGCATAACCGGTTCCTTCCCATCAAAGGTCCAGGCGGTATCATCCTTGGCGGGAAGATCCGTTCTTACCGACCGGCTCTGTCCTCCGTCTTTTCCGTCCTGCCCCCACACTTCTTCCCTCAGTATTGCTACGCCCTATCTCCCGGACGGACTTCTGGAAGTAAGCTATTACGCTGAACTTTCATGCGAAAACATCCGGGGGGATGTTACCTACCGGTTGGTACGGGGCAGCTTGCCGACGGGGCTTACCATGACGGCCCGGGGACTCATAAACGGACGGCCGGAGAAAACGGGGCGCCATCAGTTTGATGTTGAGGCGGGGGACACTATGGGCCGGAAGGACAAACGTTCCTTTACGATAACGATATGGGAAGAAGTGTG
>BNUW01000212.1 GCA_025997655.1 Spirochaetia bacterium
GTTCTTTGAAAGAAGTCGTGAAGACTTCAACATAGGGAAGGGGTATGAGCAAGGTTCCGAGAGGGACTTTGCGGGAACAATAATATGGTCAAGCGAGAGAAGGGTTTAAGGTGAATGCCTTGGAGTCATGAGGCGAAGAAGGCCGTGGCAAGCTGCGAAAAGCCGGGGGGAGGAGCAAACATCCTGTGATCCCCGGATAGCCGAATGGGGTAACCCGGCGGGAGTGATCCCGCCATCCGGCCGCTGAATCAAATAGGCGGCGGAAGCAATACTAGGGGAACTGAACCATCTAAGTACCCTGGGAACAGAAATCAATGAGATTCCGAGAGTAGCGGCGAGCGAAATTGGAAGAGCCTAAACCGTCCATTAGGACGGGGTTGTAGGGTTTGCCGCGCGTTTAAACGCGGCGGAGTAAGAAATGTCCAGTATAGCGGAACGGTTTTGGGAAAGCCGGACAGAGAGGGTGAAATCCCCGTACGCGACATGGTGGACACTCCGTGGGCAGATACCTGAGTACGGCGAGGCACGAGAAACCTTGTCGGAATCCTGGTCGACCACGATCAAAGGCTAAATACTCCATGACTACCGATAGAGAAGAAGTACCGTGAGGGAAAGGCGAAAAGAACCCCGGTGAGGGGAGTGAAAGAGAACCTGAAACCTTAAACCCACAACAGGTCAGAGCCGGAGCAATCCGGTGATGGCGTGCCTTTTGTAGAATGAGCCTGCGAGTTACGATAGCGAGCGAGGTTAAGGCGTTGAAGCGCCGGAGCCGGAGGGAAACCGAGTCTGAATAGGGCGCAAGTAAACTTGTTTACAGAGTTCGTTGTCGTAGACCCGAAGCCAAGTGATCTAGTTACGGGCAGGTTGAAAGTCAGGTAAAACTGAGTGGAGGACCGAACCCTAGTCTGTTAAAAAAGGCAGGGATGACCCGTGACTCGGAGCGAAAGACTAAACAAACTTGGAAATAGCTGGCTCTCCCCGAAATGCCTTGAGGGACAGCCTCATCCAAAAGTAATGAAGGTAGAGCACTGGATGGACTAGGGGGCTTCACCGCCTACCAAACCCAATCAAACTCCGAATGTCATTATTCAACGGATGGGAGTGAGACTGCGGGCGACAAGGTTCGTAGTCGAGAGGGAAACAGCCCAGACCGTTAGCTAAGGTCCCGAAATACCGCTAAGTGTAAAATGATGTGTGATGGCGAAGACAGCCAGGAGGTTGGCTTAGAAGCAGCCATTCCTTAAAAGAGTGCGTAATAGCTCACTGGTCGAGTCATGATGCGCAGATAATGTAACGGGGCTAAGCGGTATACCGAAGCTACGGGTTCAGTAAGCAATTGCTGGACGGTAGGGGAGCATTCCACGGACCGATGAAGGTGCACTGAGAAGTGAGCTGGAGGGGGTGGAAGAGAGAATGCAGGTATAAGTACACGAAAAGACGGGTGAGATCCCCGTCCGCCGAAAGCCTAAGGATTCCTGGGTAAAGGTCATCTGCCCAGGGTAAGTCGGCCCCTAAGGCGAGGACGAAAGTCGTAGTCGATGGGAAACTGGTTCAGATTCCAGTACCTTCCTTAGTTTTGATGGGATGACGCATGAGGTGAAACCCGGCCGGGCGACGGTTGTCCCGGTCGAAGTGGTGAGTTATTAGGGTGGTAGGCAAATCCGCCATCTTAGATGAGCCATGACAGCGAGTGAACCTACGGGGGAGCGAAGCGGGCGTAATCAGGGTGCCAAGAAATAATCCCTAAAGCTAGGCTGAGGAAGACCGTACCGTAAACCGACACAGGTAGGCGGGATGAGCAATCTAAGGCGCTCGAGAGAACTCGCGTTAAGGAACTCGGCAAAATGCATACGTAACTTCGGGAGAAGTATGACCTCATACGGGAGTATGGGGTGACACAAAGCAGTCCCAGGCGACTGTTTACCAAAAACACAGGCCTCTGCGAATCAGCAATGAGACGTATAGGGGCTGACACCTGCCCGGTGCCGGAAGGTTAAGGGGAGCGGTTAATCGCAAGATGAAGCTGTGAACTGAAGCCCCGGTAAACGGCGGCCGTAACTATAACGGTCCTAAGGTAGCGAAATTCCTTGTCGGGTAAGTTCCGACCCGCACGAAAGGTGTAACGATCTGGGAGCTGTCTCAACGCGAGACTCGGTGAAATTTATGTACCGGTAAAGAAGCCGGTTACCCGTGGTTAGACGGAAAGACCCCGTGAACCTTCACTGTAACTTATCATGGGGACTTGATGCGGCATGTGTAGGATAGGTGGGAGACTATGAAGCATGGGCGTTAGCTTGTGTGGAGTCACCGGTGAAATACCACCCTTGTTGGATTAGGTTTCTAACCTGCGCCATGAAGCTGGTGTGGGGACAATGATAGGCGGGCAGTTTGACTGGGGCGGTCGCCTCCCAAAGAGTAACGGAGGTGCGCGAAGGTCTCCTCGCCTTGGTTGGAAATCAAGGTATGAGTGTAAAGGCACAAGGAGGCTTGACTGCGAGACTGACAGGTCGAGCAGGTACGAAAGTAGGTCTTAGTGATCTGGCGGTAGCGAGTGGAAGCGCCGTCACTTAACGGATAAAAGGTACTCCGGGGATAACAGGCTGATCTTCCCCAAGAGTTCACATCGACGGGAAGGTTTGGCACCTCGATGTCGGCTCATCGCATCCTGGGGCTGAAGCAGGTCCCAAGGGTTTGGCTGTTCGCCAATTAAAGCGGTACGTGAGCTGGGTTCAGAACGTCGCGAGACAGTTCGGTCCCTATCTGCCATGGGCGTTGGAAAGTTGAGAGGAGCTGTTTTTAGTACGAGAGGACCGAAATGGACGAACCTCTGGTGTATCTGTTGTCCTGCCAAGGGCACGTGCAGAGTAGCTACGTTCGGAAGGGATAACCGCTGAAGGCATCTAAGTGGGAAGCCCACCTCAAGATTAACTTTCCCCGGGGGTTTAACCCCCCTGAAGGTACCAGGAAGACTACCTGGTCGATAGGGTGGCGGTCCAAGCACGGTAACGTGTTCAGCCGACCACTACTAATCTACCGTGAGGCTTGACCATATTATTGTTCC
>BNUW01000213.1 GCA_025997655.1 Spirochaetia bacterium
AAAACATCCGGGAAAAGAAAGATGACTATGCGGTCTTTGAGGTTGACGGCTCGGTCCACGCCTGCGCCGCCCTCCACGACTGGGGTGAAGGCCAGGGAGAGATTGCAGCGGTGGCCACCGATCCCGCCTACGCCCACATGGGCCTGGGGCGAAGAATGGTCCGCTGCCTCATCGACCGGGCCGGAAAGCAGGGGCTTCGGCGGGTTTTTGTGCTCACCACCCGCACCCAGGACTGGTTTGAACTGCTGGGGTTCAGGGAATGCTCCCTGGACAGCCTGCCGGAGCGGAAACGGCGGGGCTACGACAAGGCCCGGGGGAGTAAGGCCTACGCGCTGGAACTTGAGGACTAAAGTCCTTTGGACTGAAGTCTGAAGAAATAAAAAGGAGAGAGAAATGGAGTTTGAAGCTGTACAGGTGGGGATTTTATCGATACTCCCGCCGGTGATCGCAATTTCTTTGGCGCTTATCACCAAGGAAGTCATTTTTTCCCTGCTGCTGGGGATCATGTCGGGGACATTGATCTACAGTGTTGCTGCGGGGCTGGGTGTTTTAGGCGCCTTTCACGTTACTACCGGCCTGATGATAACCAAGGTCGGGGCTAACTCGGCAATGGTGATCTTCCTTGCCATGCTCGGGGCATTGGTGGCGCTGGTCACCCGGGCGGGGGGCTCAAAGGCCTACGGGGGCTGGGCTTCACGACGGCTGAAAACCCAGCGGAGCGCCAGCCTTGCCACCGCATTCCTGGGGGTCATCATCTTTATTGACGACTACTTCAACTGCCTTACCGTGGGCACCGTGATGAAGCCCGTCACCGACCAGCACCGGGTATCCCGGGAAAAGCTGGCCTACCTCATCGACGCCACCGCCGCGCCGATCTGTATCATCGCCCCCATTTCTTCCTGGGCGGCCTCGGTCATTTCCTATTACCCCACCCAAACCGGCATTACCGGGATGCAGGCCTTTGTCAGCTCCATCCCGATGAACCTCTACGCGGTGCTGACCCTTTTCATGATCGTCTGGCTGAGCGTACGCAAAAACGGCGACTACGGCCCCATGGCGGCGGCCCAGCAACGGGCGGCCGAAACTTCCGGCCCCGTGGTTCAAGCAGGTTCCTCCGACGACGAGCTTACCAAGATCGAGGTGTCGGACAAGGGCAAGGTGGTTGACCTCATTATCCCCGTAATATTCCTGGTTATTTTCTCGATCCTCGCCATGCTTTTCTACGGCGGCCTCTGGGATGGCAGCAATAAAGGTATTGCCGCAGCATTCGGGGACACCGATGCCGGGGCGGCCCTTTCCCTGGGTGGTTTCGCATCCCTCTTTGTGGCATTCTTCATCTTCGTCCCCCGCCGCCTGATGAAGTTTACCGAGTTCTTTGCCGCGGTCACCACGGGGATTAAAGCCATGGTACCGGCGATCATCATCCTGTCCCTTGCCTGGACCATCAGCGGCGTCTGCCGGGACCTTCTGGCAACCGGACCCTATGTTGCGGGGTTGGTGGAACAGTCAAGCCTCCCCACCGCGCTCATTCCGGCCATCATGTTTATCATCGCCGCGTTTCTTTCCTTTGCCACCGGCACCTCCTGGGGAACCTTCGGCATCCTCATCCCCATCACCATCGCGGTGTGTGACATCGTAGCGCCCTGGCTTTCGGTCACCTCCCTTTCCGCCGTCCTTGCGGGATCGGTATTCGGGGATCACTGTTCGCCCATTTCGGACACAACGATACTGTCATCAACCGGGGCGGGGTGTAACCACATCGACCACGTTTCAACACAGATTCCCTACGCGCTTACCGTGGCGGTGGTCTGCTTCGTCGGGTATATCATCGCGGGATTTACCTCCCAGTTGGGATATGGCGTAAGTGTGGGGATTACCCTGCCGGTTTCGTTTGTGCTGTTGATTGTGTTACTGCTGGTACTGCCAAAGGCACTGCCGGGGAAACGGACGGCTGCATAAGGAATGTTTGGGGGGAGCCGCTTGTTTTGGCTCCCCCTAATTTTTATCATAACTCTTTTCCTACCGGCCCATTTGTTTCAATTTCCCCATGAATATTTTTTTCAGTAATTAAATTTATCATTTCCGATAATGTACTATTTTTTTGGCTTACCTAAAACTAATCCATGTGCTTCACCATAAACCCGGCATTGTTGTTCATCAATACGAAAGTTACAACAGCGTCCAGCGAGTTCAGGGCGGGCTTTACCGGTGGTGATAATCCCATATAATTTTGCGGCCTGCTTCAATATCTGCTTTTTGTTTGCATTACACCACGATAATTGGTTAGCCAACAGGTTTTTATAGTCAACATCAGCCTTTACGTCGGTTGGCAAAATCCGCAATTCAACTGCGGTAAGGCACTGCGGATGGATTGGGATCATATTATTGAAATTAATAGCGCCCCAAGTCCCATGGTTGATTTTCAGAAAGTCAAGCTGATTTTTCATTCCCCGGTGTTTCGGTTTGGGCGAGGTCAGGGGTGCGTAATAATTCATTTCCGCTACGGTAATAAGAATGCCGACGAAGGGGCGTGTTTCTTTTTTGTCCCGGGTATACGGAACGCAAGGGTCTGCTTGACGTAAAAAATCGCAGTATTTTGCGTCCGCACGATAGAATGACAGGTTCATACACGCTCCTCAATAAAAAAGGGCGAAACCGAAGTCCGCCCTTTTGCTTTTCAGCTCCCACTCATGGTAGGGTACACCGCTTTTTTAGCTCCCGCTCGTGGTAGGGTACACCGCTTTTTCAGCTCCCACTCATGGTAGGGTACACCGCTTCCTGCCTTTCGGCATTACGTTAAATATAGCATAATCCGCAGAAAAGTCAATACGGACTTTCGCGCTATAGGATATACCATTATGGAGATACATTTCAATGAGAAAAATCTTTTCTTCTTCGAGTGATTGACACATTTCCCGCAATATACTACCATAAATCCATAATGGTATATCCTATAGCTCGAAAGTCTGTATTGACTTTTCTGCGGATTATGCTATATTTATCGTAATTCCGAATGGCAGGAACAGGTGT
>BNUW01000214.1 GCA_025997655.1 Spirochaetia bacterium
CGCCGGGGCCATTGAAGAGGAGCGCCGCCTGTTCTACGTGGCCATCACCCGCGCCCGGGACAAGCTCTTTATCACCAGCTGCCTTCGGCGCCGCCGCTTGCAGAACACCGTTGAGTGCGCCCCCTCTCCTTTCCTTGCCGAAATCCCCCCCCACCTCATTGAATACCATGAGCCGGACAAGGCGGTGGAAAGCCCGGAGGAAGCGGAAAACTATTTTGCCATGATTAAAAGCAAGTTTGGGTGATCACTCATCACCCCATTCCCCAAACGCGCCCGGATCAATCCCCGCTGAATTCCCCAGCAATTCTATCCTGGCCTTAATATACGAAAACCGGTCCTCATTCAGTACCGTTCTGCAATACTTCGTACCGGGCAGGATGTATACCGGATAGCGGCCCCGGCTGACAAATTTTTTCCCCTCCCCCTGCACAAACCAGTACACCAATGCTATTTTTTCCTTGTCCAGCTCAATTGCGTTAATACCTTTTCTGCCGATGGCGCTCCCCGAATTAAAAAGGCAGGGCACGGGAATATCATCCCCGTAAAGACTCTGCCGCATGGCATTCCGCTTTTCCGATCGTTTCAGCTTTCCTAAATCACGGCGCAAAGCCCTAACCTCCGCAGCGATCCGATCACGTTCTTCACCCTCGGAGGCGGGATAATCACGGCAGAGGCGCTCGATCTCAAATTTAATAAATTCAAAGCGGCCCAGGGATTCAAAGAGGGCACGGTGGGTATGGCCGATGATAGAGATACAGTTATGTTCCAAAGAAAAATTGTAGGCCTGTTTTTCTACATGGAACCGCTTGTAGGGACTACGGCCGGAGGAAATATTTCTGACCCCAAGTGGTTTGAGGAGATAACGAATCCCAATCTGCAGGAGCTTATTATAATTAGTGTACACCCGGGAAGACTGATGCCCATGGTACACATAGAGGGGGACAAGCCCGGTCTCAATCAGCACCGCCTCATGCAGGGGATAGGGGTACTTTTTTTCAAAGACAAGCTGCTCATCATGGTTCCCCAGGGTTTTATACAGCCGCCCCTCTGCATAAAATTTATCAAAAATTGCATACAAAGCATGCCAGCGTTCCCTGATACCCGCATAAGAAAAACGCTGCAGCTCCTCAATGTCCCCGTTCAAGACAATGTTCCAGCCACCCTTTAAATAATACTGTTCCAGCATCTCCGAAAGGAGAATGCCGTTCTGTGCAAGATCGTCTCTGCGGCCAGAGCCCATGTGGAAATCGCTGATAACCAGCACCTTGCCGTCCGCAGAAATATCCAGAACTGCGGAGGGGCTCAACGGGTTGCTTACCATGTCGGAAAAAAAAGTGGTAGCCATCCCGCCGTCACTTCCCCGCGCCGGATTGACGTTTTTTGTATCCAAGAAAATCCCAGCGGGTAAGGATGCCCTGAAGCCTGCCTGCTTCCACGATGGGCAGCTTGCCGATGTGGTGTTTATAGAAGATACGTTCAATCTCCCGCATGGTAAAATCAGCCTCCGCAGAAATAACCGGCTTGGACATATAGGCGCTGACCGGCGCTTTCATCACCCCGGCCTTGCGCCCCTTCATAATATCCCGCAGACTGATGAACCCCGTCACCTGTTCCTTTTCATCCACCACGGGCACACCGGAAAGGTCCGCCTTCTCCAGAAACAGTGAAGCGTCCAGGAGGCTCATCTTCTCGCCCATCGAAAAAGCTGTTTCGGACATGATATCCCGTGCACGGGTAGCCGGCTTTAGGGTCTGCTCCAGATAATCGCAAAACTCATCATAAAACGCCGGCCCCTCCCGGTTAGTAATCTTCGCCGATGCCGCAAGCTGATGTCCCCCGCCGCCATAGATATGCAGTAGTTCATGGAGGTCTATCTTTTCTTTTTTGCTGCGGGCAATGATAAAAATAGTTTTGCTCTTTTGGATAAAAAAGATCGCAAAGTAGGCGTCGGGGTTTTCTATGTCCATAATTTTTTCCACCACCGCCGCAAGGCCCGGAATGTTTTCGGGAAGGTCAAGATAGCTCAACAGTATCTGATGCCCCTGGATAAGCTGGGTATTCATCACCAGTAAAAGCTGATTGAGGGCCACAAGCTGATCTGTCTCTATAATAGTTTCCAGAAAAGACTTTACCAACTTGAGGGAAGCCCCCATATCCAAAAGCCAGGCGGCCACTTCAAGATCATCCCGGCACACATTCTCGTGAATCATCCGCCCCGTGTCCGCATAGATCCCCGTAAGGGCAATGGTAGCTTCTTCACTCTGTAATTGTATCCCCCGTTCCATGGCCATCTTCCCCAAGAGGGAAGTATTAGCCCCAAAATTTCCGCCCTCAAGGCAGGCGCCCAGGATATCACAATTTGCAAGGGGATGGTGATCGAAAACCCGTATCGCAGGCTCCGAATTCCGTATATGCGAAAAATATTCCTCCACTCGTTCTGCGGTACAGGTATCTACAATAATAATATTCTCAATCTTCTCACCATCAAGATCCTTGGGGTTCAAAAAATCAAAATACTGTGCGTAAAAGTGATAGAGGTTCTGCGCAATGGGATGAATGATCCTGCTGCGAACCAGGCGGTAATCGGGAAAGAGCTTTTTGACAAGGATCAGTGAACCGAGGCAATCCAGATCCATATTGGTATGGCCAAAAGCAATATTCATGACACGATATCCTTTCAGGATTTTAGGATAATTTTTCGATTCTGTCTATTGCTAAAAACAAAAAAAGTCTGGCAATGACCTACTTTCCCACCCCTTGAGGGGCAGTATCATCGGCGTAAGAGGGCTTGACTTCCGTGTTCGAAAAGGGAACGGGTATAACACCTCCACCATAATCACCAGACAATTATTTACAATTGTTTATTGCGGGAATGGGTATGTTTATAAGGAACAATAATATGGTCAAGCCTCACGGTAGATTAGTAGTGGTCGGCTGAACACGTTACCGTGCTTGGACCGCCACCCTATCGACCAGGTAGTCTTCCTGGTACCTTCAGGGGGGTTAAACCCCCGG
>BNUW01000215.1 GCA_025997655.1 Spirochaetia bacterium
TCCTTACGGGACTGCTGCAAAATCCTAATGGGTACACTGAAGGTCATGCGGCCGGGACTGATAAAGCCTATTGCGCCGCAGTAAATATTACGCCGCCCCGTCTCAACGCGGTCGATGATGTTCATGGTGCTGATTTTGGGCGCCCCGGTAATTGAGCCGCAGGGGAAAATCGCCTTAAACACCGCATATAAGGATGTCCCTTCTTTTAAGTCCGCCTCAATTTCGGATGTCATTTGATGAAGGGTGGGATGGGTTTCTATCTCAAACAACTTTGACACCCGCACCGAACCGGTTTTCGCGATCCGTCCCAGATCGTTCCGCAGCAAATCCACGATCATGACATTTTCGGCGCGGTTCTTTATATCGTTTTTCAAAAATTCGATTAACCGCGCGTCCTCTTCACCGGTCTGCCCCCTTTGTACCGTTCCTTTCATGGGCTTCGTCCGAATGTGCCAGGATGAAGTGCCGTTCCCGGTCATTTCAAAGAACAATTCCGGGGAGAAGGAAAGCAGGGTGTCGTATTCGTTCTGCATAAACGTGTTGTAGGGCGTTCTTTGCCGGGTCAGGAGGTACTCATAGAGGTCAAGGGGCTCCGCACCGGGACTTGCAACCTCAAAATCATAGGTGTAATTGACTTCGTAGGTATTCCCCCGGGCAATTTCCTCGCGGATCTCCTTCAAAGCCCGGGCATAAGCGTCAAAATCAATGGCGGGTTTGGGATTCAGCGCAAATGGCCGGGGCGCCGCCTTGGGAGTATAGGCTTCAAACCCTTCAAAAACCTCAAAGTATAACAGGGGCAGCGCGCTTTCCACATCCCGGCCCGCAAAAACATCCCGCGCCTCATACCGGATATACCCCAGGAGGAAATGGGTGTCCTTGTAGCGCTCTATTTGCTCGAAGGCGTCGGCAAATTCCCGGCTATTAAAGGCGAGGAGTGTTTTTACCGGGTCTTTGAATACCTTGTCCGCATAAATAGCCATAACCTACGGTATAACTTCCTTAGGCAAAAAAAGCAATGCTATCTAAGGAATTGGAGCAGGGCCAGCGCATACTTGCATGAGATGAGAAAGAATTTAAACACACGCCTGACTTTGTGGTGGAAATCCTGTCGCCTTCCAACAAGGCGATTGAAATGGAGCTCAAATTTGACCTGTACCGGCAGGCGGGGGTGAAGGAATACTGGGTTATTGATCCTGAGCATAAAACCATCCATTGCTATGGTTTTGAAGGCGACCGGTTCTTTTTCCGCTCTTACGGTACCACCGGAACCGCCCCTGTGGAGACCTTAAAGGGCCTTGAAATAGCTCTGGAACCGGTTTTTGCCGGATAATACGCAAGCTGTCAGGCGCCATTTCCGGCCTCAAAGTTTTCTATTTACTAATACCTGGAAGAGTTGGTAATTCTGATATTTCTGCATATTCTTTTTCCTTTATTCTTGCTATTCTTGCGTACTCTTTTTTTCTTTCCTCATATTCTTTCATCATTTTTTCCCATTCTTTTATTCTCATTTCTTCCAGTTCTTTCATACTATTTTCTCCTTATAAATATATAGATTTTTTTACCATACGTTGTCAAGCCTGCTTATAGTTGAACAGGACGTGTTGACCGTTTTCTATCCTTATTCATGGTATATCTTACTAAAAACAAAGCCCGGTCTATTGCTAAACCGGGCTTAATAAATTGAGCGTCTAATCTTACCGCTTACACGCTATCTGACGCAGAAAGCGGGGACGCAGCCCCATTTCGCACGAGCAGCGATATTGGAGACAGAACCGCCGGGGGCACCGAGATTGAAAACGCAAAAGCTATCCGAAAAATGGTAAGAGGGTGAGGCTAACCAGTACGCGCTGACAGTATTGTTAGTGTCGTATTTTGTGCGAGGTGTATCTTCTGTGTAGTATTCAAGCCGAGCTTGACCCGGAGTTACCTCATACGTTTGTGATGACCATGAGTGGAAGCCAAACATCTCCCATTCGGTGGGAAGCCAGAGCGTATCCGTAATATCATCTGTCCCGGTTGCGCCGGATCCTCCATTGGCCACTTTGCGCATGGGAGCCCAGAGCATCGCTTCGTTAAGGCCTGTAGCGGTTTGCAGGCCCTTCAGGAAGTCACCCATAAGATAAGTCCTCATCCCGCTTTTCGCATAGCCGCCTGCGTTGGTATAAGTGGGATTCATCTCGTGTTTAACCGGAATATTCTGGAACTGGAACACCACATGGCCGGGGGCTTTGGGATTATTAGCAGCCGCGTCATCGCGCTTAAATGACTTAAATGAATTGATGCCTACCACGATAAGGCGCAGGAGTCGGCCATGCCCGCTTAACTCCTTGTCGTATATCGTGCCCGACCCCGCGATGGTCAATGAAGGCAGGTCGATATAGTCGCCGAGGTGGATTATCGAGGTAAAGTCGTCTTTTTTCTCCGGGGTTGAAATCAGATTGTGCAGACTGGTAAAGGTATCGCTTACCATGCCTGGGGTAAGTACTACACTTGCCGATGTGCGTTTGCCGAATTTTATGGTGAGGTCCGGGCTTGCCCGTTCGGCTAACACATAAGGGGCCGAGGTGTCGGGGCCGACAGGGGGTTCCTTTACAGCTGTGCCGACGGGAGTTGCCGTTATGAGACTGCTGACGCCGGACACGCCGCCCTTCCCCGTCTTTACGATAAAGGCGTACGGCGTGCCGCCGGTCAGGCCGGTAATCGTGGCGGTTTGGGTTCCCTTGGCAACAGTTACCGATTGGGATGTGCCGTTTGTAAACTTCCATATCGGCCTCTCCGTGAGGTCGCTATCCTTTCCATACGTGATTTCCACCCGATCGTGGGCGCTCTTCGTGGATTCAGTCCAGGTAAGGACTACCTCTCCCGGGCCTCCAGGGGCTGCTTTTAAGTTGCCTACTGCACTTATGGTGGTTGCCTTTTCGATAATCGTGGTAATCTCTCTGATGATGTTACCTTTGGTATCCGCCGTCT
>BNUW01000216.1 GCA_025997655.1 Spirochaetia bacterium
AATAGTAAGTAACCCAAAACATCCAACGGGATATTCATTGAGGATTAATCCGGATCGGGACAATCCAATGGTGGAAACCGGCAATCTAATCCCTTCTTCGTCAGCATATAATTCATTTATTGCCGCCTCTTTTGGTTTTTATCCCTCCGGCTTTACGTACAAGTGCAGAAGATTCCTTTGGGATAGCTACTTTTGAAGAACTTTCTTTTCCTGATATTTACCGCGAACTTATCGAGACATTATTTGAATATATCCCTGTCATGTTGGCTGGTGGCGTTCGGGAAATATTCAGGATTATTTCAGAACGCTCCTGGAAACCAGCTGATGAAGTTTCGCAAGTGAGATATCTGCTTTGTGCAATAGAGAATGGGATAGATGGAGAAGCATTAGGTGCGTCTCTTTATGAATTGTCATTAATTCCGGATTTTCAACTTTTTGCTGAACCTAATCTTATTCGTAATAAAATACTCTTAAATTTCGATTCATTAGATAAATTAATATCATCCCATAAATCAATCAGGGGACGTATTGGGGACTTGGAATTATCCGACCCTGCACTTGAAATCAAACTAACTGACTTCTTTGATAAGCATGAAATTGAAGAAGTAAAAATATGGACTAAGGATATTGTGTTAGATAAAAGTTCGTGGAATATTTCTTTTGACAAATGGATATTTCAAAAGGAAATGATACGGGACAGTGTTTTAATTACTGCCTTAGAGACAGATTTGCCGGTGGTTAAAGATGGAGAAAATGATGTCCAGCTTTTAAGCCTAACCGGGCAACAGGTATTAGTACCAGGCAATCGAAGGAAGGTGAATATTATCTTTAAGACTGATCCTCAACCTTCTAAGGTTACCGGTTTAGATCATTTTACTGTACAGATTATATCGCAAAATGAAGGCCCTGTAGGAAAGGCAAAGAAAATTAAAGCCTGGGCTCAAAATCGATCTCAAGCTACAGCCAGTATCTTAAATTTACATAAAATTGAATTTGAAGAAGGGTGGCATTACATACGTATTATGCCATGGACATCCGATGATGATTTGATTCCCATGATACGTGACAACGAGAATTCAAAGCAACCTAATGAAAGTGAACCTTTTTATGTGCTTCCGGGTGGAAATATTCAGGAAGATCCCCCTCAAAGATCTATTCCACAAGTCAAAAGCCTTGATCATACCCGCTTCCGGCTGCAATTGACTGCAATACAGGAGGGTAAAAATCCGGATCAAATCAGACTTGATTCTATAAATTGGCCGGAAGAAAAGCCATCCAGAAGGATTTCACAACAGACAGCATTAATTATGCGCTTTGATAAAGAAGGTACATTTCAAATCCCTTTATCAAATAGTCTTAAGGTTATAGAGCAACGAATAGTAAGTAACCCAAAACATCCAACGGGATATTCATTGAGGATTAATCCGGATCGGGACAATCCAATGGTGGAAACCGGCAATCTAATCCCTTCTTCGTCAGCATATAATTCATTTATTGCCGCCCGGGAGGTGTTTTTTACCGCTGTTCGCAAAAATAAAAATTGTTTCATAACACAGGGGTTAGAATTTTCAAACGCTGAAAATGAATGTCTGGCGTATGCTGATGCGTATCTTAATTTATTAAAAAATGTTCTGCATCAAGCAGAGTTAAGCGAAGGTGTTGAAAAGCAAAAAAATCTTGAAACTTTGCGTAATATTATCGCGGTAGATTCTATTCATGTCATATTAACAGATTATCGAAAAAAAAATCGCGAAGCGGTACTGATTGCTCCAACGCATCCTCTCCGGGTGCTATGGTTTTTTGGATGGTTTTCTTTGGGAACAGAATGGATTACTATACTAAAAGAAGGGGGCAAAGAGTATATCCCACATATACGAAAAGTGCTTCTTGAGGGATTAGAGCCATTTTCTTTTCCGGTTGGCATTCCGGCTCCTGATGGCCGAATATTTATTCCCGTAGATAATTTAAACCCCTATTGGTCTCTGTATGTTCCAACTATTGAAGAAAATGCACGCGGGTTATTATCAGAATTATGCGATTTTTTTGGTATCCCCATACCTTCAGAGGCTGGGCCTGATATTACAGGAAGAACAATGGGTGAAAAAATAGAAAAATATCTTATTCAACATCCTTATGTTCGTGAATTATCAATTAATGTTTTCAATCCGGGATCAGGAAGGATAATGGCCGATGCATTATTGTACTTGCAAGGAAAGCATGAATATTCAACTCTACGTTATAACATTCATTTGTTTTCATTGGATCCGGATGCCCCTGCTTTAGGGGATGAGCTTGTAAATTTAATTAATCCGGAATCAATGATAAGTGAGGCGGCTGATGCTTTTAGCGTATCAACAGGAAATTTTCTTTTTTCAAAATTAAAACTGGCAAAACACAGTATTAAAGATTATTTTGATAAGAATCAAAATATGGCGGCCCATATCACCATCTTGCTGGATATGTTCTCTGCAAAGGAAGTTTCAATAGCAGAAAAACACTCAGCAATTATGCCACTCTATGGGCTTATACAGGATTTCGGTACTGATTATATTGATGACGAGTCAGGGTCATTTTGGAATAAATTTCCGATTTTAGGGAAGCTGGTTAATAGTAATAATCCATCAGGATGTTTTGAAACTTTAACGGATTTAAGTCTCCATATTTGTTATGGAATTTCCGCTGTTGCTTCTTCCGGCGCTAGTTTTAAAGCAGTCCCGGTTGTTACCCTGGGGCTTACCGTAGAAGACCGGGAGCTTATTTATGAAATACATAGGCTTAGTGACTGGGTTTTTACCATAGATAAAAATATGGGTATTGAGTTTTTTGATCATGGGGGCAAGAAAAACAGGCCTGAGTATTTAATAGATTATGTCCCCGGAGCAAGTTCACAGGGTACTCATAATTTGATTATTTCATCGCAATCAAGTAACGAGCTTAGGGCAATGAT
>BNUW01000217.1 GCA_025997655.1 Spirochaetia bacterium
CATGAGCCCCACATCGGCGACTTCATGGGCAACATCGTAGATGTCCCGGCCGTCGGTGGCGACACCGTATTCTTTGGCCAGTCTGAGCAGCTTTTGTTCATCCCGCACCTGGTAATTTCCGTCACGGCTCGTACTGTGGAGCACATGAAGGATCTCACGGGCGTGATCCGAGTGGGACGCGGTACCCGCCGCAATAGTGCGGAGGTAGTTCCGGGCCGCTATGGCATGGGCGTCGGCGCCGCAAATACCCTTAGAAGCCTTTGCCGAAATCCGGCAGGGTCCCATGGAGCAGTTTTTGCAGCAAATCCCGTCCTCGCCGAACTTACAATGGGGGGTCTGTTTCTTTACCCGGTCCTCGTAGGTTTCGGCATGAACAAAGGTCGCCTGCTCCCGCAGCTTCGCGGTTACCGCTTCCATTTCCTCAATGGTCGTAAAATTTTCCAATTTTGTCAAAATAAGCCTCCTCACTCAATATAAGGTGATTGTCTCTAGGACAGTATACCTGGGTTTCCAATATTTGTAAACAAGAATATTTATAAATATCGCCATTATTATAGATAAAATTTTATCTATAAATTCCCGTTTTCCGGCGCTCCCTACTTTTTCAGCGCCTTGAGCCTCCTTACCACGACTTCGCCCACCACCGCCAAATCCTCCGCAGTGAAGGCAAAGACAAAATTATCATCGAAGAGCATCTGGGCAGAGGGAGGAAACTCCTCGTCCCCGGCCCAGATCAGCAAACTCATATAAAGCCCAGTTAATAGTTCAAAACGATAGCCCGCATCCCCCTTGTCCAGGGCTTCAAAGCGAAGGCCGGGAACGCTCTCCACAATCCGCCGGAAACCGGCAATGTCGTTCCCAAAGGTAAAAGCCGCCCGTTTGAGGCAGCGGCCCTCGAAGTTGCGGTAGTACAGCGGCCCCGAAGGGATTTCGTTGTACGAAAGCTGCTTGCCCCGGCTCTTAACGTAGGTCCCCTCGCAGAGGTAGCGGTTAATGAGGATCTTTTCGTAGGGGTCCTGGACAAGGTCGCCCTGTAGGCTGCGGAGTTCAAACACCGGAAAGGCTGCCCGGTAGTCCGTGCCCATGAAGCGCAGGGGGAAAAAGCCTGCTCCTTCGGCGGTTTCCTCAAAGGTAAGGCCGCAACGGTCCGCAATTTCCTGGGGGTTCAGGGTCTGGTAGAGCTCCTGGTAATGGGCCAAGGGGGTGGCGGTCAATTGGCCGGGGGTTCCCTGGGGTCTAGTCATCTCTTTCGCCGTTCCACTCACCATTCCCGCCTATTACCCCTACTTATATCGTCCAATTTTTATCAATTTAAACCCAAATGGGAAAATTGTCAATCATTTTTTTGCGAAAATGGGGGCGAATTTGGGCCGCAAGGGACGCTTATTGCGACTGCTAAAAACGCGTTATGATCCATAAATAGCCCCCAGGCACTCATACTCCAGGGGGCTGTCGGGGTTAAGGCTGATATATGCTTCATAATCCGCTGTGGCCTATTGGAGATAGGCGTCCCCATAATCGGGGAAATACCCCCTTGCCATTTTTTACAGGAAAATGCTATACTATTTCCCGGTATTGGAGCGGTGTCCGAGTGGCCGAAGGAGACGGTTTCGAAAACCGTTGATCCCGCGAGGGGTCCGGGGGTTCGAATCCCCCCTGCTCCGTAGGGCACGATTGCCCGGTTTCTAGTCTGGAGAGGTGTCCGAGTGGTTTAAGGTCCACGCTTGGAAAGCGTGCGTGCTTGAAAGAGCACCGGGGGTTCGAATCCCCCCTTCTCCGTTAATTCCTGCAGAAAAGATTATGCTTGATACGTTTTCTATGCCCTATTCATGCAACCCTTTTTCCTAGTATTTCTATATGTAATATGCTAGTGGGTGGGGTTTTGTTGTCAAGGCACATGGAACAAGAGTCCACGGATAGAATTCTTTATCCTGTCTACTCAGAATCGTAGCTAATCAAGGTTCGTACCGGGGTCGGCGCCAGGGCTTTTTCGTAGCCCAGGAAGGGCAGGCTCACCACGCCGAAAATCTCCGGGACCGTGGCGCCGCAATCGGCTATCAGTCCCCGGGCGGCGTTGAGGGTTCCCCCGGTGGCGATAAGGTCGTCCATCAGGAGCACCCGTCCGCCCCGGGGCACATCTTCGCAGTGAATCTCGATTTCCGCTTCCGCGTATTCCAGGCTGTATTTTTTAGACAGGATTTTACCCGGCAGTTTGCCCTTCTTCCGGATCAGAATGAGGGGAATCCCCATGCGGAAGGCAAAGGGGGCGGCAAACACAAAGCCCCGGGCCTCGATGGCCGCAATGGCGTCAATACTTTTTCCCCGGTACATTTCCGCCATGGTTTCAATGCAATAGTTGAAGGCCTTTGGCTCCGTGAGGATACTGGTTATATCGTAGAACAGCACTCCTTTCTTGGGAAAATCCGGCACCCGCCTGATATAATCGTCGAGATTCAACGCTTCTTTCATAGTACCCACCTTACTTTTGCTTAAGTATACCCGCCACCCACTTCTGTAGGTTAAGCGATATATGGCCCAATAACGGTTCAGGGTTCAGGGCCAATTCCGAGGGGCCCGTCAAATCAGTCAGATACCGTAACGCCTCCGCCGAGTCAGGCGAAAAGACCCCGCAGGGACGTCCCGCCAGGTTGATATGCGCCAGCAGTTCTTCCAGGTAGGCAAATTCCGGGGGATGAGGCTGCTCACAGCCGAAAAAACAGTAATCCGCCGGTAAAATATCTTTACCGGTAAAATCCGAGGCCGCCAAAACCCGTACCGTAACGCCCCGCATCTCCGCCGCAAGTCGGCCTGCCAAATCCTTTGTCGAGTCGGCGTTATCGGTCAGGATGAGCGCGGTTTTCCGTACTTCCACGAGGGGATTGTACCCTGCGGCAGGGGATGTGTCAATTGCACCATAAAATCAAACAGTAATTCCAAAACCACGG
>BNUW01000218.1 GCA_025997655.1 Spirochaetia bacterium
AAGGAGATAAGCACCGCCCGGAGGCCGATGAAAACAACGTCGGTCAGGGTAACCCCCAGACTGGAATAGGATTTGATAATCACAATAAACGCGGCGGCGGCCACCATGGCGCTCCCCGCACGGCCAAAGGCGGCAAAGAGGACCGTGGTAATGGTATTTGAGCGGCGGCGGGCGCCGAGGTTTTCCTTAACATGCTGGAAAATTACCGGGAGGGTAAAGTTCATGTCCCCGGAGAAGAACGCCGCCGCGTTTATTGTGATTATCAAATCCTATTCCAGTCTGGGGGTTACCCTGACCGACGTTGTTTTCATCGGCCTCCGGGCGGTGCTTATCTCCTTTCTCCTGGCCCGCCAATCCGGGGACGCCGCCTACACCGCCCTGGCGGTACTCTGCACAGGCTATGGCCGCGGCTATGAAGCGGGGTATCTCATCCTCAAACCCATCGCTTTCTACCTCATCGCCATCGGCGCCTTTCTGGACGTGATGATAAACTGCTTCGCCGGCTTCGCCATTGCCCGGATCAGCGGTTTCCAGGAGGAACGGGAAATTCGGCACTTTATCTGATTATGCAGGAGAGAGGCATATCACGGTCAAATAAATTTCCTTACAGAACGACGATACCCTGATCCATAAATCAGTATAGTAAACTAAGGCTAAGTTCCAACATTTCTACCGCATCTACTATGAAGCATATCTACCGGAAATAGCATCGGCATTCGGAAATCTTATCATTTTTTCACTTCCCTTGCCGATCCCCCGCTGAAAGCCCGACAGACTCCTAGGTCAGTTCGCTGCGGGAAGTGATAACCCGGGAAATCAGGCCGTACTTAACCGCCTCATCGGCGTTCATCCAGTAGTCCCGGTCGGTATCCTTCTCCACCTGGGCAAAGGCCGCCCCGGTTTCATCGGCAATAAGGCGGTTGATCTTATCCCGGAGTTTTTCCAGTTCCCGGGCGTGAATCTCAATGTCCGTGGCCACCCCCCGGATCCCCGACAGGGGCTGGTGGATAAGGTAATGGCTGTTGGGCAGCCCTACCCGTTGGTCCTTTGGGCTGGCAAGCTGAATAATAGCCGCTGCACTGGCCACCAGGCCCATACCGATGGTCCACACCGGGGGTTTCACAAAGCGGATCATGTCGAAGATGGCGTAGCCCGCATCGGCGTCCCCGCCGGGGGAATCGATAAAAATACGGATGGGATCATCCCCCATATCCTCCAGGAGCAGGAGCTGCCTGATGGTCCGTTCCGCCAGATCCTTCTTTATTTCCCCGGAAAGCAGGATGGTCCGGGTCTTAAGCATCCTATTCATCAGGGGATCGGTCCCCTTCCCTTCTTCCTTTTCCTTGCACTCATCCTCATCATCGTTTTCGGCGTGGTAGTTCATCATAACTCCTTAGAAATAATATACGGTAACCGTTAAAGACAGAGAAAAGAAAAGCAACCACAAAGGACACAAAGGAATATAAAAAAGATTGGTTTCTCTTCCCTTCGTGTTCTTCGTGGTTCAAAATTCTTCCTCTTTCTTTAGAGCTTACACAATAATAGCTCAATGTACTCTTTTCAGCAGTTCCGCAATGGCCCCGGCGGCGGCGGCATTGCGGATGGCATTCCGGTCCCCGGTATAATGATAACATACGGCCTCAGCCGAGGGACCTACTGCGTCCCCGAAACCCCTGCGGGCAATCCCTATCCAGACCGTGCCCACTTTTTGCCCGGAACCGTCCCCATCGGGACCTGCCAGGCCGGTAACGGACACCGCCACATCGGCGCCGCTTTTTTCCAGAGCCCCCTCCGCCATGGCCAAAGCCGTTTCCCGGCTCACCGCCCCGTGGCGATGGATGATTACCGGATCCACCCCCAGGAGTTTTATCTTGGCATCCACAGAATAGGTGACAAAGGAACCCCAAAACACCCGGGAAGCTCCGGGAACCTGGGCGATGCTATCCGCCACCAGTCCTGCAGTGCAGGATTCGGCGGCGGCCAGGGTCAGGGAGGCGGCAGCCAGGGTTTCTATAAGGCCCGCTACTGCGGGACCGCCCCCTACTGCGGGACCGCCCCCTGCGGAACCCGGCTCCGCCGGAATATCAGCCATTCACTCTCTGCAATTCCGCCTTGATCTCCTCGGTGGGGCGGGAGAAGATCTCCACTTCCTTATCCACCCCGGTCATGCTGCACTGCCCATCAAAAAGAACCCCATCGGCAATGCGCAGACGGGCGGCGGTACAGTCGCCCCGGACCTCGGCGCCGGAGAGCATGTCGATCTTATCCATGGCGTGAACCTCCGCAACCACGGTCCCGTAAACCGTGAGGGAGGCCACGTTGATATGATCCGCCTCCACCACCGCTCCCTTGTCCACGATAAGGGCGCCGGTAGCTTCTATGGTTCCCTTGAAGGTTCCCTGGATACAGAGGGTTTCCTTAAACTTAATGATTCCGTTGAAACTGGTACGGCTGCCTAAAACTACGGTGTGTTCACCCCGTTTGCTATCTGTCTTTGCCATGTTCATCCAACTCCTGTTTCAACTGTATCCGGGTTTCCAGGGTCTTAATGCCTATTTCATTCTTTTTAAGATCCTCCCACTCCGAAAGTGTCCGCTCAATCCGGGCATCCAATTCGGCAATATGCTTCCGCACCGAAGTAATCTGTCGGGACAGGGTACTTGCATCGATCTGTTTTCCTTCCCCGGTAACCGTGGCGATGGCGGCCTCCAAGTCGTCCATGCTCTTGATAAATGCCCCCACCGAGGCCTTCATATCGGCGCTGAGTTCCTCCGCCTGGCTCAACCGGGATTCCCGGACCAGTATCTGGCCGAACAGTTCCCGGTTCCGCAGCACCGCCCTGATCCGGGCCAGGACTTCGGAAAAATTAAAGGGCTTGGTGATATAATCGTCTATCCCAAGCTCAAAGCCCTCAACCTTATCCTTCACATCGTCCAG